>JBDTMF010000022.1:0-32587 GCA_039934455.1 Solirubrobacteraceae bacterium
GGCCCACACTGGTCCATTCTTCGGCAGATTGCCGGCAATCGAAACCCAGGTGCGCCCGGCCATCCGCTGGGCCGAGTGCGTGCCGTCGAGGATCGGCGGGGTCTGCCAGCTCGTGCCCTCGACGCCGTAGTACTGCCCCTCCGTCTCGTTCTCCGCGACGACCAGCCGGTAGGCCTGGTGGCGGCGGCCGCCGCGGTCGGCGAGCGCGTACAGCCGTGGAGCGGGCGCGACGCCCGTGCTCGCCGGATAGCGGCCGCGCGGCGTGAGCCACGCCGGTGCGTAGACGGGCAGCTTGAACCGCCGCGACGTGAGCGCCGGGCGGACGATCGCCTTCGCCGCCGCGAGCGCGTCGACGAGCCGGTAGCTCGCCGCGCTGACGCGGGTGCGCCGCTTGCCGCTGCGCTTCCTCGTCGCCGGGTGCGTCGGCTTGGGGCGGCGGGCGGCGGGCGGATGGAGGAACTGGCGGACCGCCCGCTGGATCTGCTCCGGCGTCGCCGTCACGTAGTCGCCCAGCCCGATCGGCGGCGCGGGCGCGCCCAGCGGGCCCTGCGCCGTCGGCGGTGTCGCGGCCGGAGCGCTCTGCACGAAGGTGTGGGGGAAGCGGATCTGGCGCACGGGCCGCCCGGTGGATGAGGCCGCGAGCCGGAGCAGCCGCAGGATGCCGCGGCTGGTCTGCAGGTTGGCGTCCGACGACGTGGCCTTCGCGAAGGCCTTGACCAGCGGGTTGAGGTTGCGCAACAGGCTGCTCGTGCTCAGCTGGGCGCTCGCCTCGCGCAGGAAGCCCTGCTGGCGGTCGGCGCGGACGATGTCGTTGTCCAGGTGGCGGAAGCGCACGTAGTCGAGCGCGCGCTGCCCGCAGAGCTTCTGGTAGCCGGGCTGGACGTCGATCTCCGCGTAGCGCTGGCCGATCGGCACGCCGAGGTTCGAGTGGTAGTAGCGGCGGTCGACGTCGATGTAGACGCAGTTGACGATGTCGACCGCTTCGCGGAAGCCCTTGAAGTTGACCGCGATCGCGTGGTTGACCCGGAAGCGGTTGCCGGGCGAGCTCAGCAGCTCCGTCACGGTGCGGGTGGTCAGGTCCAGCCCGCCCTCCCCGTAGGCAGCATTGACCTTGTCGATGCCGTGGCCGGGGATCGTCACGCGCAGGTCGCGCGGGATCGACACCACGGTCGTGGCCTTCTGCTTCGGGTCGAGCCGGATCACCATCAGCGTGTCCGAGCGCGCGTCGCCACGCGCATCGCCGTAGCGCCGGTCGGAACCGACGAGCAGCAGCGTCTGCGGCTTGCCGGCGGGAGGTGCCGTGATCGTTCCCTGCCGAAACGGCTCGGTGTGCCCGAAGTCGTGCAGGGTGCGGGCGACGTGGTGCACCTGGACCATGCCGACGCCGACGGTCGCGCCCGCGGCAGAGATCACGATGATCGCGCCGGCGAGCGCGAACCCGAGCCGCATCCGCGAGGCGACGCCCAGCCTCGGCTCGGGTCCGGTCTCCACTCACGAGAAGGCTAGTGGCTCGCCTGAACGCATCATCCGTCTAGTTGGCTATCGGCTGGCCGAATGCCGCCGATGGAGGAAGCACGTTGCATTTGTGTTTTTCCTTTGAGGCGCACACGGAGGTGCTCTGAGTTTGTTCGGTCACACGACGCGCCGCCGGCGCGCAAGGGTCGTCGCGGCACTGATCGCCGCCTCGGTTCCGTTCGCGGCGAGCGCGCCTGTGGCCCAGGCGTCCCGGTCCGCCCATGCGCGCCTCGTGTCGGTGGCCAAGCAGCATCCGCGCCGCAAGGTCGTGGCGATCGCCCAGTTCGACCCGGGCGTCTCCGAACGGAGGGCCCGCGCGCTCGTGCGCTCCCACGGCGGCCGTGTGACGGAGCGGCTCCCGGCCATCAACGGCTTCGCCGTCCGGCTCCCGGCTCGCCGGGCGCGGACGCTGCTGCGGAGCAAGCGCATCCTCAACGTCACGCTCAACGCTCGCATCCACGCCAACGGCGTCGGCGGCGGCAGCCTCGCGACGAACTATCCAAAGACCGTCGGCGCGGACAAGCTGTGGGCGGCCGGCATCACCGGCAAGGGCGTCGGCGTCGCCGTCATCGACTCGGGCATCAGCGGCGACATGCCGGACTTCGAGAACGCCGACGGCAGCTCGCGCATCGCGGCCAACGTGCTGGCCATCCCGGGCACGACCCGCCCTGGCGACGACATCGGCCACGGCACCCACGTCGCCGGCATCATCGCGGGCAACTCGTTCAACCGCCCTGCCGCCGACCCGGCGCGCGGCGCCTACGTCGGTATCGCCCCCGAGGCCGACCTGGTCGCGCTCAAGGTCGCCGACGACGACGGCTACTCGACCGTGCTCGACGTCATCGGCGCGCTGGAGTTCGCCGTCGAGCACAAGGATGAGCTCAACATCCGCGTCATCAACCTCTCGGTGAGCTCGGACACGCCCGCCTCCTACCTCAATGACCCGCTCGACGCCGCCGTCGAGTTCGCGTGGCACGCCGGCATCGTCGTCGTCGCCGCCGCGGGCAACCGCGGCGACGCGGCCGACGCCGTCCGCTACCCCCCGGGCAACGACCCGTACGTCATCTCCGTCGGCGCGACCGACGAGCTCAACACCGTCGATCCAGGCGACGACGCGCTGGCGGAGTTCTCGAGCCGCGGCATCACCCAGGACGGCGTCGCCAAGCCCGACGTGCTCGCCCCGGGCGCGCACATGGTCGCGCCGCTGGCCATGGGGAGCGCATTCGAGACCCTCTGCCCGCACTGCGTCCTCGGCAACTACATGCGCATCGGGGGCACCTCCGCGGCGGCCCCGGTCGTCTCGGGCGCCGCGGCGCTCCTCCTGCAGGCGCGCCCCGAGCTCAACCCCGACGAGGTCAAGGCGCTCCTGACGGCGCACACCAACCCCACCGCGGCCCGCCCGTCCGCCCCCGTGGGTCGCCCGCTCCCGGTCGCCCCCGCCGGTCCCCCGCCGGTCGGGCTCGGGACGGCCGACCGCTTCGCGGTGCTGGCCGGCTCGACGGTGACCAACACCGGCCCTTCGACGATCAACGGCGATCTCGGTCTGTCCCCCGGCACCGCGGTGACCGGCTTCCCGCCCGGCACCGTCAACGGGACGACCCAGGCCGCCAACCCGGTCGCCCTCGAGGCGAAGGCCGACCTCACCACCGCCTATGACGACGCCGTGGGACGGACGCCTCCGACGCCCGCTCCGGCGGACCTCGGCGGGCTGAAGCTCACGCCCGGCGTCTACCGGTCCGGGTCGTCGCTGGCGCTGACCGGCGACCTCGAGCTCGACGCGGAGGGCGATCCCAATGCCGTCTTCGTCTTCCAGGCCGGCTCCACGCTCATCAGCGCGTCGGCGAGCCGCGTGAAGCTCGCCGGCGGCGCGCAGGCCTGCAACGTCTTCTGGCAGGTCGGCAGCTCGGCGACGCTCGGCACGACCACGGACTTCGCCGGGAACATCCTGGCCCTGACGTCGATCACGATGAACGACGGCGTCACGCTCAACGGCCGGGCGCTGGCCCGCAACGGCGCGGTCACCTTGATCAACGACACGATCACAGCCCCGCACTGCGCGACGGCGTCCGCGGCCGCTGCCGCTGCTGCCGCGAGCGCCGGCGGGCTGCGGGAGCTGGACGTGTCGCGCGCGCTGTCGGCCGACCCGGGCGCCGGAGCCAACCAGGGCCTGGCGCCGAACCTCCTCGTCAAGCAGGTGCTCGTCGACGCCGGAGTCGACCCCACACGCGCCACGTGGACCAGGGCCCAGTGGACGCGGGCGCAGTGGACGCGCGCCCAGTGGACCAGGGCCCAGTGGACACGCGCGCAGTGGACCCGGGCCCAGTGGACCAGGGCGCAGTGGACGCGATGCGCCTCGTGCCCGTAGCGGCCAGGCGGAAGCTGTCCGCGATCGAGCCGGTGTGGTGGCTGAGCGCCGCGATCGGCGCGTTCGCGGTCGCCCTGTACCTGCTCTGGATCCGCCATGAGGAAGCGATCCAGCGCCCCGAGATCGCGTGGTGGGCGCTCGGCGCCATGGTGGTCGTCACCGAACGCTGGCCGATCGAGCTGCAGTTCCGGCGCGCCACGCACGCGTTCACGCTGACCGACGTCCCGCTGACGCTCGCGCTCGTCTTCGCGAGCGGCACGCACGCCTTCTTCGCCGTGCTGGCCGGCTTGCTGGTCGGCGCGCTGCTGCGCGGGATGCCGCCGGTCAAGCTCGCCTTCAACCTCGCGCAGTACGCGCTCATGACCGCCGTGCTGATCCTCGTGGTGCACCTCGCCGCGTCCGCCGACCCGGCCTTCGGGTGGATCACGTGGGGCGCCGTGATCGCGGCGACCCAGATCGGGGGCGTGCTGGCGATCGTGCAGATCCTCGCCGCGATGATGCTGACCGAGGGCCACGTCTCCCGCGATCAGGTGCGCCAGATGTTCGGCATGGACCTGGTGGTCACGATGACCGGCACGATCATGGCCCTCGTCGTCGGCATCGTCTGGATCGAGCGGCCGGAGGCGACGCCGCTGCTGCTGGTCCTGATCCTGGGCGCGATCGTCGGGTCCCGTGCCTACGTCCGCGAGGTCGAGGGCCACGAGAAGGCCGACTTTCTCGCCGAGGCCAACCGCAACCTGTCCGAGTCGCCCGAGGTCGCGGTCGCACTGGAGGGTCTGCTCGAGGGTGCGCTCGAGGCCTTTCACGCCGAGCAGGCCGAGGTCATCCTGTTCGCGGCCGACGGCGGCGCGCCGCTGCGCGCCGGCGGCGGCCCGGGCAGCGCTCGCGAGGCGCTGGCGCCCGTGGACGCGGCCGCAGCCGTCGCGCTGCGCACCTGCGCAGCGGGCTCGGACGGGGCGGTGGCGCTGACGCTGCCGTTCCCCGCGACGCTCGACGCCTACCTCCAGCAGCGGGGCGTCCGGCACGGCATGCTCGGCGTCCTGCGCGGCGAGGATCGCGTGATCGGCACGATCATGCTCGCGAACCGCTTCGGGCTTGCACGCGGCTTCCCGGACGGCGACCGGGCCCTGTTCGAGACGCTGGCCGCCAACGCGAGCGCCGCGCTGCAGTACGACCGCCTCGAGCAGGCCGTCGCCGAGCTGCGGGACCTGCAGGACCAGCTCCAGCACCAGGCCCAGCACGACCCGCTCACCGGGCTCGCCAACCGCTCCCTGTTCAGCCAGCACGTGCGCGAGGCGCTCGAGCCGCACGCGGCGGGCGAGGTGGCCGTGATGTTCATCGACCTCGACGATTTCAAGGGCGTCAACGACACGCTGGGGCGCGCCGTCGGGGACGAGCTGCTCAGCGGCGTCGCCTCGCGGCTGACGAGCTCGCTGCGCGACCACGACGTCGTCGCACGGATCGGCGGCGACGAGTTCGCCGTCCTCATCCGCCGTCCCGCGGCGGCCGAGCGGGGCGCGGTCGAGCTCGCCGAGCGGACGCTGCGGTCCTTCGCGCTGCCGGTCGTCGCCGGCGAGGAGCTCATCAACGTCAGCCTCAGCATCGGCATCGCCACGGGCACGGCGCGCACGCGCGCCGAGGAGCTCCTGCGCGACGCCGACGTCGCCATGTACGACGCCAAGGAGGGCGGCAAGCGGCGCTTCGCGGTCTTCGCGCCGGCGATGCGCGACTCGATCATCCGGCGCCACGGCCTCAAGGCCGAGCTCGAGCGCGCGATCGCGGAGCGCGAGATCGTCGTCCAGTACCAGCCGATCATCGATCTCGCCACCGGCCAGACCCGGTCGGTCGAGGCCCTCGCGCGCTGGAACCACCCGGGCCGTGGCCGCATTCCCCCGCTCGAGTTCATCCCCCTCGCGGAGAGCACGGGCCTGATCGTGCCGCTCGGGCGCTACGTGCTCGAGGAGGCGTGCGCGCGCGTCGCCGAACGCCACGCCGGGCTCCAGGTGCAGGTGAACCTGTCGGCGATCGAGCTCGAGCAGCCCGACCTGCTCGCGACGATCACGGAGGTGCTCGAGCGCACCGGCATCGCCCCGGGCCGGCTCGTGCTGGAGGTGACCGAGTCGCTGCTCGTCAAGGACGCCGTGCGCGGCGTCGAGACGCTGCAGCAGCTGCGCGACCTCGGCGTGCAGATCGCGCTCGACGACTTCGGCACCGGATACTCGTCGCTCAGCTACCTGCGGCACCTGCCCCTGGACTCCCTGAAGATCGCGCGCGAGTTCGTCGAAGGCCTTGCCTTCTCGGACCACGACGCGGCGTTCGTGCGCCTGATCGCCGGCCTGGCCAAGACCATCGGCCTCAAGGTCGTCGCCGAGGGCGTCGAGACCCGCGCCCAGCTGGACATGCTGCGCGAGATCGGCTGCGACCTCGGGCAGGGCTACTACTTCGCGGAGCCGATGGACGTCGACGCGGACTGGCTCGCGCCCCGCGTCGACTCAGCGCTGGTCTGACCCGCTCACCAGCCGAGCGTGCCCGGCGGTCCCTTGAACGGGCCGACGAGGTCGGCGGTGATCCACCCGCCGTAGAAGTCCCCCTCCTGGGCGTGGATCTGCTCGTCGTCCATCCACGCCGCGTCGACGCGGCCGGGGTAGAAGGCGAGGTGGTCGCGCAGGGCCTCGTAGCCGCGGATCGGGTCGGGGAAGCTCCAGGCGACGGCATGGACGCGCCGGCCGCCGGCCGTCGCGTCGAAGTAGCGCGCGGCGCCCTTGAACTCGCACCAGGTGGAGCGCGCATCGCTCGCGGTGAGGAGGTCGCCGCGCACGTCGCCGGGCGGCAGGTACACGGTCGGCGGGTGGCTGGTCTCCAGCACGCGCAGCGCCCGCGTCGAGTCGGCGATCAGCTCGCCGCCGAGCTCCAGCCGGACGCGGCGGGCGCAGGCCTCCACGGCCGGCGGGCGGGGATAGTCCCAGACGTGCTCCACGCCCGTCGATACGGCGCCCGGGCGCTCGTGGCTCACCGCGCGGGGTTGAGCCGGAGTGCAAGATGCCCGGATGGCCGCGCCCGCCGACCGTCGCCGCATCCTCGTCGTCGTCAGCGGCCTGATGCTGGTGATGCTGCTCGCGTCGCTGGATCAGACGATCGTCTCGACCGCGCTGCCGACCATCGTCGGCGAGCTGGGCGGGCTCGAGCACCTGTCGTGGGTGGTGACGGCGTACCTGCTGGCGGTCACGTCGGTGACGCCGCTGTACGGCAAGCTCGGTGATCTCTTCGGGCGCAAGGTCGTCCTGCAGGGCGCGCTCGTGCTCTTCCTCGCCGGGTCGGCGCTGTGCGGGCTGGCGCAGGGGATGACCGAGCTGATCGCGTTCCGGGCGATCCAGGGGCTCGGCGGCGGCGGGCTGATGGTGAGCGCCCAGGCGGCGATCGGCGACGTCGTGCCGCCGAGCGAGCGGGGCAGGTACTCGGGGCTGTTCGGCGCGGTGTTCGGCGTGTCGAGTGTGGCCGGCCCGCTGATCGGCGGCTTCCTCACGACCCACATCTCGTGGCGCTCGATCTTCTACGTCAACCTGCCGCTGGGGATCGCCGCGCTGGCCGTGCTCGCGGTCACCCTGCCGTCCGTCAGCGAGCGCCGGCGCCACGAGATCGACTTCGCGGGGACGGCGCTGCTGGCCGTGGGGCTGAGCGGGATCATCCTGCTGACCTCGTTGGGCGGGAACACGTACGACTGGGCGTCGCCGGAGATCGTGCTCATGGGCGTGGTCGGCGTGGGCTGCCTCGTCGGGCTGAGCTTCGTGGAGCGCCGCGCGGCCGAGCCGATCCTGCCGCCGATGCTGTTCCGCAACCGCGTGTTCATCGTGACGAGCGCGGTGGCGATGGTCGTCGGCTTCGCGCTGTTCGGCGCGCTCACCTACCTGCCGCTGTTCCAGCAGATCGTGCGCGGGCTCTCGCCGACCGCCTCGGGCCTGCAGCTGCTGCCGGTGATGGGCGGCCTGCTGGTGTCGTCGATCATCTCCGGCCAGATCATCACGCGCACGGGGCGCTACAAGGTGTGGCCGATCGCGGGGACGGCGATCGCCACGCTCGGCATGTGGCTGCTGTCCTCGCTGGACGAGACGACGTCGTCGGGGGTGGCGGCGCTGCACATGCTCGTGCTCGGCCTGGGCCTCGGGATGGTGATGCAGGTGCTGGTGCTGGCCGTCCAGAACGCGGTGCCCTACGAGATGCTCGGCGTGGCGACGTCCGGCTCGACGCTGTTCCGCTCGATCGGCGGCTCGCTCGGCACCGCCGTGCTGGGCGCGATCTTCTCGGGCCGCCTCACTGCCGAGCTGGCGGGCGCCGGCGGCGCCGCGACGGTGGGCGGGCTCGACCCGTCGGCGATCGGGCGGCTGCCGAAGCCCGTGCACGACGCCTACATCTCGGCCTTCACCGATGCGCTGCAGGTGGTGTTCCTCGTCGCCACGGTCGTGGTGGCGTTCGCGTTCGCGCTGTCGTGGTTCATCGAGGAGCGGCCGCTGCGCAAGACGGTCGAGACGAGCATCGGGGAGTCGCTCGGCGCGCCGGTCGACACCGACTCGATGAGCCAGCTGGCACGCACGCTGAGCCGCAGCGTCGGCCGCGAGCGCACGCTCGAGTTCATGGCCGAGACGGTCTCGCGCGCCGGTGTCGAGCTGTCTCCGAGCGCCTCGTGGGCGCTCCTTCGCCTCGGCGCGTCGGACCCGATCACGGTCAGCGAGGCCGCCGCGCTGCCGCACGTCGACGCGGGCCGGCTGGCGGCGGCGGTGGAGGAGCTGCGCGCCGCCGGGCTGCTCGACGGCGACCGCCCCACGCCCGCGGGCCACGCGATGCGCGACCGCCTCGTGGCCGCGCGCACCGACGGCCTGCGGATGCTGGTCGCAGACTGGGAGCCGGACGAGAACCCGGAGCTCGACCCGCTCCTGCGCCGGCTGGCCGACGAGCTCGCCGCGCCCGCCTGAGCGTGAGCCCGGACCCGGCCGGGTACGCGACCAGGCGTGCCCATCCTTGACCGCTTCAGCCTGGAAGGAAGAGTCGCCATCGTCACCGGGGCCTCGTCGGGCCTCGGCGTCGCGTTCGCCAGAGGTCTCGCCGAGGCCGGCGCGGACGTCGCCCTCGGCGCCCGGCGCGTCGAGAAGCTCGAGGACACGCGCAAGCTCGTCGAGGACGCCGGCCGGCGCGCCATCGTCGTGCGCGCCGACGTATCGGACCCCGACAGCTGCCAGGAGCTTGTCGACACGACGATGAAGGACCTGGGCCGCGTCGACATCCTCGTCAACAACGCGGGCGTCGGGACCGCGGTGCCGGCGTCCAAGGAGTCCCCGGACCAGTTCCGCCAGGTGCTCGACATCAACCTCCACGGTTGTTACTGGATGGCGCAGCGCGCCGCCGCGGTGATGGAGCCGGGCAGTTCGATCGTGAACATCTCGAGCGTGCTCGGGCTGACGACGGCCGGGCTGCCGCAGGCGGCCTACTCCGCGAGCAAGGCCGGCCTGATCGGGCTGACGCGCGACCTCGCCCAGCAGTGGACCGGCCGCAAGGGGATCCGCGTCAACGCGCTCGCGCCCGGCTGGTTCGAGTCGGAGATGAGCGACCAGCTCGGCGAGAAGTACATGGAGCAGCAGCTCACGCGGATCATCGCCGGCCGTGTCGGCGACGCCGAGGAGCTCGCCGCCGCGCTGATCTTTCTCGCGAGCGACGCGGGCGGCTACGTGACGGGCCAGACGCTCGCCGTCGACGGCGGCTTCACGATCACCTGAGCCGCGCGGGTCGCGCGCCGAGGTCGACGGCCGCGACCCGAGCTGGATCACAGCCACCCCTTCTCGACCGCGTGCGCGATCGCCTCCTGGCGGGTGCGGGCGCCGAGCTTCTGGATCGCCCCGCTGAGGTAGTTGCGGACCGTGCCCTCGGAGAGGTGCAGCGTGGCGGCGATGCCGGCCGCGGTGTCGTCCTCGAGCGCGAGCAGGCTCGCGAGCGCTCCGCGGACCATCGCCTGGTCCTCGGCGATCATGACTCGGGCAGGGGGACGGTGACGCGCAGCCGGAAGCCGCCGTCCGGCCGCGCTCCGGCCTCGAGCGTGCCGCGCACCCGCTGCGCGCGCTCGCGCAGGCCGTCGAGCCCGCTGCCGCCGGGGTCGGGCAGGCTGTGGCCGAGGAGGTCGTGCAGGTCGCGGGCCATCCGCAGCCGCTCGTCGGCGACGCCCAGCGTCGCCAGCTCCTCGCGCGTCTGGCGCAGCTCGGCATTGACCCGGGTCACGCGGCCGAACGCGCCCATCAGCGCGCCGATCGACACGACGGTCAGCACCGTCGCCGCGATCGCGGCGTCGTCGTCGCCGCGTGCCGCGCCCAGGACCCCGACGCCGACGCCCGCCAGCGCGATCACGACGGCGGCGAGGCGCGGCGGCAGCAGCATCCCGGTGGCGGCGGCCACGTAGACGAACAACGCGGTGAACGAGTCCAGCGCGCCGGCGACGAGCAGCACGACGGCGATCGCGGGCAGCAGCGCGAGCGCGCCGAGGACGGCCGGCGCCCCACGGCGGGACAGCCAGCGCGCCGGCGGCAGGAGCGACATGTAGACCGCGATGAACAGCGCCATGCCGATGCCGAGCGCGACGGCTCGCGTCGTCGTGAGCGAGTCGTTTCCGAGGTCAGAGATCGGCCCGGCGAGGAACAACACGCCGAGCGCGACACCAGCCCGGATGCGCACCTTCTCGAGCGTCGGGCGCCCGGCCAGCGGCTCCTCGCCGAGCCATCCCATGCTGACGTGGACGCGGATCGCGCTACCGCTTCCCGGTGTCGCGCCGGTAGACCTGCACGGCGAGGATGGTGAGCGCCACGGTCCAGGCCGTCATCACGGCCCACCCGGTCGCGCTCCAGCCCTCGCCGCCGATCCCGATGTGACCGGCCTGCACGAGCCAGTAGGACGGCAGGCCACGCCCGATGTCGCCCATGAAGCCGTCGCCGAGCGGGAACCAGACGCCGCCCAGGAACGCCAGCAGCGCCGTCGTGCCGCCGATCACGGGGCCGAGCGAGTCGACCGTCAGCAGGTGGCCGAGCGCGATGCCGAGCGCCGCGAACGGCAGCAGACCGAGCAGCAGCAGGCCGGTCATCTCCAGTCAGCGTGGCTGGGCATCTGCGCGCCGCGCGCGATCCCGGCCGCGTAGAGGACCACGAGCGTCAGCAGCGCGACCGCTCGGCGGCGATCCGCGCGCCGCCCGCCACCACGCCGTTCATCGTCCCGAAGGCGGCCAGGCCGACCATGAAGTAGAGGCGGGCGGGGATCCCGCTGCCGCCGATGTCGTCCTCGTTGCCGTTCGGTCCCGCGATCAGGAGGTAGAGCACGAGCGGGAAGCCGAGCGAGAAGAAGAAGCGCCGGTTGCGGAACGCGCGCAGCAGCTCGAAGCGGGTGGAGGCGATGGCGGCGGTCATGGGGTGCTCGCAGCCAGTTCGAGGAAGGCCTGTTCGAGCCCGGCGCCGGCGATCTCGATGTCGCGGGCCGCGGGGCAGCTGTCCAGGAGCGCCCGGATCGCCGCGTCGGAGTCGGCGCAGCTCAGCACCACGGCCTCGCCGTGGCGCTCGGCGTGGGTCACGCCGGGGAGGTTCTCGAGCTCGGAGAGCTCGGCGTCGGGCAGCGTCGCGCGGATCGTGCGGCCGCCGACCATCGCCCGGATCTCGGTCGTCGGGCCGTCGGCCACGATGCGGCCGACGGCCATCAGGACCGCGCGGTCGGCGTTGGCGTCGGCCTCTTCGAGGTAGTGCGTGGCGAAGATGATCGTGCGCCCGCGCGAGGCGAACTCGCGCATGGTGGCCCAGAAGGCGCGGCGGCTCTCGACGTCCGTCGCCGTGGTCGGCTCGTCGAGCACGAGCAGCGCGGGGTCGCTCACCAGCGCGAGCGCGAAGCGGACGCGCTGCGCCTCGCCGCCGGACAGCTTCTGCGTCACTGCACGCTCGGCAGCGCGAACACGCTGGGGGCAAGTTGCCACACTGCGGCGATGGATACCGCCACGGACCGCATCTCCTGGTTCCCCGTCCCCGACGAGGCCGACCTCCCGCCCGAGCTCCAGGGCCTGTTCCGCAAGGCGCGCGAGCGCATCGGCTTCGTGCCCAACGTCTTCCGTACGTACGCGTTCCGCCCCGAGCGGCTGTCGGCGTGGTTCGCGCACTTCCGACTGCTGCACGAGGAGACGCCGGGGCTGAGCGCGGCGGAGCGCGAGATGATCGCGGTCGTCGTCTCGATGGCGAACGGCTGCCTCTACTGCCTCGTCGCGCACGGCGCGGCGCTGCGCGAGGCCTGGGGCGACGCGGTGATGGCCGACCGCATCACGCTCGACTGGCGCCGCGCCGCCGGCCTGAGCGACCGTCAGCGCGCGATCTGCGCGATGGCCGAGCGACTCACGCTGTCGCCGCTCGAGTGCACCGAGGACGAGCTCGACGAGCTGCGCGGGCACGGGCTCTCGGACACCGACGCGTGGGACGTGATCGAGGTCGCCGCGATGTACAACTTCACGAACCGCGTGGCGCTCGCGACCGGGCAGATGCCCAACCCCGAGTACCACGCGCTGGCGCGCTAGTTGCTCGACCACTCCGGGGCGGCGTAGGCCTCCCCGGGGACGCCGCCCACGATCAGCACGCGCAGCCCCTCTGGGCCGCTGGCGAGCGTGCGCGTCGTGCCGGGGGCGACGCGCACGGCACGCTCCGGATCGAGCGCGAGGCGCTCCTCGCCGACCACGACGGCGCCCGAGCCGGCGAGGCCGACGTAGAGCTCCTCCTGGCCGCTCTCGCTCTCGTCGTGCGCCTTCGTCTCGTAGTCGGGCGGCAGGTTCATGACATTGGCCCCGAATGCGGAGAGGCCGAGGCCGGGGCGGACGAGGTTCGCGAACCCGTCCCAGAGGGACGGCATCTCGTCGTAGCGCAGGCCGGTGAAGGGGGCGGCATCGGACATGCCGCGATCCTAACCCTCGGCGGGCATGCGCTCGTCGAAACGTGGGAGCCCGTCGTCGGGGATCGGCTCCCACGGCGCGGCGGAGGCGACGAACTGGCGTGCGGTCGGCCGCACGCCCGGGTCGTCGTCGAACGCGCCGAAGCGCACGATCCTGGCCTCGCCGCTCTCGGGGTCCGCGGCGAGGATGGCGGACCCGCACTCTCCGCAGAAGACCTTGTCGAAGCCCCCGCCGCCGGGCGACCAGGCGTGCAGATGCTCCTCGCCCGCGGTGATCGCGAACGAGCCCGGCGCAAGCCGTGCCGATGGGGCCGCGGCGGCGCCGCTGCGGTGCTGGCAGCGGGTGCAGTGGCAGTACGCCGCGCCGGCGAGCGGCGCGCTGATCTCGAAGCGGACGGCGCCGCAGCCGCAGCCGCCGGTGAGGGGGAGTGATGGCTCGGGCACGGCGGCGATTCTACGCCTGAGATCCGTTTCCCATCGCGCACAGGGTGGTAACGAAGTACTTGCAGGCGCAATCGATCTGGGAGGCCGCATGGACCTGGGCAGAACCGCACTCCGCTTTGTCATCGGACCGCTGTTCGTCGGTCACGGCACGCAGAAGCTCTTCGGGTGGTTCGGCGGCCGTGGGCTGGACGGCACCGGCGCCTTCTTCGAGAAGCTCGGCCTCAGGCCGGGCAGGCGCCACGCGACCGCTGCCGGCGCGGCCGAGGCCGCGGGCGGCGCGCTGCTCACGCTCGGCGCGCTGACCCCTGTCGCCGCCGGCCTCATCACCGGCACGATGATCACGGCCATCCGCAGGGTCCACGGCGAGAAGGGCCCGTGGGTCACGAACGGCGGCTACGAGTACAACCTCACGCTGATCGCCGCGGTGCTGACGCTGACCGAGGCCGGCCCCGGCCGCCCGTCGGTCGACGAGGCCGTCTTCCCCCGGCTCAAGGGCAACGGCTGGGCGTTCGCCGCGTTCGCGGGCTCTGCCGCCGGCGCGACGCTGCTGACCTCCGAGCGCTTCACGCCCGCCGAGGGCGAGGGCGAGCTGCCCGGCGATCCGGCCGCTCCGCGCCAGGCGCGCTTCACGCGCGAGTCGTCCGAGGTCTCCACCGGCAGCTAGGGCGAAGGGGGTACGGCCGACCACACCACGGACCGGGAGGTGGCGCACTGGGACCGCAGGCGCGGCGTGCAGATACTCGTCCCATCATGCGCCACCGACCGAACCCTCGCTCCCGAAACGCCCGCCCGCCACGGTGGAGTCGCTGATCGTGGCCCTTCAACGCGACCTCATCGGCCCCGCGGACTTCGCGCGCTGATGTAGGCTCGCCGGCATGCGGGTCACCCGCATGCCGGCTGTGATCCTCGCCCTCCTGGCGAGCGCGACGCCCGCCGCGGCGCAGGTTCAGCTTCCCGCAAAGCCGCAGATCGCGTCGCTGGACTCCGACGCTCCGGCGGGCTCGCCGCCGCACTGGCTGCCGGGCGAGCAGTGGGTGATGCAGCACTGGCTGCCCTACGACGAAGAGCGGCTGTACTCGCTGCTCGGCGTCGACCGCGGCGTGGTCTGGCGCCAGCTGCGCGACGACACGCGGACGCTGGCCCAGCTCGCGCAGGAGCACGGCTGGGAACCGCAGGCGCTGGCGCATGAGCTCGTGGCGCCGTGGCGCGGGCAGCTGCGCGACCCGGCGCGGCTGGCGCTGCTCGAGAAGCGCGCGCTGCGCACGCTGACTCAGGGCCACCTGTCGCAGCACCTGTTCTTCCATTCGCTGCACCAGGAGGCGATCCCGACGCACGCGACGGCGATCTTCGGCGTCGCCAGCCGCGCCGAGTGGTCGACGCTGCGGCGCTCGGAGCTCAGCCCGCTGCAGATCTGCCGCCTCAACGGCCTTCCGCGCGGCCACGCGCAGGAGCAGGCGGCGGCGACCCTGCGCGAGTACGCCGCCAAGGGCGTGGCGCGCCAGTCGATTCCAGCCGCGCAGGCGCGGCGCCTGCTCTCGCGCCAGCTGCGCCAGCTCCCACGCTGGCTGCAGCAGACGCGCTACAACGGCCCGCCGCCGCTGGTTTCGCCGCGCTCCTCGCCGGCCACCGCGTCGAACTACTCCAACAACGCGGCGCTCTCGAACGATGGCCGCGAGGTCGTGTTCGAGAGCTACCAGGCCAAGCTGGCGATCGCCAAGCGGCTCGGGGAGATCGCGGTGATGGCGCGCACGGTCGGCGCCGCGGCGCCGCCGGCGCTGGCGAGCGGCGAGGCGGCCGACCCGCGCTCGAACTACAACCCGGCGCTGTCAGCGAACGGCCGCTGGGTCGCCTTCGAGTCCGCGCTCGGCAACCTCAACTTCGCCAAGCGGTACGGGCGCATGGAGGTCCTCGCCCGCGACCTGCGCAGCGGCCGCACGATCCGGGTCAGCCACCCGCCCGACCTCACCGTCTCGCGCTCGGCCTACAACCCGACGATCTCCGGCGACGGCCGGCTGATCGCCTACGAGGCCTACGACCGCCCCGACCGGCCGGACGGCGGCACCCGCGTCGTGGTGCGCGACCTCCGCAGCGGCCGTGAGCGCGCCGTGCCGGCGCCGGCCGGGATGGCCGGCGAGGTCTATGAGCCGCGGCTGTCGGCCGATGGCCGCCACCTCGCCTTCAGCGCGCTCGCACGTGCGACCGGGAAGCGCTCGGAGGTGTTCGTCCGCGACCTGCGCAGCGGCCGGACGCGGCGGGCGTCGGGGGCGGGCGAGGAGGCGTGGGAGCCGGTGCTGTCCGCGCACGGCACGGTCGTCGCCTACACGGCCGCGGGCGCCGGCGGCGAGTCGCACGTCGTCGTGCGCGACCTCGTGCGCGGGACGGTCGCGGCGATCGCCTCGCCGGCCGGCTCCGGCCTCGCCTTCGAGCCGTCGCTGTCGAGCACCGGCCGCCGGGTCGCGTTCGTGGCGCGCCCCGGCGGCACACGCCAGACGCAGGTGTTCGTCCACGACGTGCGCGCGCGCCGCACGCAGCTCGTCTCGCGCGCCGACGGGCTCGACGGCCCGCCCGGCATGGGCAGCGCGAGCCACCCGGCGATCTCGGGGGACGGCCGACGCGTCGCGTTCACCTCCGAGGCGTGGAACCTGTCGCCGCAGAAGTGCAACAGCGCGCGCGGGATCTTTGTCCGCGACCTCGCCCGCACGACCACGCGGCCCGCGAGCGCAGGCGACGGCGGGAACCGCTATCTCGGCCCGACCAAGGGGTCCAGCACCGAGAGCGACGCCTTCATCACCCTCCTGTGCGCGTGATAGCCACACCCCAGCACCCCGGGTAGTCCTCTGGCCGCGGGGGCGGTGGTCGGGCAGTTTGGTGGCATGACCACCTACGCCACCAACATCACTCCATTCGCTGCACCGACTCGGGACCGGACGGGCCCGATCCTCACGACCGTCACCGGCGGCGTCGTCGCCTTCCTCGCGATCGTCCTGATCGCCGCCGGCGCTGCCCTGTTCTGGGTCAGCGAGCACAAGACCGACGCCAACGGCTACTACACGTCGGCGTCGCACACGTACTCCACGCCGACGCGCGCCCTCACCACGCAGAGCCTCGACGTCCAGCAGGACGTGCCGGACTGGCTCTTCTCCACGGACACCTTCGGGCGCGTCCGCATCGACCCTCGCTCCGCCGGCTCCGCCAAGCCCGCCTTCGTCGGCATCGCCCGCACGCAGGACGTCAACCGCTACCTCGACCAGGTCCAGCGTGAAGAGATCGCCGATCTCGACTTCGACCCGTTCAAGCTCGACAAGACCCGGCACGCCGGCGAGGCTCGTCCCGCCATGCCCGCCGCGCAGACGTTCTGGGCCGCCTCCTCGGTTGACGGCCACCCGCTGGACTGGAACGTCCGCAAGGGCGAGTGGTCCGTCGTGATGATGAACGCCGACGGCTCCCCCGGCGTCAGCCTCGACGCCTCGGTCGGCGCCAAGGCGCCGATCATTGGCGAGCTCGCCTGGTGGCTGACGATCCCGGGCGTCGGGCTCGGGCTGCTCGCGCTCGTCCTCGTGACCGTCGGCGCGCGCGGCCTCACGCGCGCCGGCGCGCAGCAGCCGGCCGTGCTCACTCCGGCGTCGACGCTGTCGAGCGCCGCGCGCTCGCCGAAGCGCTTGCCGAGCCCGCGCGTCCCGATCGCGAGTTCTGGGGAGGAGGAGGTCATGCCGTGAAGCTACGCAGGGGTGGGTGCCGCGTCGTCGGGCAGGCGGAGCGACGGGGGCGTGCCCAGCCGTCGTTGACGTTCGTCAGTCCTTACGGCGCGCTTTCGGCTTCGCCCTCGCGCGCTTCTCCAACCCCGCGGCCGCCCGCGCCACGTCGGCCGGCTCGCGCAGCGTCTGGATGCCGCGCTCGAACAGCTCCGCCTGCGCCTTCATCAGCACCGCGGTGTCCTCCAGCGCCCGGGCCGCCTGCTCGAGCGCCTCGGCCTGCTGGCGGATCGTCGCGCCGCTCTGCTCGAGCAGGTCGAAGACGGCGTCGAGCGGGGCGAAGACGTGGCCGAGCACCTCGCGCTGCAGGCGTCGCTCGCGCTCGAGCACGTCCTGGATGAGCTCGGTCTGGCGCTTGAGCGGGGCGAGCAGCTGCTTGGGGATCACGGACGCCATCGCCGACTGCCAGTCGCGCAGGAGATCGAGGCCGCCGCCGTCCGCCATCGAGCGATCATGGCACGCGCACGGGGAGGAGTACGATCGGCGGTGAGGGCCATGTCGCAACTCGGCCTCATTCTCATGTTCCTGGGAGCCGCGCTCGCGGTGGTGGAGGCCCACGTGCCGACGCACGGTGCCCTCGGCTCGGTGGCGGTCGCCGCGGGTGCCACGGGAGTCGCGCTCGTGATCGGCGGCGCGGGCTCCGGCCTCGCCCTCGCGCTGGCCACGGGACTCATGGCGGCGGCGATCGGCGGGGTCTACCTGTGGGTGGTCGTGCACAAGGCGCTGGCCGCGCGCCACGCGCGCGTGCGCAGCGGCGCCGAGGGCCTCATCGGGCGCGTCGGCGAGGTGCGCGCGACGCCGGCCCCGCTCGGCCAGGTCTTCCTCGACGGCGCGCTGTGGCGGGCGCGCGCCTGGCGCTTCGACGAGGAAACCGCGCAGCTCGAGCGAGGCGATACGATCGTCGTCGAGCGCGTCGACGGCCTCACGCTCACCGTCCGCCGCGCCGAGGACTGGGAGGTCTTCTGATGGATGCGGTCCTGTTCGCCCTGGTCATCATCGCCGTGCTCGTCGCGGCGCTGGCGGGCGCCTCGGTGCGCGTGCTGCGCGAGTACGAGCGCGCGGTCGTGTTCCGTCTCGGCCGCCTCACCGGTCAGCGCGGGCCGGGCATGATCATGCTCATCCCCGGTGTCGACCGGATGGTGCGCGTGACGCTGCGCACGGTCACGCTCGCGATCCCGCCGCAGGACGTGATCACGCACGACAACGTCCCGGCTCGCGTCGACGCGGTGGTGTACTTCCGCGTCGTCGACGCGAACGCGTCGGTCGTCTCGGTCGAGGACGCGAGCCGGGCCACGCTGCAGATCGCCCAGACGACGCTGCGCTCGGTGCTCGGCAAGGCCGACCTCGACACGCTGCTGAGCGAGCGCGAGCGCCTCAACGAGGACCTGCAGCAGATCATCGACGAGCACACCGAGCCGTGGGGGATCAAGGTGACCACGGTCGAGATCAAGGACGTCGGCATCCCGACGACGATGCAGCGCGCGATGGCGCGCCAGGCCGAGGCCGAGCGCGAGCGGCGCGCCAAGATCATCCATGCCGAGGGCGAATCGCAGGCGGCGGCGAAGCTGGCGGAGGCGGCCGGCGTGCTCGGCCAGGAGCCCGCCGCGCTGCAGCTGCGCTACCTGCAGACGCTGTCGGAGATCGGCGGCGAGAACTCGTCGACGATCGTGTTTCCGATCGACCTCATCAAGCCGCTGCTCGCGGGCGCGGGCGCGCCGCCCTCAGCGGTGCCCCAGCACGCCAACGGGGAGCTGCCGGACGGCGCCCGCGTCGGGGAGCTGCCGAAGCCTCAGTAGTTCAGCGCGGACGAGTCCGAGGACTGCTGGTGGCGCATGCCGCGGTGGCACTTGTGGTGCCCGAGGGGCGCGTACGACGACCAGCCCTCGTTCGCGCCGTTGACGGGCGTCGGCGGCTTCGCCGGCTCGGCCTTCTCGCTGGCGAGCCCGACGGCGGCGCCAGCGAGCGCGCCGGCCACGACGACCGAGGCGACGGCGGCGGTGAAGGCACGGCGCGCGCCGCGCGGGACGCGCGGGGGCGGCGGCGACTCGTCGACCGAGGCCACCACGGAGACGTCGTCGAAGCGATCCATCAGAGGCATCGTACCCCCGCGATCAAGCGTCGTCACCTGCGGTTCGCGTGACCATCCGCGCGGAGGTCTTGCCGCCCGTCGCGCGACGCACGAGGCGCGGCGCCAGCACCCGCGCCACCGCGGCGAGGGCGTACGGGCGCGGCACGTAGCGCTCGGCCTTCCCGCCCAGGCCGGCGTCGACGATCGCCTGCGCGCCGCGCTCGGGCGTCGAGACCAGCCGCCGCGTGAGCGGGCTGCCGGTGAGCTCGGACTGCGGGAAGCCCTCGGTGGTGATGAAGCCCGGGAGCACGAGCCCGACGTGCACGCCGCAGGAAGCCTCTTCTCCCGCGAGCGCGTCCGACCAGCCCGCGAGCGCGAACTTGCTCGCCGAGTAGGCGCCCGAACCGGGGCGCGAGACCCGCCCGGCGGTGCTCGAGACGTTGACGATCGCGCTCGGCGCGCTCGCCCGCAGCAGCGGCAGCAGCGCCTCGGTCAAGCGCACGACCGCGTCGAAGTTGACCTCCATGTGGCGGCGGACGTTCTCCCAGCCGCCGTCGGCGAACGTGGCGCGCCACGCGGCGCCGGCGTTGTTGACCAGCAGATCGAGGCGGCCGTGGCGCTCCCGCACCGCCTCGCGCACCCGCGCGGGCGCGGCGTCGTCGGTGAGGTCGACGGCGACGAAGCTCGCGCCGAGCTCCGATGCGAGCGCGCGCAGCCGCTCCTCGCGGCGCGCCACCAGCACGAGCCGGGCGCGGTGCTCGCGGGCGAGCAGGCGGGCGGTCGCCTCGCCGATCCCGCTCGAGGCACCGGTGACGACGACGACGGGGGAGGCGTCGGGCATCCGCGCACTATGCCCGAAACCACCCGACCCTCAACCAGGGGTCGGACCCCTGGTCGAGGGCTGGGGGTGGCTAGGCGGCGTCGAGCGCGAGCTCGGCGGGCACGGTCTCGGCGCTCTTGCGGCGCTCCGCGAGGAGAACGGCGCACGCGACGGCGCCGGCGGCGCAGACGGCGGCGCCGACCCAGAGCGCGTCCTTCATGCCGTCGACGTAGGTCTGCGGCTCGCCGCCGAACGCGGCCGCGGCGGGCACGAGCGCGCCGAGGGCGGCGACGCCGACCGCGATGCCGGCCTGGCGGAACGTGTCGTTGACGCCCGCCGCGAGGCCGCTCATCTGCGGCGGGGCCGAGCCGAGCGCGACCGCGCTCACGGCCGGGTTGAAGACGCCGACGCCGATCAGCGCGACGATCTCGCCGGGCAGCAGCGTCGCCCACGACGAGTCCACCGCGGCGACGGTCAGCAGCGCCTGGCCGATGGCGACGAGCCCGAGCCCGCCGGCGATCATCGTGCGCGCGCCGACCTTCTCGACGAGGTTGGCGGTCGCGCCGGAGACGACGAGCATGATCAGCGTCGCCGGGAGGTAGACGAGGCCGGCCTCGATCGCCGACAGGCCGAGGATCTGCTGGAGGTAGATCGTCGTGTAGAGGAACACGGCGAAGAACGAGGCCGAGATCGAGAACGCCGCGACCTGGGCGCCGGTGAAGGCGCGGTTGCGGAACAGGCCGAGCGGCAGCATCGGCTCCTTGACGCGCGCCTCGACGGCGATGAAGGCGCCGATGAAGGCGACGGCGCCGGCCAGCTCGGCGACGATCGCCGTGCTCGTCCAGCCGTCGTCGTTGCCGCGGAGCAGCCCGAGCACGAGCAGGAACAGGCCCGCCGTCAGCGTGACCTGGCCGGGCCAGTCGAGCGTGCGGGCGTGCGAGTCGCGCGACTCCTCGACGGAGCGGCGGGTGATCGCGAGGCAGAGGATGCCGAGCGGCAGGTTGACGATGAAGATCCAGCGCCAGTCCAGGCCGCTGGTCAGCGCGCCGCCGACGAGCGGGCCGACCGCGAAGGCGGCGCCGATCGAGGCGCCGTAGGCGGCGAGTGCCTTGCCGCGCTCCTGGGCGCCGGGGAAGGCGTTGGAGAGCAGGGCGAGCGAGACCGCGAACATGATCGCGGCGCCGATGCCCTGGGCCGCGCGTGAGGCGTTGAGCATCACGATGTCCTGCGCAGCAGCGCACACGAGCGAGGAGAGCGTGAAGATCGAGAGTCCGACGGTGAACAGGCGGCGGCGGCCGAAGCGGTCGGCCAGAGAACCGGCGGTCAGCACGACGGCGGCGAGCGCGAGCGTGTAGGCGTCGACGACCCACTGGAGGCCCGAGAGGCCCGTGTTGAGGTCGGTGGCGATGTCGGACAGGGCGGTGTTCACGACCGCGATGTCCAGCATGAGCATGGCCGTGGCCGCACAGACGACGGCGAGGGTCCAGCGCTGGGTGGTGGTCAAGGTGGTGTCTCCGGGAGGTCGTGGGGAGGAGTGAGGAGCATGCTCGCGACCGCCGGCCGCGAGCACATCGGGGGTTTCCCTAGTCAGACGCCGGAACGGGCGGGCTATTCCCGAAATCTCAGGGCGCGCCCCGGGTTCGGATACCCGCCCCCCGACACGCCTGACAGCACCCAGGGCCGCCGGCCTGCGGGCTGGCACAGTCCTGGAACCCCAAAACGACGAGGACACATACCTTGACTCCCCCGCTCTTCCAGCTCCTGTACGCACCGATCTACCAGGCCCCGCGGCTCTCCCCCGCCGGCTCGCCGGCGGCGCGGCGCCCCCTCGGCGCGCGCTGAGCGCTCCCCCGCGGATGGACCGGAGGCCCGTCGCGCCCCCTGGCGCGGCGGGCCTTTCCCTTGCCAGGGCATGGTCGGCGGATGCTGGCCGGCGCCGAGCTGGTGGCCTTCGTGGCCGCGTGCGACCTCGACGTCGCCGAGCGCTTCTACCGCGGCGCGCTCGGGCTCGAGCTCGTCGAGTCGACGCCGTTCGCGAAGGTCTTCGACGCGGGCGGCACGACCTCTGTCACTGCAGCAGGCGCCGTAGCGGCGCCTGCTGCAGTCTCTAGGCGTACGCGATGCGGACGCGCGGCAGGGGGAACCAGCGCGGGCCCTTGCGGACCGGCTTGGGCCGGCGGTTCATGCGGGTGCGGCGGTACTCGCCGAGCGTCAGGCCCTCGGGGATGGAGGACTCGACGTAGTTGAAGTTGTGGGCGTCGGAGGGCATGGGCACATATTCCTCGTGCACCGGGCCTCGTTCGACGGGGCAGCCCCGTCAATCCGCGTGGGGTAATCCGTACCCCCGCGGGGTGGTCAGTTGACGGAGGGATCCGGTGGCATCGTCGAGAGCAGCGCGTACTCGCGGCCCTTGCGCCGCAGGACCGCCGCCCACAGCGCCTCCGGGTCCTCGGCGAAGATCTCGTCGCGGCGCGGCGGCTCGACGATCCAGGAGTCCTCCGCGAGCTCACCCTCGAGCTGACCCGGGCCCCAGCCGGAGTGGCCGGCGAAGACGCGCGCGCGGCGGACGCCGCCGGCGATCTCGGCGAGGTCCTCGGCGGCGCCGCCGACGAAGCCGAGGTCGCCGTCGAGCAGGACGCCCGCGAGCGACGGCTCGTCGAACTCGGCGAGCACGATCACGGAGTCCGAGGCGACCGGCCCGCCGACGTAGAGGGGCGCGCCGATGTCGGCGAGGTCGGACAGGTCGGGCGCGGCCTCGGCCACGAGCGTCTCGGCGGGACGGTTGAGCACGAGGCCCATGGCGCCCTCCTCGGTGTGCTCTGCGATCAGCACGACGGTGCGGTGGAAGTTCGGATCCACGAGCACGGGTGAGGCGATCAGCAGGCGACCGCGGAGGGAGTCCATGACTCCCACATTGTTACCGTGCGCCGCCGCATGCTCGGCGTCCTCGCGTTCGGCGACTCGATCACCAACGGCGGCGGCGAGCTCCAGTGGGGGGTCGCGCTGCAGTCGTGGGCGCTGTGGACGGCGCGGGCGCTCGGGCTGCCGTACACGCCCTACGCCAGCGACGGGGCGAGCGTCCCCACGGTCCTGCACGAGCAGATCCCCGCCTTCGAGCGCCGCGCCGCCGCGCCGGACGAGCCCTACGACCTCGGCTGCCTGTACATCGGAACCAACGACGTGCGCGGCTTCGACTGGGACCCGTTCGCCTACGAGCGCGACCTGGGCGAGGCGATGGCGTTCCTCGCGGCGCGCTGCGAGCGCACGCTGACCGCCACGATCCCGCTCGACCTCGGCCGCCCGCGCGCGGGAGCGAAGGTGCAGGACGCGAACGCGATCATCGAGCGCTGCGCGCGCGCCACCGGCGCGCTCGTGGTCGACCTCGCCGGCTTCCAGGGCCGGCGCTTGCTGATGGCCGACCACGTCCACCCGACCGCGTTCGGCCAGATCGCGATCGCCGAGCGCGCGCTCGCGGCGCTCGAGCGCGACGGGATGCCGGTCCGGACGCGCCCGAGCGAACTCGTGAGCCCCTCGGAGTCCACGCGTGTGCGGCGCCTGCGCGGCGACGCGACCTACCTCTACCGCCACGCGAAGGTCAGCACCCGCGCCGCGGCGGACCTGCTCAGGCTGCGGCTCGCGCGTCGGCCGCCTCGAGCGTGACCTGGCGCAGGCGGGCGAACAGACGGCGCGCGCCGACGAGCTCGGCACGGTTGCCGTGGCGCTCCTGCAGCGCGCGCACGACCGCCTCGCCGAAGCGCTCGAGGAAGGTGTGGCGCTCGAGCAGCGACGCCCCCGCGAGGTCGGCCTGGGTGACGAGGCGGCGCGTGGCGTCCAGCGCCGCGTCGTACTCGGTGCCGGCCGTGGCGGCGGCGAGCGCCGCGCTCCAGTGGCCGAGCTGCTCGCGGCCGGGCGCGGAGCCGAACCAGCCGTGGACCGGGCCCGCGTAGAGGCCGCGGGTGACGGCGGCGGAGAGCTCGCCGCTCGTGGTCGAGAGCAGCTCGCTCAGCTCGGGGAGCGCGTCGGCGGGCAGCGCGACCGCGCGGACGGTGGGGTTCGTGGCGGCCTCGCCGTTGAGGCGTCGCAGCTCGGTGACCGGGAAGCGGCGGTGGCCGCCGCTCGTGCGCACGACCGCGATGCGACCGGTGTCGGCCCAGCGCCGCACGGTGCTGGCGGAGACGCCGCACGCCACCGCGGCCTCGCCGAGCGTGACGGTGGCGCCGCCGGGCGCGGCCGCGGGCGCCGGCACGCCGCGCGCCTCGGCGGGCGCTGCGTCCGGCGCGTCGGCGATCGGCTGGAACGCGAGCGCGAGGTGCTCGAGCGGCAGCCCGTCGCCGAGCAGCGCCTCGATCGTCGCGGCCGGCGCCGGGCGGCCGAACGCGTAGCCCTGCACGAGCTTGATGCCGAGGTGGCGCAGCCACCGCGCCTGCTCGGGTGTCTCGACGCCCTCGGCGATGACGGCGACGTCCATCGCACTCGCCATCGAGACGATCGCGCGCAGGATGTGGCGGTCGCCCTCGTCCTCGGCGACGCCGTTGACGAATTCGCGGTCGACCTTGATGGCCTCGATCGGGAAGCGCTTGACGTGGTTCAGGGACGAATGGCCGGTGCCGAAGTCGTCGAGCATCAGCCGCACGCCGAGGCCCTTGAGGTCCTGCAGCACGGCCGTCGGCGAGGACGTCTCCTGCATCAGGACGCTCTCGGTCAGCTCCAGCCCGAGCCGCTCGGGCGGCACGCCGGTCTGGCGCAGGATGCCGGCGAGCTCGTCGGGCAGCGAGGCCTCGGCGAGCTGGCGGCCCGAGAGGTTGACGGTCAGGCAGGGAAGGTCGATGGCGGGGTCGGCGGTCCAGCGCGCGAGCTGCCGGCAGGCCTCGCGCAGGACCCAGCGCCCGAGCGGGACGATCAGCCCGCTCTCCTCGGCGACGGTCATGAACTCGCCCGGGAGCACGACGCCCTGGCGCGGATGGCGCCAGCGCACGAGCCCCTCGACGGCGATGATCCGGCGCTCGTCGAGGTCCACGAGCGGCTGGTAGTAGAGCTCGAGCTCGTCGCGCTCGAGCGCCTGGCGAAGGTCGTCCTCGAGCTTGAGGCGCTCGGCCATGCGCCGGCTCAGTGCGGCGTCGAAGAGCTCGTAGCGCGCGCCGCCGGCGGCCTTGGCGCGGCCCATCGCGGCGTCGGCGTCGCCCACGAGCGCCTCGGCGTCGGCGGTCTGGCCGTCCGACACCGCGATGCCGATGCTGGCGTTGACGAAGACGGGATGCTCGCCGAGCACGATCGGCGCGGCGAGGCTGTCGAGCAGCCGCTGCGCGACCTCGATCGCCCCGCGCTCGCCGGGCAGGCCCTCGCAGAGGACGGCGAACTCGTCACCGGGCAGGCGCGCGAGCGTGTCGCCCGACGGGAGCAGGGCCGCGAGCCGCCAGGCGAGCTCGGACAGCAGCTCGTCCCCGGCCTCGTGGCCGTGGCGGTCGTTGACGGCTTTGAAGCGGTCGAGGTTGAGCCCGAGCACCGCGGCGGTGCCGCCGTCGCGCGCCGCGAGCGCGAGCGCGTGATGGACGCGGTCCACGAACAGGGTGCGGTTCGGCAGCCCGGTGAGCGGGTCGTGCAGCGCGCGGTGGCGCGCCTCCTCCTCGAGCGCGTCGACGCGGCGCAGCGCGTCGTCGAGCCCGATCCCGCCGGTGACCGACGCGGCGCTCATGCGCGGAAACGGGAGCCCTTCACCGTCTCCGCGTCGTTCACGTCGTTCTCCGCGCAGAACGCGGCGACGACCATCGGATCGAACTGGTGGTCGGCGCAGCGGCGGAGCTCCTCGAAGGCGGTGGCGGCCGGCAGCGCCTCGCGATACGGGCGGGCCGAGGTCATGGCGTCGTAGGCGACGCAGACGGCGATCACGCGCGAGCCCAGCGGGATGTCCTCGCCCACGAGCCCGTCGGGATAGCCGGAGCCGTCGAAGCGCTCGTAGCTGGAGCGTACGAGGCGCGCGACCGGCGCGAGCGCGGGCGCCGCGGACAGGATGCGCTCGCCGACGACTGGATGGCGGCGGATCATCGCCCACTCCTCGGGCTCGAGCGTCCCGCGCTTGCGCAGCACGGCCTCGGGCACGGCGAGCATGCCGATGTCCTGCATCTCGGACGCGCGGACGATGTCGTCGAGCTGGCTCAGCGCGAGGCCGAGGCGGCGGCCGGCGCCGATCGCGTGGGCGGCGACGCGCGGCAGCGCGACGGCGGAGCCGCCGGCGCGGCGCTCGGAGAGGATCTGCAGCAGCACGTCGCGGACCTGGCGCTCGGAGGACAGGCGCTGCCAGCGCGAGCGCGCGCGCAGGCGCTCGTGGGCCATCGCGAGTGCGGCGATCCCGTCCGCCGCCTCGTCGGGGATCCGCGCCTCGCCGCGAACGGCGCCGGAGACCAGGCTCGGGTCGATGGCGGTGAGCGCGCGCTGGGCCGCGGCGGCCGGGGTCAGCGCGGGTCCCTCGATGGGGCCGAGGAAGGCGTAGAGGGTGCCGTCGAGGCGGTAGGCGCGCGCGCCCTGGCCCTCGGCTGCGGTGTTCAGCGCCTCGCCGAGGCGCCGCGGCAGCTCCGCGTCCGCGCCGGCCAGCAGGCTGTCGTCGAGGCCGTCGCTCGCCTGGAGGGCGAGCAGCTCCAGCCGCGCAGGAATTCCGTCGAGCCGGGTGAGGTCCGCCTGCAGGTGCGCGCGCGTGCGCAGACCCGTCTCGAGGTCGAAGTCGCGGCTGCGCACGGCGGCGAGGCCGATGCGCACCGCGCCGGCGGCGTGGGCCACCTTTCTGCTCAGGTTTCGTTGCACATTCTGGTCATCGGCAGCGCGGGCCGCTTCCCCGACCCCACGGCGGGAACTCATCGATGCTTCGAGGTTCGGACGGAAGCTGCCGCCGCCGGCGCCAAAGCTCCCACAAGCTCCGAGATGCCCCGCCGAAGCTCCCAGACCCGGTGGTCGAGCCGTTCCCGGGCCGAAGGCGGGAGTGTGACCAAACCTTCGACGGACACGACTCGCTGGGGGATCTCCCTCACCGCCTTCTGGGCCATCGCCGTGCTCTGCAGCTTCACCTCGACCGCGTCCGCGGACGAGCACCGCTCGCACGTGGTCGTGATGGAGAACGCAGGAGCCGGCAGCGGCCCGGAGCTCGCGGTGCAGGGCCTGGGGGGCACCGTCGATCGTGAGATCCCGCTCATCAATGGGTTCTCCGCCCGGGTGCCGCACAGCGCGGTGCGCGCGCTGCGCGGCACTCCGGGAGTCCTTTCCGTCTACGCCGACCGCCGCTTCAAGCTGCGCTCGACCGTCGACGCGCCGGCCGCGCCGAGCACCACGCTCGACACGCTGCGCGCCGCCGTGGGGGCCCAGACCGTCGACGGCGGGCCCGCCGACGTCGCGCTGGTCGACTCCGGCGTCTCGCCCGACGCCTCGCTCGCCGGCCACGTGGTCAACGGCCCCGACTTCTCCGAGGACGCCCGCGTCGACGAGCTGCGCAACCTCGACGCCTTCGGGCACGGGACGCACCTCGCCGGCATCATCGCCGCGGTCGCCCCCCAGGCCCGCGTGGTCAACGTCAAGGTCGCCGGCAACGACGGCTCGACGACCCTCGGCCAGCTGCTGGCCGGCATCGACTGGACCGTCCGCCGCGGCAACCGCGACGGCATGAACATCCGGGTCCTCAACCTCGCCTTCGGCGCCGAGCCCGCGCGCAGCTACCGCAACGACCCGCTCGCCTTCGCGGTGGAACGCGCCTGGGATGACGGCCTGACGGTCGTCACCTCCGCCGGCAACGGCGGCGACGCCTCCGAGAGCCTCGACTCGCCGGCCTACGACCCCTACGTGATCGCGGTCGGCGCCGAGGACTCGGGCGGCACCGCGTCGCTCGCCGACGACGGCATGGCGCTGTTCTCGAGCCGCGGCTCCAAGACCCGCAGCCCGGACGTCGTCGCCCCCGGCGTCGCCATCCTCTCCACCCGCGTCCCCGGCTCCTTCCTCGACGAGGCCTTCCCCGCCGCCCGCATCGGCGACGGCTTCCGCGGCTCCGGCACCTCACAGGCCTCCGCCGTCGTCTCCGGCGCCGCCGCCCTGCTGGTGGGCGAGCGCCCCGACCTCACTCCCGACCAGGTCAAGGCGCTGCTGCGCTCGAGCGCCCGCCCGCTCGCCGCCACCGACGAGTCGCTCCAGGGCGCCGGCGTGGTCGACGTCGCGGACGCGATCAGCTCGCCCGTCCCGAACGCTCGGCAGCGCTTCCCGGACGCCCGTACCGGCGGCTGGCTGCGCGGCGGGATCAGCAACCAGTTCGCCGTCGAGAACCCCAAGGGCTCGCGTTGGAGCGGGTCGCGCTGGACGGGCTCGCGCTGGACCGGCAGCCGCTGGACCGGGTCGCGCTGGACAGGATCGCGCTGGACCGGCTCCCGTTGGACGGGCAGCCGCTGGACCGGATCGCGCTGGACCGGCTCCCGATGGACGGGCAGCCGCTGGACGGCCGTCGAATGGGGAGGGGGTTCGTGATGAGTGGACGCAAGTGGAATTCCGAGAGCTGACCGTGCTCCCATGGGGCGGCTCGAACTGAAGCGAGGGGTCATCGCGGTCTGGGCGCTGAACGCAGCGCTCGCCGCGGGGGCTCTTGCGCTCTACCTCCACGTCGGCGCGTTCCCCGCGCCGGGCGCCCACGTCCGGATGCCCTGGTGGCTCCTGGCCGCGGCCTTCGCGCTCACCGAGACCGCGGTCGTGCACGTGCACTTCCGCCGCAGCGCGCACACCCTGACGCTCGCCGAGCTGCCGCTCGCGCTCGGGCTCCTCTTCGCCGCGCCCGGTGACGTCGTCATCGGCTGGATCGCCGGCGCCGGCCTCGTGCTGATGCTCAACCGCAACCTCCCGCGCATCCGGCTGATCTTCAATCTCGGGCAGCTGGGCGTCACGGCGGGCGTCGCGGTCGCCCTCTTCCACGCCGTCTCCGGACCGGTCGCCGACAACGGGCCGCGGCTGTGGGCGGCGGCGGCCGCGTCGTTGCTCCTGGCCTCCGTCGTCTCGGTCAGCCTCGTCAGCGCCGCGATGTGGCTCTCCGGCGACAGCATCCCCCGGCGGATGTTCGCCGACATGGTGGCGATGGCCACGAGCGTGGCGGCGATCAACGCCAGCCTCGGGCTCGCCGCCAGCACGGTGCTCGCGACCGACCCGCGCGGCGCGGTGCTGTTGCTCGGCCCCGCGATCGCGGTCTTCGTCGCGTACCGCGCCTACACCTCAGAGCGCCGCCAGCACACCAACATCGAGTTCCTCCACGCGGCGAGCCACACGCTCTCGCACGCGCCCGACACGGTGGCCGGCCTGGCCGGCGTGCTCGCGATGGCGCTCGAGTCGTTCCGTGCCGAGGTCGCCGATGTCTCCCTCTTCCCGGTCACCGACGACGTCGCCGGCCGCCGCATCGCGGTCGGCACGGCGGACCGGCTCGAGGTCATGCAGCCACTCGACGACCGCGTGGCGAGCGCGCTCGCCGCGCTGGTCGTGGCCGACCCGGCCGCCCGGCTGATCACGCCGGCCTCGGTCGGCGGCGCGCTCGCGGGCCACCTCGATCGCCTCGGCGTGGCCGAGGCGATGCTCGCACCGCTGCCCGGTGAGCGACGGGTCATCGGCGCGGTGATGATCGCCAACCGGCTCGGGACCGGCGCCGGCGGCTTCGCGCGCGCGGACCTCAAGCTGTTCGAGACGCTCTCGCGCCAGACCGGCGCGGAGCTCGGCCAGGACCGGCTCGGGCGCAAGGTCTCCGAGCTCAAGGAGCTGCACGTCGAGCTCGAGCATCGGGCCTTCCACGATCCACTCACCGGGCTGCCCAACCGCCTGCTGTTCATGAACCGCGTCGACTACGTGCTCAAGCGCCGCACGGGCAACGCGGCCGTGATCTACATCGACCTGGACAACTTCAAGCCGATCAACGACACCCACGGCCACGAGGCGGGCGACGCGGTGCTGAAGGCCGCGGGCGAGCGCCTGCTGGCCTCGCTGCGCCCGTCCGACACCGCGGCGCGGCTCGGCGGCGACGAGTTCGCAGTGCTGCTCGTCGACATCCCGGAGGAGCACATCTCCGTCGTCGCCGATCGCATCGTCGGCAACCTCACGCAGCCGCTCGAGTTCGACGGCCGCGAGCTGCTCGTGGGCGCGAGCCTCGGCGTCGCCTCGGCCGCCTCGGGCACGCTGGACGCCGACTCGCTCGTCCGCAACGCCGACGTCGCGATGTACGTCGCCAAGCACGGCGGCAAGGGCTGCCTCAGCGTGTTCGAGCCCGAGGTGGTCGCGGGCTAGAGCTGCGCGACGCGGTCGACCAGCCGGTCGAGCTCCGCGGGCTCGTTGTAGTAGTGCACCGACGCGCGCACGAGCGTGTCGAGCCCGCGGTGGCCGAAGTCGAGCCGGCTGTAGGTCCCCGGCGAGAGCGAGACGTTGATGCCTTCGCCGACCAGCGTCTCGACCACCTCGACCGCGGGGTGGCCCTCGACCGAGAAGGTCACGATCGCGCATCGCTCCTCGCCGAGGTCGTGGGTGCGCACGCCCGGCGTGCCGTCGAGCTGGCCGCGGAGGTCCGCGGCCAGCGCGTAGACGCGCTCGCGGATCGGCTCGAGCCCCCACGCGAGCGCGTAGTCGACGGCGACCCCGAGCCCGATCTTGGTCGCGTAGTTGGTCTCCCAGTTCTCGAAGCGGCGGGCGTCCGGGCGGATGCGGTAGGAGCCGTCGGCCTGCCACTCGGCGGCGTGGAGGTCGAGCAGCGGCGGCTCGAGGCCCTCGATCATGTCGCGGCGGACGTAGAGGAAGCCGGTGCCGCGCGGCCCGCGCAGGAACTTGCGGCCGGTGGCGGAGAGCATGTCGCAGCCGATCGCGCCCACGTCGATCGGCATCTGGCCGACGGACTGGCAGGCGTCGAGCAGGAGCGGCACGTCCGCCGCGCGGCAGAGGGCGCCGACCGCGGCGGCGGGGTTGACGAGACCGCCCTGGGTCGGGACGTGGACGAGCGAGACGAGCTTGACGCGCTCGTCGAGCATCGCGGCGAGCGCGGCGTCGTCGACCTGGCCGTGCTCGTCGTCGGGCACCACGACGACCGCGGCCCCGGTGCGATCGGCGACCTGGCGCAGCGCGATGTAGTTGCTCGCGTACTCCGCGCGCGTGGTGAGGATGCGCTCGCCGGGCTGGAAGCGCAGCGAGTAGAAGGCCATGTCCCACGCGCGCGTGGCGTTCTCGACGATCGCGATCTCGTCGCGCCCCGCGCCGATCAGCCGCGCGATCGCGTCGTCGCCGCGCTCGATGCGCTCGCGCCGCTCGGCCGCGGCCTCGTAGCCGCCGATCGTCGCTTCGCGCCGCAGGTGCTCGATGACCGCGTCGAGCACGGGGGCCGGGGCGAGCGCGGCGCCCGCGTTGTTGAGATGCGCGACGTGCTCGACGCCCGGCGTTTCGGCGCGCGCGCGGGCGAGGTCGATCGCCATGCGCTCAGCCCGGCTTGCGCGCGGCGATCATCAGGTTGTAGAAGACCTGTGGGGGAAGCCGCGGCTCGAGCAGCGCGCGGTCGCCGCGCTGCAGCGCGAGGTAGCCGCGAAAGGCGTACTGGAACCACAGCCACGGGATGTCGTCGTGGCGCGCGTTCGCCTCGAGCGTGCGGTTGAACCAGCCGAACCAGTTCGCGAGCAGCTCCTCGCCCTGGACGCGCGCATCGACGAGGCCCGTGCCGGCCATCAGGCGCTCCAGGTCGGCGGGGTCGAAGGCGTGGACGTCGACGACGGCCTCGAGCGCGTGCTCGGCGTCGTCGGGTCGCGGCGGGCCGCCGTTGCTCCCGCCGTACTCCGCGGGGCGCACGCGGAGCGCGCGGCGCCACAGCGGCGCGGCGCGCATCGCGGCGCGCTTCGGCCAGGCCGCGATGCGGTCGCCCTGGCGCGAGGGCTCGCCGGCGAAGAACAGCATGCCGCCGGGGCGCAGCACGCGCGCGAACTCGGCGAACGAGCGCTCGAGCGCGGGCAGGTGGTGCAGCACGGCGTGACCGAGGACGAGGTCGAACGACGCGTCCTCGAACGGCAGGTCGGCGGCGTCGCAGGCCGCGGTCTCGACGTCGAGGCCGAGCCGCCGCGCGTTCGCCTCGAGCGTCTCCAGCATCCCCGGCGAGATGTCCGTGCAGGTGGCGTGGTTCACAACGCCGGCATTGAGGAGGTTGAGCGAGAAGTAGCCGGTGCCCGCGCCGATCTCGAGCGAGCGGGCGAACGGGCCCGGTTCAGGGCCGAGCAGCTTCGTGAGCTTGCCGAGCACCTGCGTCGCGCCGACCTCGCCGAAGTCGATCCCCCACTTGGCGTCGTAGTCGTCCGCCGCCACATCGTGGTAGCGGCGGTTGACGTCGAGGATCTCGTGGGACGAGTGGGGGGCAGCCATCGGGCGGGGAGGGTACCGGCGAACGGCGGGCTGGTGAGGAGGTGGGTTCGGGCGGTGGTGGCAGGGATCAGGCGGCATTTCGTTCGATTCGAGGGCTACGGTCAGGCGTGTTCGAACAAAATGCCGGTGGGAGCGGCAGTTTGTTCGACGTGCCGTGTCGGGCGGGGTCGAGTCGAACGAAATGCCGGTTGGACTCACCCGCTCGATGCCCGCCGTCAGAGCCGCCCCGCAGCCTCCGACGCCGCCCGCAGCCGCTTCCCCAAGTCCGCCGAAGGGAGCGACGAGAGCCCCCAGCGCCA
>JBDTMF010000023.1:0-31140 GCA_039934455.1 Solirubrobacteraceae bacterium
TCAGTCCCTCGCCCGCCTGGGGCCGGAACGCGAGCCGCGCGGCGTGCGAGATCGCGCGGTCGAGCCCCGGTACGGCGCCCGCGCGGGCCGCGCCGAGCACGATCCGCTCGAGCCGGTGGCGGGCGGGGCGGCGGTGCAGGGCGCTGGGCATGATCACGAGCCGCCCGGGCGTGAGCTGGCGGGTCTGGACCGCCCGCAGCAGGATCAGCGCGCCGACGTCGTGGCCGCCGACCAGCGGCCGCGGCCCGCACACCTCGCGGCAGAAGCCGGCGATCACCTCGGCCATCCAGTCGGGCGAGTACGGATGGCGCGGGCGGTCCTCGGAGTCGCCGTGCAGCGGCAGGTCGGGCAGCACGAGCCGGAAGCGATCGGACAGCTCCTCGACCAGCGGCTCCCACTCGCGATGGGTGAGCATGGCCGAGTGCAGCAGCACGAGCGCCGGGCCGGTGCCCGCCTCGCGATAGGCGACCCGGGCGCCGTCGTGGTGGTGGTAGAGGCGGAGCTTCATCCTGTGCTCTCGTGCGCCGCTCACCCTACGACCGCGAGATCCTCGGGCTCGCCGTGCTCGCGCTCGGCGCGCTGGCGGCCGAGCCGCTCTACGTGCTCGTGGACACGGCGATCGTCGGCCATCTCGGGACGCTCCAGCTCGCGGCGCTGGCGATCGCGGCGACCGCGCTGACCTCCGCGTTCACGATCTTCAACTTCCTCACCTACGGCACCACCGCGCGAGTCTCGCGCCTGCACGGCGCGGGGCAGGAGGAGCAGGCTGCGCGGCTCGGCGCCCAGGGGCTGTGGCTCGGCGCCGGGATCGGGCTCGTGCTGCTGCTCGTCATGACGTCGCTGGCACGCCCGATCGCGACGTTGATGGGCGGGAAGGGCGAGATCCTCGACCAGGCCACGACCTACCTGCGGATCGCCGCGCTGGGCGCGCCGTTCTTCATGCTCGCCAGCGCCGGCCAGGGGTTCCTGCGCGGGATCTCCGACCTGCGGACGCCGCTGTACGTCCTTGTCGTCGCCCACGTGGTCAACGTCGTGCTCGAGCTGCTGTTCGTCTACGGCTTCGGCTGGGGGCTGCGCGGCTCGGCGTGGGGCACCGTGATCGCGCAGGCCGGGATGGGCGCCGCGTTCGTGTGGGTGCAGGTGCGCGCCTCGGGCTGGGAGCCGCCCGACCTCGCGCGCATCCGCTCGCTGATGAGGATCGGCGGCGAGATCGCGGTGCGCACGACGGCGCTGCTCGGCTCGTTCCTCATCGCCTCGGCGGTGCTCGCCCGCATCGGCCCGGCCTCGCTCGGCGCGCATCAGATCGCCTTCCAGCTGTTCGTCTTCCTCGCGCTCGTGCTCGACGCCATCGCGATCGCGGGCCAGGTGATGGTGGGCCGGATGCTGGGCGCCGGCGACGCCCGCGGCGCCCGCGTGGCCGCGACGCGGATGATCGGCTGGGCGGTCGCCGCGGGCACGCTGTTCGGCCTCGGGCTGCTCACGCTCGGGGGCGTGATCCCGCACGCCTTCACCAGCGACCGCGCCGTGATCGAGCGGGCGCACGAGATCTGGCCTCTGTTCGCGGCGATGATGCCGCTCAACGGCGCGGTGTTCGCGCTCGACGGCATCCTCATCGGCGCCGGCGACACGCGTTTCCTCATGTGGGGCATGCTCGCCGCGGCGGCGGTCTACGTGCCGGTCGCGCTGCTCGCGCTGCACCAGGGGTGGGGCATCCTCGGCGTCTGGGCCGGGCTCGCCGGGCTGATCGTGGTGCGGCTGCTGACGTGCGGGGGCCGCTTCCTCGGACATCGATGGGCCCTCACCGGCGCGCCCGCGTAGTACCGTCGCGACTGCCCATGCGCCGCATCGCCGTCCTCCTCCTGTGCGCGAGCTTCCTGCTCGCGCCAGCCCGCGCCGTGCTCGCCCAGAGCAGCCCGTTCGGTCCTCTGCCGCAAGCCGCACCGAGCCCCACGCCGACGCCGGACGACAACACCTCGAACGTGCTCGGCCAGGACGTGGGCCGCTCGACGCTCTACGCGATCGCCGGCGGCTTCGTGATCATCTTCATCGCGATCGGCTGGTTCATCTCGCGCGACGCCCGCCACAACCTCCCCGCCAACCGCCGCGACGCGCCCGCCGTGCAGAAGCTCACGCCCGCCGAGCGCCGCAAGCGTGATCGCCACAAGGCCCGCGCGCGCCAGAAGACGAAGGCGCAGAAGGCCGCGCGCAAGGCGCACCGCAAGCGTTAGGTCGGCGGAGGTGGCGGGTCGATCCCGTGCGCGCGCATGCCGGCCACGAGCGCGTCGTTGACCGTCTCGACGACCTTCACCCGCGCCCACTTCTTCTGGTCGCCCTCGATCACGTGCCAGGGCGCCCAGGCGGTGTCGGTGCGGTCGAGCATCTCCTCGATCGCGGCGGCGTAGTGCTTGCGCCGCTTGCGGTTGCGCCAGTCGTCGTCGGTCAGCTTCCATGACTTCAGCGGATCGCGCTCGCGCGCCTCGAAGCGCTCGAGCTGCTCGTCGTCGGAGATGTGCATGAAGAACTTGACGAGGATCATCCCCTCGGCGGTCAGCATCCGCTCGAAGTCGTTGATCTCGTCGTAGGCGCGCCCCCACTGCTCCTGGGTGGCGTACTTCTCCACGCGCTCGACCAGCACGCGCCCGTACCAGGAGCGGTCGAGCACGGACATGCCGCCCCAGCCCGGCAGCACCGGCCAGAAGCGCCCCAGCCAGTGGTGGCGCTTCTCGTCGTAGCTCGGCGCCGCGAACTCGACGACCCGCACGTGGCGCGAGTCGAGCTCGGCGACGAGCCGCTTGATGGCGCCGCCCTTGCCGCTCGCGTCCCAGCCCTCGAAGACGACGCACACCGGCGGCCCGATGCCGCGCTCGCCCACCAGGCCACCGAGCACCAGCCGCAGCGAGACCAGACGCGTCTGGGCCGCCTCGAGGCGCGCGGCCGCCTCCTGCTTGGACAGCTTGACCGAGAGATCGACGTCGTCGAGGCGTCCCACGTACCGATTCGTATCAAGTTCCATCGGGTACGTGTCCGATACGCCAGGTTTCAACGAGTTGACGCGGCCCTGGACCACGACGGGCACTGCTTGGCGCTCCTCGGGAGGGAGAGACCCACATGGCATCAACTGCAGCGCGTCTCGACGCGGCACAGGTCGAGGACAAGCGCAACCTTCGGCGAGTCGTCGCGGCCAGCTTCACCGGCATCGCCGACTCCGACGCCCACCTCCGCGAGCCGACCCAGCGCGTCGTGCGCAAGCCGGCCGAGGAGCGGGAGACGACCGCGGTCTCGTGACGCACGAGACGGTCTTCACCCTCGAGGCGACCCCGATCAAGTTCGGGCCGGGGTCGTCCGCGGACGCCGGCTGGGAGCTCAAGCGCCTCGGCGCCTCCAGGGTGATGGTGGTCAGTGATCCCGGCGTCATCCGGGCCGGGATCACCGACCGCGTCGTCGAGGCGATCGAGGCCGCGGGCGTCGAGGCCGTCGTCTTCGACCGCGTGCGCGTCGAGCCGACGGCGGAGTCGCTGCAGGAGGCGGCGGACTTCGCCGTCGACGGCGATTTCGACGGCTTCGTGGGCGTCGGCGGCGGCTCCAGCCTCGATACCGCGAAGGTCGCCGACCTCGTCGCGACCCACCCGGCGCCGATCATGGACTACGTCAACCCGCCGGTCGGCGAGGGTCGCAAGCCGCCGGGGCCGCTGCAGCCCCTGCTGGCGATCCCCACCACCGCCGGCACCGGGTCCGAGGCGACCACGGTGGCGATCCTCGACATCCCCGATCAGCGGACCAAGAGCGGCATCTCGCACCGCTACCTGCGCCCGCACCAGGGCATCGTCGACCCCGAGCTCCTGCGCGGCGTGCCCCCCGAGGTGACCTCCTCGTGCGGTCTGGACGTCGTCTGCCATGCCGTCGAGTCGTTCGTCTCCAAGCCCTACGATCAGCGCGAGGCGCCCGACTCGCCCGACGACCGCCCGCCCTACCAGGGCGCCAACCCGGTCTCGGACGTGTGGTCGGCCAAGGCGCTCGAATACGGCGGGCGCTACCTGCGTCGTGCGGTCGACGACGCCGACGACCTCGAGGCGCGCGGCGCGATGATGCTCGCCGCCAGTCTGGCCGGCATCGGCTTCGGCTCGGCGGGCGTGCACATCCCGCATGCCTGCGCCTATCCCATCGCGTCGCTGAAGCATGCCTACCAGCCGCCCGGCTATCCGGACGACCACCCGTTCGTCCCCCACGGCTGGTCGGTCATCGTCACGGCGCCGGCCGCGTTCCGCTTCACCTACGAGGCCGACCCGGAGAAGCACCGCCGCGCGGCCGAGCTGATCGTGGGCCGCGAGCTGCCCGACGCCGACGCGGACACGCTGCCGCAGATCCTCACCGAGCTGATGCGCGACGTCGGCGCGCCCAGCGGCGCGCGCGAGCTCGGCTACGACGAGGACGACATCGGCGCGCTCGTCGAGGGCGCGGTCAAGCAGCAGCGCCTGCTCGTGGTCGCGCCGCGCGAGGCGTCCGAGGACGATCTCGCCGCGATCATCGGCGAGTCGATGGAGAACTGGTCTCCGGAGCCCGTCAGCTCGGGGGCTTCAGCGGGCGGATGACGAGCCCGCGCACGCGGAACACCGCGTTGGCGCGCTCGAAGCGGGCGAAGGGGCGCTGGATGCCCGCGAAGCGGCCCTCGCCGCGGTAGTCGGCGAAGCGCGCGAGCTCGCCCTTGCGCAGGAAGATCAGGATGTCGCCGGTGCGGAACTCGAGGTCACCCTCCCAGGGGAAGCCGAGCTCGCGCGTGAGCTGCGCGCGGGTCGCGTCGCGCTCGGCGATCACCAGCTCGTCCCACTCGAACTTCGCGACCCGCCCGAGGTCGACGTCCCCGCCGCGGTCCTCCGCCGTCGCGATGGAGCGCGTGATGTCCTCGGCCAGCAGGTTGTCGACCGCGATGCCGTTCTCGTCGCGGTTGACGTAGATCACCAGGCCGAGCACGAGCAGCGCGAGCACCAGCGCGGCGCCGACGGCAGTGAGCGCGCGGCCGATCCTCACGACAGGCCGAGAGGCTCCCGGGCCTGCCGGGCCGTGGCGAGAGGACGGCCCGCGATCGCCGCGAGCTCGGCGGCGCGCGCGACGAGGCCTGGGTTCGTCGCCGGCCGGGTGCGCTCGGCGTCGTATGCCGGGTTGTCCTCGAGGCCGGTGCGCACGTGGCCGCCCATGAAGATCGCCATCGCGGTCATGGGCAGCTGGAAGGGGCCGAAGCCGCCGGCCGCCCAGGTGGTGCCGGGCGGCAGCGCGTCGACGAGGTGCGCGAGCGACCGCGCGGTGTTGATCGAGCCGAGGATCAGGTTGGCGTAGAGCGGGGGCTCGAGCACCCCTCGATCGAGCAGCTCGGCGGCGAGGTAGGCCATGCCCGAGTCGAAGATCTCGAGCTCCGGCCGGATGCCGCGCTCGGTCATCCGCTCCGCCAGGGCGACGATCGTGTCGGGCGCGTTCACGCTCGCAGACGTGCGGAAGGTCAGGGACCCGAGCGTGAGGCTCGCCATGTCCGGGCGCGCGTCGCCGCTCAGCTCCAGCACGTCGGCGCGACGGTCGAATTCGGCAACATCACGCCCGCTCGTGCTGACGCAGATCACCGCGTCCGGGCGCTGCGCGCGGATCCCCGGGATGATCGCCTCATAGGCGGCGCGCTCCCAGGCCGGCGACTCGTCGGCGCGGCGCGCGTGGAGGTGCAGGATCGTCGCGCCCGCGTCCACGCAGGCGATCGCGTCGTCGACGATCTGCTCCGGCGTGACGGGCACGTGCGGGACCCGCGCGCGCGTCGGCACCATGCCCGTCAGCGCAGCGTTGACGATCAGGGGGTCATACGGCCGCAGAGGGTGCGGAACGTGCGCGCGGGCTCGTGGTCCGACATCCATGGCAGCGGCTATGGTGGCACCCGCGGCGGGGCCGCGGCGTATGGGCGGCTCAGGCGACATCCACGTGGCCGGAACGGGCAGCTTCGCCCTCGAGGTCGCCGAGTACGCGCGCGACGCCGGCCTCGCGGTCGCCGGCCTGATCGAGCTGCTGGACCCGGCCCGCGTCGGCACCGAGGTCCACGGCCTGCCGGTGCGCGCGGCCGATGACCTGCCGCACGAGGGCGCCGCGGCCGTCGTCGGCGCGGGCGGCGACCGGCTTGGGTTCTGGGCGCTGCTGGGCCCGCACGGCTGGCGCGCAGCGAGCGTGGTGCACCCGGCCGCGCACGTCGCGCCGAGCGCGTGCGTGGGCGAGGGCAGCGTGATCGCGCCGGGCGTCGTCGTGGGCGCGGCGACCGTGCTCGGCGAGCATGTGCTGGTCGGGCGGGGCGCGCTCGTCGGCCATCACACCGTGGTCGAACCGGGCGTCGTGCTCAACCCCGGCGCGAACGTCGCGGGGCACGTCCGCCTCGGCGCCGGTGTGACCGTGGGCATGGGCGCCCTCGTCGCCGATCACCTCGAGGTGGGCGCCGGCGCGGTGATCGCCGCGGGTGCGGCGGTCGTGCGCCCGGTCGCGGCAGGCGTGCGCGTTCAAGGCGTGCCTGCCCGGCCGTACGGCGGAGCCGGTGCGTGATCGGGCGCCGGCGGCGCCTCGCGGCGAGGGCGCTCGACCGCCGGTTCGACGCGCTGGCGGCGGAGCAGTCCGCGCGCCTCGACCGGCTGGCGGCCCAGCTGGAGCAGCTGACGCAGGCGGTACAGGCGACGCAGGCGAGTGTCGAGGCGCTGAGCCCGCTGCTGCGGACGCTGGCCTCCGACGACCCGGGCCACCGGCGCCGCCTCCACACCCTGCGCGCGGAGCCGGGCTACACGGCGGCGTGGGAGGAGCCCGACCCGCTGGTGACGATCTCGATCCCGACCCGCCGCCGGCCGCGCCTGCTCGTCGAGCGGTCCCTCGCCTCGGCGCTGGCCCAGACCCACGAGCGCCTGGAGGTGCTCGTCATCGGCGACGCGGCCGGCCCGGAGATCGCGGCTGCCGTCGAGGGCGTCGGCGATCCGCGCGTGCGCTACGTCAACCTCACGCACCAGTTCGTGCGCGAGGACGGCGAGCACTGGCTCACGGCCGCGACATTGACGCGCAACGAGGCCTATCGGTCCGCTCGCGGCCACTGGCTCGTCGACCTCGACGACGACGACGCGCTGCGCCCGGGGGCGGTCGCGGCGCTGCTCGCCCACGCGCGCGCCGAGCGCCTGGAGGTCGCCTACGGCGTGCTCGAGGAGCACCACCCCGGCGGCGCGACCAAGCGGCTCGGCGGCTTCCCGCCCGCGCACGGGGAGTTCGGCTGGCAGGGCGCAGTGGTGCACGCGGGGCTGCGCTTCTTCGAGCGTGAGCTGGTCGCCTCGGACCTCGGCTGGTCGGGCGACTGGTTCCGCGCCCAGCGGATGCTGCGCGCGGGTGTGCGCATCGGCCACCTCGAGCAGGTGACCTGCGACTACTACCCCTCGTTCCTCTGGGGGCCGGGCGACTAGGAGACCTACAATCGTCGGTCCCGTGCCGCCGCATCGCCCGCTCCCCAAGACCCCGCACTTCCCCGCCCTCGAGCAGGAGGTGCTCCAGCGCTGGCGCGAGCGCGACATCTTCCGCGAGTCGGTGCGGCGTCGCGAGGGCGCCGAGCCGTGGGTCTTCTACGAGGGGCCGCCGACGGCCAACGGCCGCCCCGGCTCCCATCACGTGCTGGCGCGCGTCTTCAAGGACATCTTCCCCCGCTACCAGACGATGCGCGGGCGCTTCGTCGAGCGCAAGGGCGGCTGGGACTGCCACGGCCTGCCGGTCGAGATCGCGGTCGAGCAGAAGCTCGGCTTCACCTCCAAGGACGACATCGAGCGCTACGGCATCGCCGAGTTCAACCAGCAATGCCGCGAGTCGGTGTTCGAGTTCCTCGAGGACTGGACGGCGCTGACCGAGCGGATCGGCTACTGGGTCGACCTCGAGCACCCCTACCGGACGCTCGACCCCACCTACATCGAGTCGGTGTGGTGGGCGCTGAAGTCGATGTGGGACAAGGACCTGCTCTTCGAGGGCCACAAGGTCGTGCCCTACTGCGTGCGCTGCGGCACTGCGCTCTCCTCCCACGAGGTCGCCCAGGGCTACGAGGACGTCGAGGACCCCTCCGTCTACGTGAAGTTCAGAGTCACGCGCCCGGCCGGCGCGCTGCGCGACGGCGACGTGCTGCTCGTGTGGACGACCACGCCGTGGACGCTGGTCTCCAACGCCGCCGTCGCGGTCGATCCGGAGCTCACCTACGCGCGCACCGACGAGGGCTACGTGGTCGCCGAGGCGCTCGTCGCCCGCGTGCTGGGCGAGGACGCGAAGGTCCTCGACCGCTTCCCCGGCGCCGAGATGCTCGGCGCGGCCTACGAGCCGCCGTTCGGGTTCATCGGAGCGTCGGAGTACGGCGAGAAGGGCCACACCGTCCTGCCCGGCGACTTCGTCACCGCCGACGACGGCACCGGCATCGTCCACACTGCGATCGCCTTCGGCGAGGACGACTACCGCCTCGGCCAGGAACAGGGCCTCGCGGTCGTCAACCCCGTCGGGCTCGACGGCACCTACGACGCGCGCATCGGCCCGTATGCGGGGCGCTGGGTCAAGGACGCCGACCCCGACCTCGTCGAGGACCTGCGCGACCGCGGCCGCCTGCTGCGCGCGGAGACCTACCTGCACGCCTACCCGCACTGCTGGCGCTGCGGCACGCCGCTGCTCTACTACGCCAAGCCGTCCTGGTACATCGGGACGTCCCAGCTGCGCGACCGCCTGCTGGCCGCCAACGAGACCGTCGACTGGCACCCGGAGCACATCAAGCACGGGCGCTTCGGGCGCTGGCTGGAGAACAACGTCGACTGGGCGATCTCGCGCGAGCGCTACTGGGGCACGCCGCTGCCGGTCTGGCGCTGCGCGAACGGCCACGCGGAGTGCATGGGCTCCTTCGCCGAGCTGGCGGAGCGCTCGGGCGAGACGCTCGAGGACCCCCACCGCCCCTACGTCGACACGCCGTCGTGGCCGTGCCGGGACTGCGACGAGCCGATGCGCCGCGTCCCCGAGGTGATCGACGTCTGGTTCGACTCGGGCTGCATGCCGTTCGCGCAGCACCACGCGCCGTTCGAGAACCAGGAGCTGTTCGAGCAGCGCTTCCCTGCCGACTACATCTGCGAGGCGATCGACCAGACGCGCGGCTGGTTCTACTCGCTGATCGCGGTGTCGACGCTGCTGTTCGACCAGGCGCCGTACGAGACCGTGCTCTGCCTCGGGCACATCGCCGATCCCGAGGGCAAGAAGATGTCGAAGTCGCTGGGCAACATCGTCGTGCCCTGGGAGGTCATCGACCGCCACGGCGCGGACGCCTTCCGCTGGTACTTCCTGACCTCCAAGCAGCCGTGGGACGGCTACCTGTTCTCGACCGAGACCGTCGGTGAGTCGGTGCGCCAGTTCCTGCTCCAGCTCTGGAACACCTACGGCTTCTACGTGCTCTACGCCAACGTCAACGACGTCACCGAGCGCACAGGCCCGGAGACCGACCTCGACCGCTGGGCGCTCTCGCGCCTCCAGGCGACGGTCGCCGAGGTGCGCGCGCGCCTCGACGACTACGACGCCACGCGCGCCGGCCACGCGATCGCCGCCTTCGTCGACGACCTCTCCAACTGGTACGTGCGGCGCTCGCGCCGGCGCTTCTGGGACGGCGATCCCGCCGCCTTCGGGACGCTCCACACCTGCCTCGTCACGGTCGCGAAGCTGCTCGCCCCGTTCACGCCGTTCATCGCCGACGAGATCTACGACAACCTCGACGGGGCCGAGCCGAGCGTGCACCTCTGCGACTTTCCTGATTCAGATCCCGCCCACCCCCGCGACGAGTCGCTGGAGTTCGACATGGGCGTCGCGCGCGAGACGGTCGGCCTCGGGCTGAGCGCCCGCAGCCAGTCCAAGCTCAAGGTGCGCCAGCCGCTGCGCGCCGCCGTGGTGGTCGCGGCCGACCGCGAGCGCGCCGCGCTCGAGCGGCTCGGCGACGTCGTACGGGAGGAGCTCAACGTCAAGGAGATCCGCTACGTCGAGCAGGCGGACGATCTCGGCAGCTACGAGATCAGGCCGAACTACCGCTCGCTCGGGCCGCGGTTCGGCAAGCTGATGCCGCAGGTCGCCGACGCGATCGAGTCCCTCGACCCGGCGCACGTCGCCGCGGCGGTGCGGTCGGGCTCGCGCGTCGGGGTGAGCGTGGACGGCCACGACCACGACCTCGCGGCCGAGGACCTCCAACTCGCCATGAAGCCGCTCGACGGCTACCAGCTCGAGCGCGAGGGCTCCCACGCGGTGGCGCTCGAGCTCCAGCTCGACGACGAGCTGCGGCGCGAGGGGCTGGCACGCGAGGTCGTCCACGCGGTGCAGAACGCGCGCAAGGACGCGGGCCTCGAGGTGGAGGACCGCATCGAGCTACGCCTCGGGGGCGACGAGGAGGTGCTCGCCGCCGCGCGTGCCCACGAGCGCTACATCAAGGGTGAGACGCTCGCCGAGCGGCTCACGTTCGACGGTGACGGCAACGGGGCCGCCGCCACCATCGACGGGCTGGACCTGCTGATCGAGCTCGCTCGCGCCTAGGCGCTAGGCGAGCGCGGGCTCGAGCTCGGCCTCGAGGCGCTTCTTGGGCATCGCGCCCTGGATGCGCTTGGCCTCGGCGCCGTTGCGGAACAGCACCATGGTCGGGATCGCGAGGATCTGGAAGTTCATGGCGGTCTGCTGGTTCTCGTCGATGTTGACCTTGACGATCTTCAGCTCCGACTCGCGCTCGCCGGCGATCTCCTCCAGGACGGGGGCGACGACCCGGCACGGTCCGCACCAGGGAGCCCAGAAGTCGACCAGCACGGGCTGCTCGGACTCGAGCACCTCGGCCTGGAAGTCGGCGTCGGTCACGTGCTTGATATCGGCCATCGCTTGTGGGTCCTTTCGGGGTCGCAGCGAGGTACTTCCTCGCTTCACAAAGTATAGCGAGGGGTCCAACGGTACCGGCGCGGTTACCCCGCGAGCGCCAGCAGCAGGCGCGGGGACACCCAGGCCTCGATGGCGGCGGCCGCGACGATGATCGGGATCGCGATCGCGACGGTGACGAAGGTGGCGGCGAGCAGCTCGTTCCAGGCCTTCCTGCGGGCGGCCAGCGTCCACGCCGCGAGCGGCAGGAAGAGCGCGAACAGCTCGGGGATCGCGTGCAGCGAGAGGCCGAGCAGCAGCACCCCGGGCGAGACGTCCAGCTTCGCCGACAGGGACGACGCGGCGCTGCCGAGTGCCCATGCCTGCGTGATCAGGGAGAACAGCGTCGCGGCGACGACAAAGGCGATCGCCAGCGGGCCGGCCTTGTCGTGGACCCAGCGCCAGACGCCGGAGTAGCCCTTGGCGACCTGGGGGAGCGAGGATCCGGCCATGAAGCCGGCGATGCAGGCGAAGCCGTGGAGCGCCAGCACGAGGCCGTTGCGGTAGAGGATGAAGCCGAAGTCCCCGAGCGTCGAGGTGTAGGCGAGGCCGGGGAAGTAGACCATCCCCGGGTCGGGCGTCGTGTGGTTGGCGATCACCCAGGTGACGGTGAGCAGCAGCGCCGCGATCGAGAGCGAGCCGATCGACCAGGGGAGCAGCGCGCGGCCGGGCCGCAGGCTCCAGCGTCGCAGCGTCGAGCGGGTGTCGGCCCATCCCTGGACCAGTGCCATGTTCTCCGTATGCATGGTCCTCAGATCGGCAAATGCCGCTCGGAAGATGAGCGCAGCGCGGGCACGACCCACGCCGCCTCGAGGGCGATCCGGGGACGGGGATGTGGTGCTCCTCGGCGGCCAGCGCGGCCCGAGCGGCGGCGAGGACGGCCGGCAGCGTCGCCGCCTCGTCGTAGGTCGGGAGGATGAGCCAGACGGGACCGGGCACGTGCGCCGTACGCTAGAGGTCGCTTCGATGGCCGACCTCACGAATGCACAGATCGCCGCCGCCTTCGACGAGCTGGGGGACCTCTATGAGCTCGACGGGGCCGTCTCCTATCGCGTGATCGCCTACCGCACCGCGGCCAAGGCCGTGCGCGAGTCCTCGGTGTCGGTCGTGGGCCTCGCGCGCGAGGGGCGCGTGACGGAGATCAATGGCATCGGCAAGACGCTCGAGGAGAAGATCGCCGCGCTCGACGAAACGGGCGACATCCCGACCGCCAGGAAGCTGCGCGACAAGTTCCCGACCGGGCTGATCTCGGTCATGCACCTGCCGGGCTTCGGCCCCAAGCGCGCGCGGCGCCTCTACGACGAGCTCGGCATCGACTCGCTCGACGCGCTGCGCGCCGCGGCCGAGCAGCGGAAGATCCGCACGCTGCGCGGCTTCGGGGCGAAGGTCGAGGAGTCGCTGCTCAAGACGCTCGCGGACTCGCCCGAGGGCGGCCCGGCGCCGCGCATCCTGCTCTCGCGCGCGCAGAACATCGCCGAGCAGATCGTCGGCGCGCTGCGCTCCCACCCGGGCGCGGAGCGCGTCGAGGTGGCCGGCTCGATGCGCCGCCAGACCGACTCCGTCAAGGATCTCGACATCATCGCCACCGCGCAGGATCCGGTGGCGCTGTCGGCCGCGCTGGCCGAGCTGCCGCTGATCGAGTCCGTGCTGTCGGCGGGGGACGCGGGCGCGCGCGTGCTCACGCACTCCGGCATGAAGGTCGACCTCAAGGTCGTCGAGCCAGACCAGTTCGGCAATGTGCTGCAGCACTTCACCGGCTCGAAGGCGCACAACGTGGCGCTGCGCGAGTCCGCCGTGCGGCGTGGCCTGCACGTCTCGGAGTACGGGATCCTCGACGACGAGACGGGCGAGACCCTGCGCTGCGCGACCGAGGAGGAGGTCTACGAGCGGCTCGGCCTCGCGTGGATCCCGCCCGAGCTGCGCGAGGGCCGCGGCGAACTGGAGGCCGCGCGGGTGGGCGGGGATGGCTCGTCAGGACTGCCGCGGCTCCTGACTCAGGACGACATCCGCGGCGACCTGCACTGCCACACGACGCTCTCCGACGGCCGCCAGACGCTCGAGGAGATGGCGAACGGGGCGCTGGCGCGCGGGCTGGAGTACCTCGCCGTGACCGACCACTCCGCATCGCACGGCTTCGGCGACCACGTCACGCCGGAGGCGCTCGAGGCGCGGATCGAGGAGGTCCACGCGCTCAACGCGCGGCTCGAGGGGCTCGAGCTGCTCGCCGGGACCGAGGTCAACATCCTCACCGACGGCTCGGTGGACTACGAGGACGAGCTGCTGGCCCGGCTCGACTGGGTCATCGCCTCGATCCACACGTCGTTCTCGATGGGCGAGCAGGAGATGACCGAGCGCATGATCGCGGCGATCGAGCACCCCCTCGTCGACGCGATCGGCCACCCGACCGGCCGCAAGATCGAGACGCGGCCCGCGTATGCGATCGACATGGAGAACGTCATCGAGGCGGCCGCGCGGACCGGGACGATGATCGAGATCAACGCGTCGCCGGACCGGCGGGACATGAACGAGCTGCACGCCCGCGCGGCGGCCGCCGCAGGGGTCAACGTGCTCGTCAACACCGACGCGCACTCGGTGCGCAACTTCGGCCTGCTGCCGTTCGCGATCGCGACGGCGCGGCGCGCGTGGCTGACGCCGGAGCAGGTGGCGAACACGCGCCCGTGGGCGGAGTTCGCGCCGCTGCGCAAGCGGTCACGTGGCTCGTAGCGAAAGGCGCATCGAGGTGTGACGAAGCGCCCGCGGCGCCCCTTTTCGCCGTCCTGAGGCGCCAACGTACACCGGGTGTACGAAGTTCATGGCGATAGTTGCCACAAACTCAGCACACCCGACGAGCGCGACCATGATGCGGACCTCCTCAATGCGGGGTTCTCCACCGTCCACCGCCTCGAGCACCACGCTGGCACCGAGGCACAACGCCTCAGACAGATCCGGTGCGCCCGGCGCTAGGTCCTGCGGCCGGCCATCTCCGCCGCGCCGCCGGCGCCGACCGGGTCCGAGCCGCGGGCGGCGACCTCGCGCTCCGCGATGCGGTCGAACTCGGCGATGTCGCGCTTGACCGTCTTCTCCGTCAGCCACGGCAGCAGCGGCTTGATCGCCATCAGCGCGATCAGCCAGCGCGGGCAGGCGACGATGCGCCGGCGCTGCTCGATCCCGCGCACGACGGCCTCAGCCGCGGCGCTGACCGGGTAGGTCCTGGCGAGCGGGCCTTTGAGCGCCGCGCGCATGGCTGCGCCGATCTCGGTGCGGTCCGCGCCGCGGACCATCTCGGTGTCGATCCAGCTGAAGTACGCGACCCCGACGCCCACCCCGAAGTCCTGCGTCTCCGCGCGCAGGGCGTGGGCGAGGGACTCGACGCCGGACTTCGCGGCGCCGTAGGCGCCGAGCCCGACCGGCGGCACGATCGCGGCCATCGATGCGACCGGCAGCACGTAGCCGCGGCGCTCGATGACGTGCGGCAGGCAGGCGCGGATCGTGCGCCAGACGCCGATCAGGTTGACCTCGATGACGCGCTCGAAGGACTCCGGGTCCATCGTGCGCACGAAGCCCGGGACACCGATGCCCGCGTTGGCGAACACGGTGTCGATGCCGCCGAACGCCTCGACCGTCCCGGCCACGGCCGCGTCGAGCGCGTCCCGGTCGGTGACGTCGGCGTCGAAGACCACCGAGCCCGGGCAGTCGGCCGCGACCCGCCGCAGCTCGGTCGCGCCGAGGCCGACGAGCGAGACGCGCGCGCCGTGCGCGGCCAGCCGGCGCGCGACCTCCGCGCCGATCCCGTGCGCGGCGCCGGTGATGAGGACCGACTGGCCGGAGAGCGGAGTCATGTGAGCGACTGTAGCCGCGGGAGCAGATGCTCGGCGACGACGCGGTCAACCGCCTCCGGCCGCCAGGGCGCCAGCGCCTCGAGGGCGCGCTGCGCGTAGCCGGTCACCGGAGCGTCGAGCGCGAGGCGCAGCGCGCCGAAGAGGTGGTCGGACACGAGGCGCTCGTCGAGCGCGCGCGCGACTTCCAGCGCGGCGTACGGGCCCGGCGACGGCGTCGTGACGAGCATGCAGCCGTCGGCGAGCGCCTCGAGCTGCGCGATCCCGTAGTCCTCGCGTCGGGGTGCGCACACGAACACGCGCGCCCGCCGCACCAGCGCCCGGTACTCCGCGCGCGGCAGCATCCCGGTGTAGCGCACGCCCTCCGCCGGCTCGCCCTCGAGCCCGGCCACGACCAGCTCCTCGTCCGGCCGCCGCGCGAGCGCCCACGCGGTCAGGACGCGGTCGAGGCCCTTCTTCTCCGGGTTGGCGCCGTAGGTGATCGCCGCGAGGTCGCGCGCGTCGGGGCGGGCGGGTTCGATACTCGGCGCCACCGGCACCGGCACCACGATCGCCTCGGCGCGGGGGCTGGGCGCCTCGGCGAGCCCGCCCTCGCTCCACGGCACCAGCAGCGGGGCGCTCGCCAGCCGCCGCCGCTCGACCGGCCGCTGCCAGATCCCGTGGCGGCCCGGGCGGTTGCCGGCCGCCGGGGCGTCGAAGCGGATCGCGCCGGGCGCGGGCGCGAGCAGCGCGGCGGTCGTGGACGAGTAGAGGACCGCGCGCGGCTTGTGCTCGGCGATCCCGGCCTGCGCGGCCGCCCGGGCCGAGCGCGCCCACGCGAGCTCGATCAGTCCGTACGTGCGCCACTCGCGCACGCGCGCGGCATGGACTTCGGCGACCTCGGCGCCCGCCCGCCGCAGCGAGGCGGCAAGTTGGGCGTCGGCCTCGCGCAGCCCGGCGGTGCCGCCGAGCGAGACGAGCAGGACGTCGGCGGGCGGCATCGGCTGGCATTGTGGCGGGCGGGGACTGATTTTCATGACGGGTACCCTCATCAACATCGGCACCGTCCTTGTGGGCACCGTCATCGGCGTCACCGTCGGCTCGCGGCTGCCCGAGGGCATGCGCCAGCGCGTGCTGGCCGGGCTCGGCATGGTCACGCTCGTGATCGGCGTCGACCTCGCGCTCGCCTGGGGCCGCGAGGACACCTCGCAGTCGACGCCGCTCTACGTCCTCGGCGGCGTGCTCATCGGCGGCATCATCGGCGAGGCGCTGGGGATCGAGCGCCGGCTGGAGGCGCTCGGCGACCAGGTGCAGGCGCGGCTCTCGAGCGCCGAGGGCTCGACCGTCTCCGAGGGGTTCGTGAGCGCGTCGCTGCTGTTCTGCGTCGGCTCGCTGACCGTGGTCGGCTCGATCCAGGACGGGCTCACCGGCGACTACCAGACGCTCGCGACCAAGGCGGTGCTCGACGGCTTCGCCGCCATCGCGCTGGCCGCGACGCTGGGCTGGGGCGTCGGCCTCTCGATCTTCACGATCCTGATCGTGCAGGGCGGGATCACGCTCGGAGCCGGCGTCTTCGACGACGTGCTTCAGGGGGAGGCGCTCGCGGTGCTGACGAGCGCCGGCGGCGTAACGATCATCGGGATCTCGCTCAAGCTGCTCGAACTCAGGGACGTCCGGGTCGGCAACTTCCTGCCCGCGCTCGTCGTCGCGCCCTGCCTCGTCGGCCTGGCCTCGCTCTTCAACTAGACCGGCTGCTGGGGGAGGAATGAGCCGCTGAAGCCCGGCGTGCGCACGAGCTGCATCGGCTGCAGCGGCGACGTCTTCTCGACGTAGAAGCGCACCCCGTCGCGCTCCTCGATCGCCGCGACGGCCGAGTCCTGGCGCCGCCAGGCGAGCGCCCAGATGATCGCGAAGCCGGCGGCGACGGCGGCGACCTGCGGGAACAGGAAGCCGAGCACCCCGGCGGTGAAGGTCGAGAGCAGCAGCGGCCACAGGCGGTTGACGACGGTCATGCCGGGCCGCTGCTCGGGCAGCGACCGCTCCGCCCGCGCACCGGCGAGCAGCCGCGCGATCGGCGGGTTGGCCTCCCCGCGGCGGCCGAGCCAGAAGCCGATCAGCGCCGCGGTCGCCCACCAGCCGGCGCTGACGTAGACGGCGGCCGGGTCGACGTCCTGGGTCAGCGAGATCAGCGTGATCACCGCGAGCAGCGTCGCCGCGCCCGCGCTGAGCAACACCGTCGCCCTGAGGAAGTCGACGAAGCGCAAGCGCCGCGCGCGCTACGCGATCAGCGCCCGGAGCAGGTCGCGCACGCCGTCGGTGCCGTCCACCATCACGTCGGCGGCCTCCTCGAGCGCCGGCGGCGTCTCGTCGGACGTCACGCCGACCCGGAGCGCCGTCTTCAGCGAGCCCATCTCCACGAGTTCCCCGAGGCCGCGGAACGCGTCGAGATCGGTGGTGTCGTCGCCAACGTAGAGCGCGGCGGCGAGCTCCATGTCGCGCAGCAGCGACACGATCCCGGCGCCCTTGTCGATGCGCACGGGCGGGCGGATCTCGAGCACCTTGCGGCCCCAGTGGGCGTTGAAGCCCGCCTGCTCGGCCGCCTCGGCGACCTCGCGGATGGCGGCCTCCGCCTCCTCCTCGTCGGGCACCTCGCGCCAGTGCAGCGCGGCGATCGCCTCCTTGTCCTCGAGGCGCACGCGCAGGCGCCGGAGCTTCTCGGAGTAGTGCTCGCGGGCGAAGTTCTGCACGCGCCGGGTCCAGGCCTGGAGCTCGCGGTCCATCTCGGTCGAGATCGAGCCGGGCCGCAGGATCTCCGAACCGTGCGAGCCGAGGTAGGCGATCGAGCCGAGCGAGACGACGCGGCGCGCGTCGGAGGCGCGGCGGCCCGACACGCAGGCGACGACGCCGTAGCGCTTGGCGATCTCGATCAGCGGGCGGCGGGTGGTCTCGGGCATGTGGGCGTCGTCGGGATGGGAGACGATCGGCGCGAGCACGCCGTCGACGTCGAGCAGGACGGCGGCGTGCTCGGGGTCCTCCTTGAGGGGACGCAGGAGCTCTTCGAGGGAGGCGTTCGCGGCGGGCACGCCCCTAGTATGCCCGCCATGACCGAGACCACCATGGGTGAAGGCTGGGCCGTCGGCAGCATCGACGGGATGGGCGACGGGCCGGGCTTCCGCAAGGTGCGGCGGGAGCTCGACGTGAAGGCGTTCGGCGTCAACGCAGTGGTCATGCCGGCGGGCTACGCCAGCGGCCCGCACTACCACGACCGCCAGGAGGAGCTCTACCTCGTCCACAGCGGCACGGTCGAGTTCGCCTTCGGCGGGGGCGACGACGAGGAGCTCCACGAGCTCGGGCCCGGCGGCCTGGCGCGCGTCGACGCCGCGACGATCCGCCGCTTCCGCAACACCTCGGACACCGAGGAGGCGGTCTACCTGTGCGTCGGCGGCGCCGACGGCTACGTCGGCCGCGACGGCCGCACCGTCGGCGAGGAGCCGCCCCGCTAAGGAGCCCGTCGAAGAAGTCGGCGCGCCCGGCTGCGGACGATCCGCGGCCCGGATCGGCCGCCCCGGACGGGCCACCTGTCTTCGACGGACTCCTAGATCTCCACGTAGACATCGAGCCCGGGCGTCTCGCTGAAGCCGAGGCGCTCGTAGAGCCGCGCCGCCTCCTCCGTGTCCGGGTTGAGGTGCGCGAGCTCGGCGCCGGCGGTGAAGCCGCGCTCCAGCAGCCAGGAGGAGAGCGCCGCGCCGACCCCGCGGCGGCGGGCGGCGGCCATCACCGCCACACCGGCGAGGTAGAGGGCGGGCCCGCCCGCGCCGTCCGAGCGCAGCGTGTAGGCGGTGCCGGCCGGCTCGCCGTCGAGGGTGGCGAGCGCGACGTCGGCGGCCCCGGCGGCGAGCAGCGGCTCGAGCCAGCGCGTGTTGTCGGCGGGGTCGAGCTCGAAGACGGTCGAGTCGATGTGCAGCACGGTCGGCAGGTCGGCCCGCGCGGCAGCGCGCAGCTCGAGCCCCGGCACCGGCGTCGCGGGGCGGAACCCCTCCCGCGGCACCGCCATCACCCGCCGGAGGAACAGCCGGCGGCCGTGCTTCCACGGCAGCTCGGCCGGCACGCGCAGCCCCCACGTCACGCCGCGGTCGCCATAGAACTCGCGCGCCGCGGGGAGGTCGGGGTTCGGACCCGTCACGTCGCCGCTGTTGACGCCCGGCGCCTCGAACCCCGCCGCCATCAGCTGGAGGTCGCGCGGCGCGGCGGTCGCGCCGCCGGCCGGCACGCGCAGCTCCCCCTGGACGGCGAGGGAGTCGGCCTGTGCGGCGCGCGCCCGCTCGCCGAGGTCAGGCAGTCCCGACCTCCGCCGTGCAGAACGCGCAGCGGCGCGCCTGCGTGGGGATCTGCGACAGGCATTCGGGGCAGGCGCGGGTGACCTCGGCGACCGGCGACTCGGTGCGCATGTGGTCCATCAGCGCGTTGAGCGGCCGCACGATCACGAAGAAGACGACCGCGGCGAGGATCAGGAACGCGATCAAAGCGTTGAGGAACACGCCGTAGGTGAACCGCGACCCGTTGAGGGTGAAGGCGAGCGCCGAGAAGTCGGGCTGGCCGCCGATCGCCGCGACCAGCGGCGTGATGAACGACGACACGAGCGTCGTCACGAGCGCGCCGAACGCAGCGCCGATGACGACGGCGATCGCGAGGTCGACGACGTTGCCTCGAAGGACGAAGTCGCGGAATTCCTTCAGCATGGCCATTATGCTCGCACCGCCTATGGACGACGCCGCCAAGCTCTACTGCCTGATCGAGATCCCGAAGGGCAGCCGCAACAAGTACGAGTGGGATGCGGACCTGCAGGGGATCAAGCTCAACCGTTTCCTGTTCTCCTCGGTCGTCTATCCGACCGACTACGGCTTCATCACGGACACGATCGGCCCGCACGGCGACGCGCTCGACACACTCGTTTGCGTGTCCGCCCCGACGTTCCCGGGCTGCCTGATCGCGGTCCGGCCGGTGGCCGTCCTGCGGATGACCGACGAGGAGGGGCAGAGCGACAAGCTCGTCTGCGTCCCGACCGACGACCCGTCCTGGGACGAGGTCGACGATCTCGAGGCCCTGCCCTCGCAGCTGCGCTCGGAGATCCAGCACTTCTACTCGATGTACAAGCAGCCGGAGGGCAAGGACGTCGACGTGCAGGGCTGGGACTACGCCGCCGCCGCGGCCGAGGCGATCGAAGCGGCCCGGCGCGCCTACCAGGAGGCGCAGCCGTAGCGTCGGTCCCGCTGCTGTCCGCGCGCGGCATCGTCAAGTCGTTCGGCGGGCGCACGGTGCTGTCCGAGCTCGACCTCGAGCTCGCCGACGGAGCCCGCATCGGCGTCCTGGGGCCCAACGGCGGCGGCAAGTCGACGCTGCTGCGCATCCTCGCCGGCGCCGAGCACCCCGACGCCGGGACGGTCACGAGCCGCCGCGGGCTCGTGCTCGCCTCGCTGCCGCAGATCGTCGAGGGCGACGACCGAGCCGCGCTGGCGACCGTGCTCGACGCGCTGCCGGCGCTGACCGCGCTCGAGCGCGAGCTCGCCCAGGCCGAGCAGCGGCTCGCTGACCCGGCCCTGGCCGGCGACATGCGCAGGCTGGAGCGCGCGCTCGCCAACCAGGAGCGCCTGCTCGCGCGCTGGGGCGAGCTGGGCGGTGAGCGCGCCGAGAGCGAGGCGCGCACGCATCTGTACGCGCTCGGACTCGACGACGACGCCCTCTCGCGCCCGACCCGCGATCTGAGCGGCGGTCAGCGCAAGCTCGTCGCGCTCGCCGCCTGCCTGGCGCGGCGGCCGGGGCTGCTGCTCCTCGACGAGCCCGAGGCGCACCTCGACATGAGCCGGCGCGACGCGCTCGAGCACCTGATCGACGCCTTCGACGGCGCTGTCCTGATGGTCTCGCACGACCGCCACCTGCTCGACGAGTGCGTCGACAACATCGCCGAGCTCGACCGCGGGCGCATCCGCATCTGGCCCGGCGCCTACTCGGCCTACACGGTCGCGCGCAGGCTCGAGCTCGAGCGCCAGCAGCAGCAGTTCGTCACCCAGCGCAAGGAGATCGCCCGGCTCGAGGAGGCGGTGCGGCGCTTCCGCCACTGGGCGCACATCACCGTCAACGAGCGCGCCGCCAAGCAGGCGCGCGTCAAGCAGCGCCAGATCGACACGATGGAGAAGGTCGAGCGGCCGGTCCTCGAGCGGCGCAAGATGGCGCTCGAGCTCCGCAGCTCCGCGCGCGGCGGCCAGCGCGTGGTCGCGCTCGAGGGCGCCGACTTCGCGTTCGGAGAGGACCCGGTGCTGCTCGACGGCGAGCTCGTGATCGCGCGCGGCGAGCGCGTCGGCGTGGTCGGGCCCAACGGCGCGGGCAAGACCGTGCTCGCGCGCGTGCTGGCGGGCGAGCTCGAGCCGCGCTCGGGCGCGCGCTGGGTCGGCCCGAGCATCCAGGTCGGCTACCTGTCGCAGGCCGCGGGCGACAGCCACGGCGAGCAGGCCGTGATCGACGCGCTGCGCGCCGGCCGCTCGATGACGGAGGAGGCCGCGGTGCGGCTGCTGATGCGCTTCCTGTTCGACTACGAGCAGATCCGGCGGCCGGTCTCGACGCTCAGCGGCGGTGAGCGCACGCGGCTCGCGTTCCTCGGGCTGATGGAGGACGGGCCGAACTGCCTGGTGCTCGACGAGCCGACCAACCACCTCGACATCGACTCGATCGAGGTGCTCGAGGACGCGCTCGAGCGCTTCGACGGCACGGTCGTCGCGGTGTCGCACGACCGCTACTTCCTCGACCGCATCGCGGACCGGATCGTGCACGTCGCCGGCGGCTCGGTGCGCTCCTACGAGGGCGGGTGGTCGGCGAACGCGGGCGTGCTGTCCGACGACTAGGGACGCGGCTGCGCCTGCGGGGGCGGCGACTGGCTCAACTCGCGCTTCTTGAAGTTGAGCTTCCAGATCTCCGTCGTGTCGGAGACCTGGTAGCTGCTGATCAGCACGTCGGTGAGCGTGATCGTCATCCCCTTGTCGTGCTTCTGGGGCACGACGATGATCACCCTCTTGATCACCTTCCCCTGGGTGGCCCGCATGGCGAGGTCGGCGGAGTGCTCGCCGAGCTTCGCGCTGACCACGATGTCGCCGCCGTCAGCCGCCTTCGCCTCCGCCGTTCCCGTCGCGCGCGACGAACCGGCGGTGAGCGAGACCGACTCGATCGGGATCACCACGCCGTCGATGATCGCCTCGGGCTCCGTGGGCCACGGCAGCGTCGCGAGGCCCCAGCGGGAGAGCGCGGCGGTGGTGGCCCGGTTGCCGGCGGTCTTCTGGAGGTCGATCACGCGGTCTACCGCCGTGGCCTCGCGCTCCTGCGGCCGCTCCCGCTCCAGCACGTTCTCCTCCGCCGGCTCGCGCCCGGGCTCCTGCTCCTCCTCCTCGAGGCGCTCCTCGCGCCGCCGGCGCTTGCGCTGGACGCCCATCAGTCGCCGAACTCGAAGCGGTAGGCCTTGCGGCCCTTGACGCAGCGCCACTGGCCGCCCAGGGCGGTGCCGGAGACGCGCATGCAGTCGAAGCCGCCGGGCGTGTTGAAGCGGAAGGAGATCGAGCCGTGGTGGCGGCGCAGGTCGCGCTTCGCCGTCGCGCAGCGCAGGTTGCGCGCGGAGGTGACGATGAGGTTGAAGTCGGCCTTCGCGTTGCAGTCGCGGACGCGCGCCGGCGCCGCCCCGGACGGCGCCGCCGTTCCGAGGAGCACGACCGTGGTGAGGAGGGCCGCGCGGGTGCGCACGAGCCGACCGTACACGCTTGACGGGACCCGTTGGGTGAACTTGAATCAGCGTCATGCAGTTCTCCGCACCCGCCGAGCACTACGACCGCTTCATGGGTCGCTACGTGCCGACGCTCGCGATCGCGCTCGCCGACGCCGCCGGCGTCAGCGCCGGGATGCGCGCGCTCGACGTCGGCTGCGGCCCCGGCGGGCTCACGCTCGAGCTCGCCGCGCGCCTGGGGGAGGACCACGTGGCCGCGATCGATCCCTCGCCGCAGTTCGCCGCCGCCAATCGCGAGCGCCACCCCGGCGCCGACGTCCGCGACGGCGCCGCGGAGGACCTGCCGTTCGACGACGACAGCTTCGACGTCGCCCTCTCCTCGCTGGTGATCGCCTTCATGCGCGACGCGGACGCGGGCGCCCGCGAGATGGCGCGCGTGACGAAGCCCGGCGGGGTCGTGGCCGAGTGCATGTGGGACCTCGCGGGGGGCGGGATGGCGATGCTGAGCACGTTCTGGCGCGCCGTGCGGACCGTCGATCCCGACTCGCAGGGCGAGCGGGCGCTGGTCGGCGTCCGCGAGGGCGAGATCGCTGGCGTGCTGGAGCGCGCGGGCCTCGAGGACGTGCAGGCCGGCTCGCTGGCGACGTCCGCGCACTACGAGGGCTTCGACGACTTCTGGACGCCGTTCACCTATGCGGTCGGACCGGCCGGCGAGTACCTGGCCACGCGCACGGCCGAGGAGCAGGACGCGATCCGGGGAGAGTGCCGGCGGCAGCTCGGCGAGCCCGAGGGACCGTTCGACCTCGACGCGCACGCCTGGTACGCGCGCGGGGTCGTCCCCGCCTAATCCGCCGCGCTCAGCTCCCGCGCCGCCGCGTCGAGCATCTCGGTGTGGCGGTCGACGTCGGCCGCCGTCGTCGCGGGCGACATCAGCGCCATGTTGTGAAACGGCGTGAGCAGGATGCCGCGGTTGAGCGCGTAGAGGTGGATGAAGCGGTCGAGCGCCTCATTCCCGGCGGCCGCGGCCTGCGCGCCCGTGCGGGCCGGCTCGGCGTGGAACAGGTACTCGACGCGGCAGCCGAGCCGCGTCACGTGCCAGTCGAGCGAGTGGGTCTCGATGACCTGCCGCACGCCGGCCTCGAAGCGCTCGCCGAGCTCGATCATGCGCACGAACGCCGCCTCGGTCAGGATCTCGGCGAGCGTCGCGCGCATCGCGGCGAGCGAGAGGACGTTGGCCGCGAGCGTGCCGCCGATGCCGCCGATGTCGGCCAGCTGCTCCTCGATCGCGTCGTTGGCCCGCTCCGCCACCGCCTCGGAGAACCCGTAGGCGGCGGCCGGGACGCCCGCGGCGAGCGGCTTGCCGATCGTGAGGATGTCGGGATCGAGGCCGTGCGCGGCGGTGTAGCCGCCCGGCCCGGCGCAGATCGTGTGGGTCTCGTCGATGATCAGCAGCGTGCCGGCGCGGCCCGTAGCTTCTCGCAGCGCGTCGTGATAGCCGGGCTCGGGGAGCACGATCCCGATGTTGGTCAGCGCCGGCTCGGCGAGCACGCACGCGACGTCGCCGTGGGCGAGTTCGCGCTCGAGCGCCGCGACGTCGTTGAACTCGACGACGCGCGTCGTGTCCGCCGCCGGCACCGACGGTCCGACGGTGCCCTCGCGCGCGACGACGCTCCCGTCGGGGGCGAGCGTGGCGAACGTCTCGTCGACGGTCCCGTGGTAGCACCAGTTGAAGACGAGGATCTTCGGCCGCCCGGTGATCGCGCGGGAGATGCGGATGGCGAAGCGGTTGGCGTCGGTCGCGGTGAGCGCGAACTGCCAGTAGGGCAGCCTGAAGCGCCGCGCCATCTCCTCGCCCACCCACAGCGAGTCCTCGCTCGGCAGCATCAGCGTGATCCCGCGCGGCGCCTGCGCGGCGATCGCGCGCAGCGCAGGCTCTGGCGCGTGGCCGGTCATCGCGCCGGTGTCGCCGAGGCAGAAGTCGACGTACTCCTGGCCGTCGACGTCGGTGAAGCGCGCTCCCTCAGCCTCGGCTGCGAATACGGGGAAGCCGCCGGGCCAGCGCACCATCCAGTGCATCGGCACGCCGCCGAGCAGAGAGCGCTTCGCCTGCTCGCTGAGCGCCTCGGAGCGCGGGTGCTGTGAGCGGAAGCGCTCCAGCTCGCGGGTCATCAGGTCGTCGAGCGTCACGCGCGTTCCCGGGCCGGCACGCCCATGACGATCGCACCCGGAGCGACGTCGCGCGTCACGACCGCCCCCGCCCCGACGATCGCACCCTCGCCGACGACCACGTCGGGGAGGATCGTGGCGCCGGCGCCGACGAAGGCGGAGGCCCGGAGCTGGGCCCGGCCCGCGATCACCGCACCCGGCGCGACGACACTCGCCGCCGCGAGCCGCACGTCGTGCTCCACGACGGCGCGGGTGTTCACGAGCACGCCCTCGCCGACCTGCGCGTCCGGGCCGACGTAGGCACCGGCGAGCACCTGCGCGCCATCGCCGACGGCCGCGCTGGCCGAGACCTCGGCGCCGGCGTGGACGAAGGCCGGCAGCGCCAGCCCCGCGGCCCGCACGCGCTCGATCGCCTCGCGGCGGCCGCGGACCGCGCCGAAGCCGAGCAGCACGCCCTCCAGGCCCTCGGCGCCGAGCGCCTCGAGCTGCTCGCCCGTGCCGATCACCTTTCGCCCGCGGACCTGCCGCTCCCGGTTCTCGGCTCCGTCGTCGATCAGGCCGGCCACGGTCAGGTCCTCGCGGCCGTCGAGCAGGTCGAGGAGCACCTTCGCGTGCCCGTCCGGCCGCGAGCCGTAGATCGCGATGCGCATGCAGGTGGACATCAGCACATCCTCGCTACATTGGCCCGCGCCACTCCATGGACCATTCCGAATTCGTTGCGCATTACGACGTCCCGGTCCTCGCCCCCGATGCCCCGCGGCCGACGCTGCAGTGGTCCCGTCGCGGCGAGGGGCGCGCGCGCTCGATCGTCGGACGGCTCCGGCGCGGGCAGCGCGGCCGCCGGCTCGCCTACGTCGACAGCCACTTCCCGTGGCGGCGCAGCGGGTTCCGCTACAGCGACGCGCTGGCGCTGCTCGAGGCCCGGCCGGACACGGTGTTCTTCTCGATGTACGCGATGCGCGACGCCTTCCCGGCCCCGGTTCTGCCGCTCGCGCAGTTCCCGCGGCTCGCGCCGTCGCTGGGCGTGACCGACGTCTACGGCGTCTTCCTGGACTTCATGGCCGGCGTCCTCGGGCTGCGGCGCGAGAGTCTCGCTCCGCCCGGCCCGATCGAGGGGCTCGACCTGTCCGGCGTCCTGCACACCGAGGGGATGCGCACGCACGCGGGCCTCTACCCGGGCGGCGGCTTCACCGTCACCGACGCGGGCCTCGCCGAGGCGCGGCGCCTGGTCAGCGCCGCCGACCAGGTGTTCTCATGGTCGCCCGCGGCGCTCGAGCGACTGCCGGAGGTCAGGGCGATCGAGCCGGCGATCATCGACACGGCCTTCTACGCGTGGACGCCGCGGGACTTCCGGGCGCGCCCGCTCCAGCTGCTGTTCGCCGCCGACGCGAAGCCGCGCAAGGGCCTCGAGGTCGCGCTCGCCGCGGTGCGGGAGCTGGCCGGCGAGCCCGTCCACCTCCACGTCGCCGGCCCGCACGCGCCGCCCGCGTCGCCCGACCTCCGCGTGACCTACCACGGCTGGCTCGAGCCGGGCGCGCTGCGCGATCTGCACGCGCGCTGTCATGCGTTCCTCTCCCCGGTGGCTCTCGAGCGGCAGGACGACCCGGCCGGCGACGGCGGGGTGACGGACGGCTTCCCGACCGCCGCCGCGGCCGAGGCGACCAGCTCCGGCTGCCTGCTCATCTCGGCGAACCCGGACGGCGACGATCGCGTCATGCGCGCGGGCGTCGACCACCTCGAGCCGGCGGCGACCCCGGACGCGTTCGCCGCCGCGATCGGCAGGGTCCTCGCCGATCCCGTCGCGGCCGCGACCGTGGCCGAGTCCGGCGCGCGCCGGGTGCGCGAGCGCCTCGATGTGAAGGTCGGCGCGGCGGCGCGGCTGGCGCTCATGGGCCTCGCCCCCGCGCGCGCCCCGGGCGACGACCCGGCGGCGGGCCAGATCCGCTCGCTCAGCGCCGCGGTGCAGGGGCTGGGCGAGGAGCTGCGCGAGACGCGGCGCGATCTCACGGCGCTGGCGCAGCTCGCGCTCGACGACGAGCCGGCGACGCGCCTGCTGCTCGCCACCGCGCGCAGCGCGCCGGAGTACATGGAGCCGTTCAGCGATCCGGCGCCGCTGGTGAGCATCTGCATCCCCACGTACACGCACCACGAGCTGCTGCTCGAGCGCGCCATCCCATCGGCCCTCGCCCAGGATCACCCGGACATCGAGGTCGTGGTCGTGGGCGACGCAGCGCCGCCCGAGACCGCCGAGGGGATCGCGCGCCTGAACGACCCGCGCGTGCACTACGAGAACCTCGCGATCCGCGGTCCCTATCCCGAGGACCCGCGACGGCGCTGGTACGTCGCCGGTACGGGGCCGCTGAACCGCAGCATGGCGCTCGCCCGCGGCGCCTGGATAGCGATCCTCAATGATGACGACGCGCTGCGACCCGACCACGTCAGCACGCTGCTCGCGGCCGCCCGCGGGGCGCGCGCGGAGGTCGCCTACGGCCGCCTCGAGCAGCACGCCCCCGACGGCGGAAGCGAGCTGCTCGGCTCGTTCCCGCCCGTCAACCACGCGTTCGGCTGGCAGCTCGCGCTCCAGCACCGGGCGATGCGGCTGTTCGAGTACGAGCTGGCCGCCGCGCTCTTCGACGAGCCCGGCGACTGGCACCGTTGCCGCCGGATGCTGCGCGCCGGCGTCCGCTTCCAGATGATCGACGATGTCGTCTGCGACTACTATCCGAGCTTCCTCTGGCAGGGGCCGCCCGGGTGATCCGCTTCCAGACGCCGCAGCTGCCGCCGGTCGCCGAGATTGCCGCCTACTACGCGCGCTCGGAGGAGGCGCGGTGGTTCTCCAACCGGGGCCCGTGCCACGAGCTGCTGACGGAGCGGCTCGAGCGCTTCCTCGGGCCCGGCGTCCGCTGCGTCCCGGTCGGCAACGCGACGGTCGGGCTGATGCTCGGCCTGCGGGCGCTGGTGGGCGATCGGCCGCAGCGCCGCGAGGTGCTGCTGCCCTCGTTCACGTTCGCCGCGACGATCAGCGCCGTGCTGTGGGCCGGGCTCGAGCCGGTCTTCGTCGACGTCGAGGAGCACTCGTGGCACCTGGACCCGTTCGCGCTGCGCGCCGCGCTCGCCGGCCGCAGCGACCGGGTCGGGGCCGTCCTCGCGTGCTCGACCTTCGGCGTCCCGCCGGCTATGGCCCAGCGCGGGGCCTGGGAGCTGGCGGCGCGCGAGGCGGGCGTGCCGCTGCTGGTCGACTCGGCGGCGGGGTTCGGGGCGACGGCCGAGGACGGGCTGCCGCTCGCCCGCCAGGGCGACGCGGAGGTCTTCTCCTTCCACGCCACCAAGCCGTTCGCGATCGGCGAGGGAGGCCTGCTGACGACGACACGGGAGGACGTCGCGGACCGGGCGATGCGGCTCGCGAACTTCGGCTTCGAGGACGGCGTGGTGCACGGCGCCCCCGGGCTCAACGCGAAGCTCCCGGAGTGGCCGGCGGCGACGGCCCTGGCGGTCCTCGACCGCTACGACGAGGTGCTCGCCGCGCGCCGGGCGGCCGCGGCGGAGATCCTCGAGGCGGCGGCGCCCGACGGCTACACCGGGCAGTCCGGCACCGCGGGCGCGGCGTGGCAGTTCGTGCCGGTGCTCGCCCCGTCAGCGCGTGTGCGCGACGCGGCGCTCGAGCACGCACGAGGTCGCGGCATCGAGCTGCGCACCTACTTCAGCGTCCCGTTGCACCGGATGCCCGCCTACGGCTCGGTCCCGATCGCGGGCGGGCTGGCGCGCACCGAGGACCTGGCCGCCCGCGCGCTGTCGCTGCCGATGGCCAACGACCAGAGCGCGGCGGACCGAGAGGCCATCGTGGCGTGCCTGGCCGCCGCCGTCCGGAGGGCCGGCCAGCCCGTCGGCGGCTCCCGGCGGCCGTAGACTCCCCCGCGTGCCCTCGACCGAGCTCATGATGGTGAACGGCGAGCGTCTCGCGATCGACGGTGCGCCGGTCGACGTGGAGAAGCTGATCATCGCGGCCGCGCGCGGGTCGATCATGCAGCTCGCCTGGCTCGAGGAGGCCGAGAGCCGCCGCGCGCTCGGCGTCAACCCGGCGCACGTCGTCTCGCTGCGCTCCCTCGAGACCTAGCGGGACATCCGCCGGTACAGCAGCGCGAGGGCGAGATCGCCGCCGAGAAGGCCGCCGACGTAGAGGTAGGTCATGGGGTTCGAGGTGTCGAAGTCGTCCCAGGCCCGGATCGCGCCGACGAGCAGCAGCGCGGTGGCGACGAAGAACGTCTGCACGATCAGCTTCCACGCGCTCCAGCGGGGGTCCCTCGACACCAGCAGCGCGCCGATGCCGACCTGCGCGGTGAACGAGCCGAGCACGCGCGCGGTCAGCGGCGTCAGGGTCCACGGCCAGAGGTCGATCGCCGTCGCCGGGGCGAGGAAGAAGACCACCGCGGCGATGAGGGCTCCGGCGGCGAAGAACCGGGCCGCGCGGCGAACGGCCGGCGGCACGATCGCCTCCCCGGGAGCCGGTTCGCGGGAGTCGGTGCGTGAGTTGGCCAGCCACAGGGCGAGCACGATCGGCGGCGAGATGACGTAGACGGTCACCCAGCCGTAGAAGACGACGGCGCCGACGAACGGCGCGTCGCCGTGGTTGAAGCGGTCCCAGTGGATCAGCGTCGCGATCAGCATCAGCGTCGCGAAGAAGGCGGCGCCGAAGATCCCCGCCGACGAGGGGTGGAACTGCCTGCCGAGGAAGGTGCGCAGGAAGAAGTACGCGCCCGAGCCGTAGCCGGCGCCGAGGAAGATCGGCGTGAGGTCCGGCTTGATCGTCCACGCCCACGCGTCGGCGGTGCGGTCCGGGAGGCCCCAGAGGATCACCAGCGCCGGGACGAGGATCACGAACACGACGAGGCTCGCCCAGTGTGTGGCGGGCAGGATCCGACCGTCTCGGCCCTCCGTGGCGGACATCGCTGGCGCGAATCTACTCTCCCTGGCGCCGTCGGTGCGAGAATCTGACCGCCTCGCGACCGCCCCGCGCTAGCCCTGCTCGGTGAAGTCCTGGCCCGGGCCGCCGCTGAGGCGATCGGTGCCGGGCCCGCCGGTCAGCACGTCGGCGCCCTCGCCGCCCGAGAGGTGGTCGTCGCCGGCGTCGCCGTAGAGCGTGTCGGCGCCGCCGCCGCCCTCGAGGCGGTCGCGCCCGGCGTCGCCGAAGACCGCGTCGTCGCCGCCGCGGCCGTCGATCCGGTCGTCGCCGCCGAGGCCGCAGATGACGTCGGCGCGCGAGGTCCCGCGCAGCCGGTCGGGACCGGGCGTGCCGGTGATCGTGCACCCGCGCGGGTCGCTGTTGAACTCCTCCACGCCGATCAGCGGGCGCAGGGTGCGCTCGGTCGCCCGCGTGACGAACGCGCGGCGCAGCACGTCGCCGCCGAGCGCGTTGCCGATAGCGGCCATGACCATGCCCTGGTCGAGTGAGAGGTAGAAGTCCGACACGCGCTTCGTCTGGACGTTGACCGTGTCGCGGAAGCCCCACTTCCCGTACATGCCCGGGAAGCTGCGCTCGAGCCGTTGCAGGTTGTCGAGCGCCTCGCGTGGCGCGTAGCGCAGGGCGAGGAATGACGCGTGCGGCGTCACGACGCCGTTCGTGTAGGCGGACGGCGGCGGGTCGGGCTTCGCCGGGCGATCGGGTCGGGCCGGTAGTAGAAGCCGAAGTCCATCGAGTCGAACAGCCGCTGCGCGCGGGTCCGCAGCTCCGGCACCCGGCTCGCCACGATGCGCAGGCCGACCGCCAGCCAGCCGTTGTCGACCGAGGACAGCCACGGCGTGACGCTGCCACCGCCAGGCGTGGTCGATGACAACGCGCCGGTCCGGATGTCGTACCAGTTGAAGTACTGGCCGGCCTGGCCGCGCTCCATCCGCTCGAGCGTGCTCAGCGTGCGGTCGAGGCGCGCGACCGTCTCCGGGTGGCCGATGATCCCCAGCCGCTCGGCCGCCACCGCGCTCCACAGGTACGCGCCGATGTTGGTCGGGGACGTCGGGGTGCTGCGCGTGCCGTCGGCGCTGACGAAGTCGGCGGGCAGGCCGGTGTGCTCGTCGGTCATGGCGACGAACGACGCCCACGTGCCCTCGGCGTAGCGCTGGAGCGGAGCCGGCGGGCGCGCCGAGGCCGTGGCCGCGGGCAGCAGCGCGAGCACCGCCACGAGTCCCGCCAGGCTCACGAGTCGGCCTCCCCTCACAGGACTGCGACTACCCCGTCGCGTGCAAGATCGCACCCATCCCTGTCATTGGTGGGCCACCAGTTTCTAGGCTGCCGTGTGGCCCGGAACCTCGTCGTCGCGCTCCTGGTCGCCGGTGTGCTCGCCGCGCCCGCTCTTGCACGGGCGTCGGCCGACGTCGCCGCGCTGCAGGTCGCGCTGCGCGCGGAGCATCTGTACACGGGCGGTGTGGACGGCGTCGCGGGGCCCGCGACCCGCGCGGCCGTCCGGC
>JBDTMF010000024.1:0-30773 GCA_039934455.1 Solirubrobacteraceae bacterium
CTGGCGCTGGCTGCACGACCGCTCCTTGAAGCCGTGGCAGCAGCGTTCATGGATCGATCGCCACACGCGCTTCGGCCGCACCGCCGTGACGGTCCTCGCGTACTGCCGGGTGCTGCCGTAGCCATCGACGCTCTCGCGGCAGGCGGCCGCCGCTCGCGACGAGGACGGCGTCGCGCTCGAATTCCGACAGCCTGGGTTTGGCCGCGAGCAGCTCGCGCGCCCACCTGAGCCCCGTCGTGGCGAGGGCGACGTCACCGGGCCGCGGTGCGCGCGGAGTGCTGCGCAGCGAGTCCAGCGCGGCGTCGGCGCTCGCCAGCTGTCCGGTCTCCCGCGCGCGTTCGCGCGAGATCCACCCCTGCATGCGCAGCACCATCGCGGCGTGCGCGGCGAACGCCTCGACTGGAACGCCATCGTCGGCGACATCGGGCGCGTGAGGCGGACCGGCGGCGGCGGCCAGCGACGCGCGCCAGCAGCACGTACTCGGCCTGGCGGCACAGCCGCTCAGGGTCGTGGCCGCCGAGGAAGTCACGCAAGCAGCCGGTCCCCACCTGTCGCAGCCGTTGCGTCGCGGCATGCCAGACCACGAACGTCGGTGCGCGATGAACGACCTTTCCCTGACCGCGGTATTCGTCCGCCGGCTTCGTTCCGCGTGGCAGCCGAATCCGATCTCGCGCGCCCGGGCGAGGATCGCCCCCGCGCGACCCGCCGCCCAGTCGCGTCGAAGCCCTGAGCACCTGACCCTGCGCGCCGATCTCGAGGCGGCATCGCCGGGTCTCAGTGCGCGCCGGCCAGCTGCCCGGAGAGGGTGCTGTGGAGCTCCTCGCTGCGGGGGTTCAGGCCCGTGATCTCGACCGCCAACGTCGTGGCGAGCGTAGTGCGTCTCGATCGCGTCCAGTGCGGCGACCGCCGACGCGTCCCAGACAGAAGCGGCAGGGCCGCTCCTTGTGCCGTATCGGCACGTGCAACGTCGGGCTTCACTCGCCGGGAGCGGCGCGAGCGGGCTCCTGCAGGATCTTGCTGAGGCGCCGCAGGTCTCCGTTCATCGCTCGCCGCATCGCGCGCGCCATCACGGGCGCGGCGACCTTGGCGAAGCCGGACGGCTCTCCGTGGTTGCGCAGCGTCATGCGCGTGGCGCGGTCGCCGGCGTCGTGCCAGGTGTAGGTGGTCTCCATCGGGAACGGCCCCTGGGCGGTGCTCATGACGAGGCGCTCGCCGGGCTCGAGCGCGCGGATCTCGTAGGTGTAGCTGAGGCGGCGCCCGAGGAAGGTCGCGACGAACGCGAGCCGTGAGCCGACGGCGAGCGGCCGGGGCGTCTCCCACTCGACCGCCTTGATGTTCGCGTACCACGCGGTGGTGTTGTCGGGGTCGGCGGCGTAGGCGGCGACCTCGGCGCGCGGCCGCGGGATCTCGAGCTCGCAGACGATGTCGACGGCCACGCCGTCAGTCCTTCGGGGGGAGCGAGCGGGCGAAGGCGACGCCTTGCGAGACCCAGCCGGCGAGCGCAGCTTCGCCGTCCAGAGCGTCCGGGGCGACGAGGATCCAGCCCTTCATCGGCCGCCCCGTCATGTCGAACGGCCGCGTGTGCGGCTGGGCGAGCGCCTGCTCGGAGCGGCCGCGGCCGACGCGCACCATCAGCTCGTCGCCGGACAGGCCGACGGCCATGTTGCCGTCAAGCAGGAACGCGATCCCGCCGAACATCGCCTTCTCGGCCAGGCCGCGCTCGGTGGCGAGTCGCTCGCGCACGCGCACCGCCAACGCTTCGTCGAAGGCCATGGGGCGTTTCTATCAGATTCCGGCAAGCACGGGCTTGCGCAAGTGTATGCTTGCGCACTGTGTCCGTCGATGTCTTCCAGGTGCTCGCCGAGCCGCGCCGGCGCGAGGTGCTCGCGCTGCTGGCCGACGAGGAACGCACCGCAGGCGATGTCGCCGCCCGGTTCGACGTCACGCGGCAGGCGATCTCGCAGCACCTGCGCATCCTGCTCGCGGCCGGCCTCATCCGCGAACGGCGCGAAGGCGCACGCCGCTGGTATCAGGCGCGCCCCGAAGGGCTCGAGGAGGTGCGCGCCCTCGTCGAGGCGATGTGGCCAGATGCGCTGAGCCGCCTCAAGACGGCGGCCGAGCGCGAGCACGCATCCGGAGGGCGCCATGCCGCAGCCAACTGAGCCGCTTCGCAACGAGGTGCGGATCGCCGCGCCGCCGGAGATCGTGTTCCCGTACTTCACCGATCCCGCGCGCATCACCGACTGGATGGGCGTCGCCGCGCTGCTCGACCCTCGGCCCGGCGGCACGTTCCGCGTCGAGGCCAACGGCCGCGACGTCGTTCTCGGCGAGTACGTCGAGGTCGAGCCGCCGCATCGCGTCGTGTTCACGTGGGGCTTCGACGGCGCCGGGGCCATCACCGGCGCCGGCTCGACGCGTGTCGAGGTGACGCTCGAGCCCGACGGGGAGGGCACGCGGCTGACCCTGCTTCATCACGGCCTCACCGGTCCCGTGCGCGACGCCCACGCCAAAGGCTGGACCCACTTCCTGGAACGCCTCGCGCCCGTCGCGGCCGGCCGCCCGCCCGAACCAGACCCCTGGATCGTCACCGACTGAAAGGACCGACCGCACATGCCGGCTATCCACTTCCGCACCACCGTCGACGCCGAGCCCGAGAGCGTCTACGACGCCCTCGCGACCCAAACGGGCCTCGCCGGCAACTGGACCGACCAGCTCGAAGTGCCAGAGGAGACCGGCGCCGTCGCGCGCTTCGGCTTCGGGCCCGACTGGGACAAGACGCTCGAGGTGCGCATCGACGCGCTCGTGCCCGCCCAGCGGGTGCAGTGGACCCCGGTCGGCGGCTTCCCGGGCTGGATCGGCACCTCGATCACCTGGCAGCTCGAGCCCGCCGGCGACGGTCGCACCGTCGTGCACTTCGAGCACGGCGGCTGGTCCGAGCAGGCCGCCGACGGCGAGATGGCCATGTGCGGCTACACCTGGGCGATGATCATCGACCGCCTCGGCAACCAGGTCGCCCGCGGCGAGCGCGCGCCCTACTTCACGGCCGACGCGCCGCTACCCGGCTAAGGCGATCACGAGCCGCGCCGGGCACCGCTGGGGGCGGCACCGTCATCCGGATGACGGACGCGCCGACGCGGGTGTACCGGCGCGAGCCGGACTCGATTTCGTCAGTCGGTTGACGACCTGGGTCCGCGGCGCGCACATTCCGCGGGGGCCGCGGGTTCCGGGTGATGCCGATGGATACGAGGTCGCTCACGCGGGCGCTGACCGCCGCGCTCGCCGCACCGGCGTTGATGCGCGCCGCGAGCCCGGCCCAGGTGCGGCAGCTCGCGATCGGGCGGTGCCCGGGCTGCGGCATGACCGTGAGAGAGGACGACGTACTCGGCCTCATCGACTTCCGGGTCGCCCACGCCGAATGCTCGCTCGTGCGGGCGCGTCGGCTCCAGTCCGGCCGACGCTGACCGCGCCGCGCCGGGTGGGCGCGTCGCTTCCGCAGTCGCGGCGCGGCTGCCCGCCTCGCCGTCATGTGAGGACCTCGGTGGGGCGTGTCCGCGGGGATGCCGAGCTCTCCGTCGCAGATCAGGACTGGCTGTCCGTCCGCGGAGGCGCATCCACGCACACCCCCACCTGCGGATGGACGCTTCCACCCATGGCGCGGGCGGCCGCCGGCGGGCATGATTTCGCGATGCACGTGGATCCCAGCCGCTCAGCTCCCACCCCGATCCGAGTGGTCGTCGTCGACGATCATCCCGCCATGCGCGCGGGCATCCGCGCCGTCCTGGACGCCGCGCCGGACCTCCACTGCGTCGGCGAGGCCTCGAAGGCGAACGAGCTGTGGCCGGTGCTCACGCGCACCGACCCCGACGCTGTGCTCGTCGATTTTCACCTTCCCGGTGAGGACGGCCTGCTGCTCTGCCACCGGATCAAGCGCATGACGCCGGCGCCGCGCGTGGTGATCAACTCGGCCTACGCCGACGAGTCGCTCGTCGCGCCGGCGATGCTCGCGCAGGCGGATGCGCTGCTTGCGAAGCACGCAAGCTCTGCGGTCCTCTGCGAGACCCTCCGCCAGGTCGTGCGCGAACCCCGGCTCGCGCCGGAGCTCGCGCCGGCGCTGCGTGAGCGGCTCGTCGCGCTCCTCGATCCCGACGAAGTGGCCCTGGTGGGCCTTCTGCTGCTGCGGACGCCGACCGCCGAGCTGCGGCGGACGACGGGCCTGTCAAGGCAGGAGCTGACCGAGCGGGTGGAGACGATGCTCCGGCGTATCAGCTCAGCGCACGGGCTTCCGGTCTAGTCGCGCCCTCCCAGCAGCGGCGCGTCGAGCTCGATCGTGGTGCCCTGGCCTGGGGTGGAGCGATAGTTGAGGCTGCCGCCGAGCGTGCGGGCGCGCGCCTCCATCGACCGCAGCCCGGTCGAGTCGGCCGCCGCGACGTCACGCGGTAGCCCGCGGCCGTCATCGGTCACGACGACGCGTAGCCGCCCGCCCGCCGCTCCGACGTCCACGACGACCCTGGTGGGCGCAGCGTGGCGCACGGCGTTGACCATCGCCTCGCAGGCGACGCGGTAGGCGTGGACGGCGACGAACGTCGGCAGCTCGGGCGTGCGGCCCTGCACGTCGATGGCGATACCGCTCGCCTCATGCAGCTCGGCGGCCCGGCGGGCCACGGCCTCCTCGAGCCGGTGACCGCCGAGCGAAGTGCGCAGTTCGGTGAGGCTGGCGTCAATGTCGTGGACGGCCTGGGCGAGCTCGTCCAGGGCGATGCGCAGCCGCGGCTCCTGGGCCGGTGTGACGTCGCCCGCGGCGAGCGAGGTCAGCACGAGGTTGGCGGCGTGGATGCGCTGCTTGGCCGAATCGTGCAGCTCCCAGCCGATCCGCCGCCGTTCCGCCTCGAGCGCGAGCGCCTCCGAGTGACGCCGCTCGGCCTCGAGGTCCTCGAGCAGCTCGGAGGCGTAGACCAGCGAGAGGACCACGAGGCCTGGGATCATCAGGTGCGTCGTGAAGCTCTCGAGCCGGGCGGTCGAGCTGAGCGTCGCCCACTCGATGCCGGTGACCAGCGCGATGCCCAGGTACGCGCCGACGAAGAGGAGCGCCGCCGCCGCCGCGCGCCGCGGCGGCAGCGTCGTGGCGGGCAGGATGAGGGACGAGACCGCCAGCAGGTAGAAGGGGCTGCGCCACTCGCCGGCCGCCAGGACGAGTGCGAGCGTGACGACGCCGTCGAGGCACCAGGCGATGGGTCGCGCGGCGAGGCCGGGCGAGAGCCGCACGGCCAGGATGGTCCACAGCGTCCAGATGCCCGCCAGCGCGGCGAGCGCCGAATCCTGGTCGCTGAACGGGCGCAGCGCCAGCAGGCCGCCCGCGACGAGCGCGGTGCCCGCGCGGCAGACGACGAAGAGCCGCAGCCAGCGCCGGGACCAATCAACCCGGCGCGGCCGCGACTCCTCCCTCACGGGGAGGGCAGGGACGGTCCGGAAAGCGGCGCGCAAGGTCGCGAGGCTCGCTTCGCGACTCTGGGTCGACGCCGGGGTCGGTTCCGGAGCCATCCCGGTCATTCTCGGATCAGTCCCTTGCCGCGCCCATCCGGGGCAGCACCCATCCGTGGCGCGGGGTGGCCCGTAGGGCCCAGCCGAGCCGCTCAGGGCTCCACGAGGCCGCGCCGGATCGCGTAGCGGGTCAGGTCGACGCGGTCGCGCATGCCGAGCTTCTCGAGGACGTTCGAGCGGTGGCGCTCGACCGTCTTGGGGCTGATGACCAGCGTCTCGGCGATCTCGCGGGTCGTCATGCCCTCCGCGACGAGCTTGACCACCTCGGACTCGCGCGGGGTCAGCGGGTCGAATGCCGCGTCCCCGTCCGCCTCGCTGCGCTCGAGATGAGTCCGGACCAGGGCGGTGACCGCGTCCGGGTACAGAAACGTCTCGCCGCGGAGCGTGGCGCGGCAGGCTTCCACCAGGTCACGGTCGACGGCGGACTTGAGCACGTACCCGGCTGCGCCCGCGCGCAGGGCCTCGAAGAGATACTCCTCGTTGTCGTGCATCGACAGCATCAGCAGCCGGATGTCCGGACAGCGCTGCGCGAGCTCGCGAGCGGCCTGGATGCCCGTGAGTCGCGGCATCGTGATGTCGAGTACGGCCAGATGCACGTTCTCGCGCACGGCGAGCTCGACCGCCTCCGCGCCGTCGCCGGCCTCCGCGACCACCTCGAGATCCGGCTCGGCGTCGAGGATCAGCCGCAGGCCGCGGCGAACCATCGCGTGGTCGTCGGCGAGCAGGAGGCGGGCCTTGAGGGGGACCGTCACCGGTGCGCCTCCATGATCGGCACATCGAGGCGGACCTCCACGCCGCCGCCCGGCCGGTTGGCGACCTGGAACCGGCCGCCGACGAGCAGGGCCCGCTCCCGCATTCCGCGAATCCCGCTCGAGGACGCATCACCCTCGTTCAGCCCGCGCCCGTCGTCCCGTACCGCCAGCATCACGTCGCCATGGTCGCAGTTCAGGACGAGCGAGACGTGGCTTGCCCCGGCGTGGCGGACCGCGTTCGTGAGCGCCTCTTGGGCGATCCGGTAGACCACGAGCTCGGCCTGCGCGTCCAGCGCCGGCAGGTGAGGATCGAGCTCGTAGGTGATCGGCAGACCGGTCTGGTCGCGGACGCGGCGTGTGAGCGCGCGTAGCGCGCTCACGAGCCCGAGATCCTCGAGCGTGTCCGGTCGCAGCCGTGTCACGACGCGCCGGACGTCCGCGAGGCTCGCACGCGCGACCTCCTGCGCCTCGGCGAGCTCGACCTGGATCTCGGGCGGTGCCCGCCGCGCCGCGCGCTCGAGCTGGGCAAGCAGGGCCGTCAGCGTCTGGCCAACCTCGTCATGTAGCTCCCGTGCGACGGTCCGGCGCTCGGCCTCCCGGCCGTCGAGCGCCGCGCGGGTGCTGACGCGCCGCTCCGCCTCCAGACGGTCCGCCATCTCGTTGAAGGCCCGTGCCAGCTCCGCCATCTCGCCACCCGCGTGGGCGACGGCGAGCCGCTCGCCGGGCTGAACGGGGTCCACGCGCCGCATCGACTCGCGCAGGCGCTCGAAGGGGGCGAGCGCGCGGCGCACCAGCAGCCCGTCCACGGCGATCATGCTCGCCACCGCGACCGTCAGCACCGCGAGGTCGGGCGCCGAGGCGGGATAGCTGACCGAGAACGGCGTGGCCGCGAGCAGCGCCGCGGCCGTGGCGACCACGACCGCGTTCGCGAGCACGATGCGTTCGAACAACGTCAGTCGGCGGATCCGCTGCATCACGCGGTCGAGTTTCGCGTACAGCATGACCCGGCGCGCTGAGCGGCGGCCGATCCGCGGCGCGGTCGTCCATGAACACCGAGATCCGCGCGGATCAGCGCACGGGTCGCGTGCGGCGGGTGCTCGACCGGATCTCGTCGCGTGCGCGTCGCCGCCGCCGAGGCGAGACGATCATCGTCAGCAGCTCCTCGTGACGGTCGCTGTGGGCTCGCGCGAGCGCCCGGAATCGCGTCCTCGAGCTCCGCCGAGGACGGAGCGCACATGGACCGGCCCTCCGCACTCCAACAGGAGCCGCCGCGCCTCGCGCGGCGTGCTCCCGCGCGAGTCGCTCCTCACGCTTGCCCGTCGCCATCTCCCGAGAGACGAACCCGCCCTGTCTGGCGAGCCTCGTCGTCCGCCGACGCCGCGAGATCGCGCTCGACGGCCGCCCGCCGCCGGTGGATGAGGACCGACACGACGGCGAGCGCGGTGGGAATGCCGGCGAGCGCAACAGGTGGTAGCGACACGCCTGCCTTGGACAGCACGCCGAGCGCGGCGGCGGAGAGGATGATCCCCAGCGCGTGGCGCAGCGCGGCAACGGGGACGTGTGGCAGCAGCGCCGCGCCGATCCACACGCCAGGCAGCGACCCGGCGAGGATGTTGGCCATCAGCCCGAGGTTGACGTTCCCGCTCGCGAGGTGCGCGAGCCCGGCGCTCCACAGCAGGACGGCGGCGTGGAAGACGTCGGTTCCGACCACCCGCCGCGGCTCGAGCCGGTACAGCAGGATCAGCGCGAGCCCGACGAGCGCCCCGGAGCCGACCGACGTCAGACCGAGGATGAATCCGAGCACGAGCCCGATGACCACGGTCCCCGCCTTGCTCGTCGGCCGCCGCAGGCCGGCCGATGCGCGCTCGCGTGACGCGAGCTCGGGGCGGAACACGGCCCGGAACAGCGTCGCCGACGCCGCGAGCATGAGCGCCGCGGCCACCGCCCCGAGCAGGTACGGCTCGAACTTCGCGCCGTAGGCGTCGTCGAGCAGGTTGAGCGTGGCCACCCCGGCGAGCGCGCCTGGCACGGAGCCGGCGGCCAGCCACCACGAGAGCCGCACGTCGACGTGGCCCGCGCGCAGATGGCGCCAACCCCCGAGCGTCTTCGTCACCGCCCCGTAGGCCAGGTCGGTGCCGATCGTCACGACAGGGCTGTAGCCCCCGGCGAGCAGGAGCAGCGGCGTCATGAGCGAGCCGCCTCCGACGCCGGTGAGCCCGATCAGAATCCCGACGACGAGGCCGAAGAGCAGGATGAGCGGGTCCACGGGTGGCCGAGCAGGCTATCTCTCGCGGGCTGAGCCTCGGAATCGCCGCGCTACCAGCAGGCCGACTCACACTGGGCCAGGACGACATCAACGGGATCCGCGCGATCGACCCGTAGGCCGCTCGAACCACCACGGACCCGGAGCTGGAGAGCCCCCCGCACCGCAGGGGCTCTTCGCGTCTCAGGTGCGGCGGCGGTCCCGCTTGTCGTTCTCGGTGTTCTCCTGGCGCTCGCCGATCGCGCGGATGGCCGCGAACGCGATCAGGCCGGTGACCAGCGCGGGGAAGACGACGCCCCAGATGACGAGGTTGACGATCGTCACGGAGGCACTCTTGCTGAGCGCGAAGATGAGCACGGCGGAGAGCACGCCGGGCATCATAAAGCGAAGGGGGCCCGCTGCGCCGCCGACGCCTCGGTGATCTCCGCGCGCACCCGCGCCGCGAGGCGCCCGGCCGCCTCGAGCAGTCACACCACGCGGCCGAGGTCCTCGAGGTGGCCGGGCACGTACACGAGGAGGAAGCCCGCGCGGAGCTCGAACTCCAGAACGCCTGCTCGGCGGTCCGGTCGGGGCCGGAGATCGCGGACATCGCGGCCGTGCGCGCCTGGGTGACGGCGACGAGCGTCGCGCGCTCGTGCGCGGCGTAGCCCTTGACGGTGTCGACCAGGTTCGGAACCAGGTTCGGCCGCTGGGTCGCATACCTTCAGGGTCGGTGGCTCAGGTTCCGAGACTGCACGGCAGCTTCCTCGCCGGTGAGGTGGGCGAGCTGGCGGGCGTGTCCGGCAACACGATCGGCCAGTGGGCGCGCCGCGGCCTGATCCGCTCCTCGCAGTCCGACGGCGAGCCGCGCCGGTATTCGGTCGAGGACATCGCGGAGGCGACGGTGGTCGCCGACCTGCTCGGCCGCGGGGTGCGCCATCTCGACGTCCACCGGGCGAGCGAGTGGCTCGCGCGCCGCTACGGGCGCTGGCCGCTCAGCGACGTGCGGCTCGGGACGATCGTCGAGGACGGCGGGAAGCCGCGGATCGTGCTGGTCGAGCGCGAGGGTCTCTACGAGCTCGTGCCGCGGGGCTGGCAGCTGATGGCCGCCCCGCCGCCGGTCGACGACGTGCGCGTGCGCCTACGCCACTCGGACTAACGCCCGCTGAGCTTGCGCGCGGCGCGGCCGAGCGGCGAGCCGTCGAAGGCCTCGCCCATCGTGCCGACCGCGGTCGCGGCGCCGTGGCCCGCGCGGCCGAGCGCGGAGCGCTCGGCGGGGGCGACGGCGTCGTCGGGATCCTCGGCGAGCGCGATCGCGGCGTCGCGGACGGCGTCGCGGGCGGTCTCGATCTCCTCGGCCCAGCGGCGGTGGAAGGCGGCCAGCGCGACGTCCTCGCGGCGCTGCGCGAGCGCCTCGAGGTAGCGCAGGAGCGTCGCGACGTGCTCGGCGTCGAGCACCGCGAAGCGCAGCGCCTGGTTGCGCTCGAGCAGGACGTCGCCGGCGCTGTTGCGCAGCCCAGCCAGCTACGTCCCAACGCCCTGCGCGGCCGGGAAGCCGTGGAGGCCGTGCTTCGCCGTCTCCCTGGCCAGCTCGCCGCACAGGCCGCGCGCTCGCACCGCGCCGTCGCGCAGCGGCTTGGCGGGCGCGCCGCCGAGGCGCCCGGCCAGGCGCGCCCAGTGCGTGGCGAGCTGGCGCCCGGCCGCGTGCAGCTCGCGCAGCGCGCGATGCTCGGCGGGGTACAGCTCGCTCAGCGGTACCGGCCCGGTTCCCACAGCGGCTCGGCGCCGGCGTTGGCCCCGCGAGAGAGGATGAAGAGCAGGTCCGAGAGGCGGTTGAGGTAGCGGACGCACTCGCGGTTGAGCTCGTCGCCGACCTCGATCACGCGGCGCTCGGCGCGCCGGCAGACCGTGCGGCAGACGTGCAGGTGGGCGGCCGCGGGCGAGCCGCCGGGCAGCACGAAGGACTTCAGCGGCCCCAGGGTGGCGTTGACCTCGTCGCAGGCCTCCTCGAGCCAGGTGGTCTGCTCGGCACGCACGCGCAGGCGCTCCCGCTCGCCGCCCTCGGGCACCGAGATGTCGGCGCCGACGTCGAAGAGGTCGTTCTGGATCCGCCGCAGCCACTCGGCGTGGCGATCGGGCAGCCCGGGCGCGGTGAGCGCGAGGCCGAGTTGCGCGTTGAGCTCGTCGACGGTCCCGTAGGCCTCGATCCGCAGGTGTGTCTTGGGCACTCGGCTCATGTCGCCGAGGTGTGTCTCCCCGTCGTCGCCCAGGCGCGTGTAGATGCGGGTCAGATTGACGGTCATGGCGCGTCTCGGACGGTAACATCCCGCCGTCACGTCCAAGGTCGGTGGACAGGGAAGCCGGTGGGAAACCGGCGCGGACCCGCCACTGTGACCGGGGATGCCGAGCGCAAGCGGCTCGTGAGAGCTGCATCCACTGGACCGCCGCGTGCGGTCTGGGAAGGAGCGTGAGGTCGGCCCGGAAGCCAGGAGACCTCCCTCCGACCGCAAAGCCGAGAACCCTCGTGGAAGGGGTGGCTCATAGATGCACAAGTTCCTGTCCGGCCTGTTGGCCGGAGTCGCGCTGCTGGTCGCGGCACCGGCCGCGTTCGCGGATGACGTCCTCGTCCGGGTCGAGGGGGCCAACGACACGCTCGTGCCCCGGACCGGCACCCCGATCCAGCCCGGCGGGACGTTCACGAAGGACGGCAACGCCGCCCACCGGTGCGCGTCCAGCAGTGCGGCCGGCGCGCTCGAGTCGGTCACCGGCGGCGACTGGAGCGGGCGCTGGGCGTCGTTCGGCGACTACGAGATCCAGGCGATCAAGGGCGAGCGCTACGCCTCCAACGCCGGCGATCCGAGCGGGAGGTACTGGGCGTTCTGGCTCAACTACCGCTACGCCACGGCGGGCGCGTGCGGCAGCCGCATGCAGGCGGGCGACGAGGTGCTGTTCTTCCCCGACTGCTTCGGCCAGGGCTGCGATCGCAACCCGACGCCGCTGCGGATCACCTCGGTCCCCGGCTCGGCCCAGCCCGGCCAGGCCTTCGACGTGCGGGTCGCCCAGTACGGCGTGACCTTCGACGCGGACTTCACCGCGACGACCACCGAGGCGCCGGCCGGCGGCGCGACGGTCAGCGCCGCGGACCGGTCGTTCACGACGGGCGCCGACGGCGTGGCGCACGTCACCGTCAATGACCGCAGCCTGGCCGGCGTGCGGGCGACCAAGCCCGGCTACGTGCGCTCCGCGACCGAGAACGTCTGCGTCGACTGCGGGCCCACGTACACCCCGCCGGTGCGGGACGCGAGCGCGCCGGGGGCGACCGTAGCCTCGGTGCGCAGCGGCGCCGTCTACTCGCGGCGGCGCGCGCCGCGGCTGCTGCGCGGCAGCGTGACCGCCGACCCGTCCGGGCTGCACTCGGTCAAGCTCAAGCTGACCCGCCGGGTCGGCAAGCGGTGCGCGTACCTCTCCGGTCGCCGCGAGCGTTTCGTGAAGATGCGCTGCGGCCACGGCTCGTTCCTGCGCATCGGCGACCGCGCCGACTGGTCCTACCTCCTGCCCGCGCGGCTGCGCCGCGGCAGCTACGTACTCGAGGTCAAGGCGATCGACGGCGCGTTCAACCGCGGCACGCCCGCCCGCGTGCGCTTCCGGGTGAAGTAGATGCGACTCGTCCTGCTCGCGATCGCGCTCGTCCTCGCCGCTCCGGCGGGGGCGAGCGCGGCGAGCGTCGAGCTGATGGTGGTGGGCAGGACTGGCGTGCTGCGCGAGGCGGCGCCGGTGAAGCTGAAGGCGCGCTCGGTGCGCGTCCGCGGCCGCCGCTGCGCGGTCGGGCGCGCGACGCCGCTGTCGGTGCTCGCGGGGACGCGGCTGGCGCTGCGCCTGCGCGACTACGGCTCCTGCGCGCGCTCGCCGGCCGACGCCGGCTCGCTCTACGTCAGGAAGGTCGGGCCCGACCGCGCGAGCGGCCCGCGCGGCTGGGTCTACAAGCTCGGCCACCGCGCCGGGACCACCGGTGCCGCCGATCCTTCGGGCCCGTTCGGCACCGGGAAGCGGCTGCGCGGCGGGCGGCTGCTGTGGTTCTGGTGTGTCCAGAATCGCTCCAGCGGCTGTCAGCGCACGCTCGAGACGCGCCCCGAGGCCTCGATCGTGGCGCCGGGCGCGCCGCTGCGCGTGACCGTGCGCGGCTATGACGACAACGGCCGCGGCGTCTTGGTGGCCGGAGCGCTCGTGCGGCTCGGCGCCGCGCAGGCGCTGACCGGCGCCGACGGCGTCGCGACCGTGGCGGCGCCCGCGGCGCCCGGGGCCCTGCGGGCGACGGCGGAGCACGATGGCATGGTGCGCTCCTTCCCGGAGCGGGTGGTGGTCGGATGAGGCGCGGGCTCCTCCTGCTCGCGCTGCTCCTCGCGCTCGCCGGCTGCGGGGTGGGCGCCGGCAAGGCGCCGAAGGGCGGCGGCACCGAGATGACGGTGTCGCGTGACTTCGGGGCCGAGCAGATGGGCGCGTCCAAGCAGAAGACGATCCCGGCGGGCGAGACGGTGATGCGTCTGCTGCAGCGCAGGTTCGAGGTCACGACCCGCTACGGCGGGGGCTTCGTCCAGGAGATCGACGGCGTCGGCGGCGGGCGCCGCAGCGGCCGCCCGGTCGACTGGTTCTTCTACGTCAACGGCATCGAGGCGAGCAGCGGCGCCGCCGCGCGCCGGCTCGAGCCCGGCGACCGCGTGTGGTGGGACCGCCATGACTGGGGCGCCGCGATGCGTGTCCCGGCGGTGGTCGGCTCCTATCCCGCCCCGTTCGTGTCGTACACGAAGGGCAAGCGCGCGCCGGTGCGGATCGACTGCGGCGCCGGCGCCGAGCGGGCGTGCCGCGAGGTGCAGACGCGGCTCCAGAACGCCGGCGCGCAGGTGGGCGGGACGGCCGTCATCGGCCAGCAGTCGAGCCGCGGCGTGCTGCGCGTGATCGTCGGGCGCTGGTCCGAGGTGCGCCGTGATCTCGCCGCGCGCCGGATCGAGGACGGGCCGAAGGTCTCCGGCGTCTACGCACGGCCGTCGGCCAAGGGCGACCGCTTCGAGCTGCTCGACGCGAGCGGCGCGGTGGCGCAGGCGCTCGGCGCCGGCTCCGGCCTCGTGGCCGCGACGAGCTTCCTCGACCAGCAGCCGACCTGGATCGTGGCGGGGACCGACGACGTGGGCGTGGCCGCCGCGGCGGCCGCGATGGACGAGAACCGGCTCACCGACCACTTCGCGGTCGCGATCGAGAACGGCCGCGAGGCACCGCTGCCGCTCCCGGTCGGCGCCGGGACGGGCGCCCCGTGACCTACCGGCGCCGCGCCAGCCCGCTGCACGCGGCGCGCGCCGGCGCCGGCTCGCTGTTCTGCGTCGTCCTGGCCGGGGTGGCGCTGTCCTTCGAGCACCCGCTCCTGCTCGGGGCGGTGCTGCTCGCGGTGCCGCTGGCCGGGGCCGGCGCGGGGGTCGGCGACGTGGTCGCGCGCTCGCTGCTGTGGGGGCTGCCGTTCGCGGCGCTGATCGCGCTCGTCAACGCGCTCGTCGTGCGCGACGGGCTGACCGTGATCGCGCGGCTGGGCCACCTGCCGCCGCTGGGGGAGATCGACGTCACGCTCGAGGCGACCACCTACGGCGGCATCCTCGGCCTGCGCGCACTCATCGTCATCGCCTGCTTCGCGCTGCACTCCGCCGCCGTCGACCCCGACGAGCTGCTCCGCGCCTTCCGCCGTCTCTCCTTCCGCTCCGCGCTGACGGCGGCGCTCGCCACGCGGATGGTGCCGGTGCTGGCGCGCGACGCGCGGCGGCTGCGCGACGCCCAGCGCTGCCGCCCGGGTAGGCCCGCCACGCGGCTGGCGATCATGCGCGCCGTCACTTCCGGCGCGCTCGACCGCGCGGTCGACGTCGCCGCGACGCTCGAGGTCCGCGGCTACGGCGGCACCCGGCGGCCGCAGCGCCAGGCGCGGCCGTGGTCGCGGCACGACCTCGCGTTCGCCGCCGCGGCGGGCGCGCTCGCCGTGCTCGGACTCGCGGCGCAGCTCTTGGGCTGGGAGCCGTTCGCGGCCTATCCGCGGACGCAGGCGCCGGTCGACGCCGGCGTGGTCGCGCTCGCGCTGGGGCTGGTGGCGTGCGCACTGCTGCCGTTCGCCGACCGCCGGGGGATCGGGCGATGAGCGAGCTCGTCCTCGAGCGCGTCACCTACACCTACCCCGGCCCGTCCGCCGGGCGGCCCGCGCTCGTCGACGTGTCACTGCGGGTCGAGCCCGGCGAGTTCGTCGTTGTGGCCGGCGGGTCGGGGTCGGGCAAGTCGACGCTGTTGCGCGCCGCGGCCGGCCTCGTGCCCCACTTCCACGGCGGCGAGTTCGCGGGGCGGCTGCTGGCCGGCGGGCTGGACTCGCGCGATCACGGCCCGGCCGAGCTGTCGGCCGTGGCGGGGTCGCTGTTCCAGGACCCGGAGACGCAGGTCGTGATGGGGACGGTGCGCGCCGAGCTCGCGTTTCCGCTCGAGAACCGCGGCTGGGGCGCGGCGGCGGTCGCGCGCGGCGTCGAGGAGGCCGCGCTCGCGCTCGGCGTCGCGGGGCTGCTCGACCGCTCGACGCACGAGCTGTCGGGCGGGGAGCTCCAGCGCGTGGCGCTCGGCGCGGCGCTGGCCGCCCGGCCGCGGCTGCTGCTGCTCGACGAGCCGACCTCCCAGCTCGACCCCGTGGCCGGCGACGAGCTGCTGGGCGTGCTGCGGCGCGTCAACGAGGAGTGGGGCACCGCGGTCGTGCTCGCCGAGCACCGCCTCGAGCGCTGCCTCGCCGCCGCCGACCGGGTGATCGCGCTCGACCGCGGCGCCGTCACGATCGACGCTGACCCGCGCGGCTTCCTGGAGCAGGCTCCCGACGCGCTCCAGACGCCCGGCGCCCGCCTGTTCGCGCTCGCCGGCCTGACCCCGCCGCCGGTGGCGGTCAAGGACGCTCGGGCCGCGCTGCGGGCGCGCGGGCCGGCGGGGGACCCCGCGGAGGGCGCGCCGCTCCCGGCGCCGCCGAACGCCCGTTCCGGATTCCTCCGCCGGCGCTCCGCGCCCGACCCCGCGCTGGCCTTCGAGCGCGTCTGGTACGAGATCCCGCGCGGCCCGGCCGTGCTGCGCGGGGTGGACCTGGCGCTGGCGCCGGGCGAGCGCGTCGCGCTCATGGGCCGCAACGGCGCGGGCAAGTCGACGCTGCTGCGGCTCGCCGCCGGGCTCGCCGACGCGACCCGCGGGCGCATCGTGCGCGCCGGGCGCGTGTCGCTGCTGCTCCAGACCCCCGGCGACTACCTGGTCGCCGAGCGCGTGGGGGAGGAGCTTGGAGCCGCGGCGCTCGAGGCCGCCGGCCTCGGCTCGCTCGCCGACCGCCACCCGCGCGACCTCTCGGGCGGTGAGCGCCAGCGGCTCGCGCTGGCGATCGTGCTGCAGGGCGAGCCTCCCGCCGCGGTCCTGCTCGACGAGCCGACCCGTGGCATGGACCGCGGTCACAAGGACGCGCTGACCGAGCGGCTGCGGGAGCTCGCCGCGGCCGGCGCCGCGGTGCTGGTGGCGACCCACGACGCCGAGTTCTCCGCCGCGTGGGCGGACCGCACCGTCCTGCTCGGCGACGGCGCGCCGGTGGCCGACGCCCCGACCGCCGAGGTGCTCGGCGGCGGCTGGTACTTCGCCACCCAGACCGCCCGCATCCTCGGCGGCTGCGCGCTGCTGCCCGAGGACGGCGCCGCGCTGCTGCGCGCGGGTCAGGCCAGTCCGGACGCCGCGGAGGTCGCGCCGTGAGCTGGCTCGCCGCCTCGCTCGTCGTCCTCGGCCTCGCCCTGGTGGCGGGCTTCGCGTGGTACGAGCGCTCGCATCCCACGGCACGGGTGCTCGCGCTCGTCGCCACGCTCGCGGCGCTCGCCGCGCTGGGCCGGATCGCGTTCGCCCCGATCCCGAACGTCAAGCCCACGACCGACATCGTGCTCCTCACCGGCTACGCGCTGGGCGGCGCGCCAGGGTTCGCGGTCGGGGCGGTCGCGGCGCTCGCCTCGAACGTGTTCTTCGGGCAGGGGCCGTGGACGCCGTGGCAGATGTGCGCGTGGGGCGGCGTCGGGGTCGGCGGCGCGCTGCTGGCCCGCGCCGCCGGGCGCGAACTGGGGCGGACCGCGCTGGCGGTCGCCTGCGCCGTCGCGGGTGCGGCCTACGGCGTGGTGATGAACCTGCACCTGTGGGTGACGTACTCCGGCGACCACAGCCTCGCCAAGCTCGGCGCCGTCTTCACGACCTCGTTCCCGTTCGACCTCGCCCACGTCGTGGGCAACGTCGTCTTCTGCCTCATCTTCGGCCCGGCGCTCGTGCGCGCGCTCGGCCGCTACCGGCGGCGCTTCGAGGTGACTTGGCGCCCGGCGCCGGCGCTCGCGGCGTCCCTGCTCGCCGCGCTCATCCTCGTCGGCGCCGCCCCGCCGCGGGCCGAGGCCGCGATCCCTGCCCGCTCGCTGAGCTGGCTCGAGTCCGCGCAGAACGCCGACGGCGGCTTCGGCGGCGGGGCCGGCCAGGGCTCGAGCGGCCTTTACTCGAGCTGGGCGGGCCTCGGGCTCGCCGCGGCCGGGCGCAACCCGCGCGACGTCCACCGCCGCGGCGCCGACGTCGTCGCCTACCTGCGGGCGCACCCGCCGCGGCGCAGCGGCGACATCGGGGACACGACGCGCGCGATCCTGCTCCTGCGCGCGGCCGGCGTGTCGCCGACGCTCGGCGGCCGCGACCTCGTGCGCGAGGTGCTCTCCAAGCGCCGCGCCTCGGGCGCCTTCGCCGACCGGGTCAACACCACCGCGTTCGCGATCTTCGCGCTGCGGGCCGCGGGCCAGGGAGACCGCGCCGTGCGCGCCGGCGCGCGCTGGATCGCGAGCCAGGCCAATCCCGACGGCGGCTTCAACTTCGCCGGCCGCGGCGGCGGATCGGGGATCGACGACACCGGCGCGGCGCTCCAGGGGCTCGTGGCCGCCGGGCGGCGCGGCACCAAGACGGTCCGCCGTGCCGCGCGCTTCCTCGCGCGCCGCCAGAACCCCGACGGCGGCTACCCGCTGCAGCCCGGCGGCCCTTCCAACGCGCAGTCGACCGCGTGGGCGATCCAGGCGCTCGTCGCGGCCGGGCGCAACCCCGACCGCCAGCGCCGCCACGGCGCCCGCTCGCCGACCGCCTACCTGCGCTCGCTCGTCACGCCGAGCGGCGCCGTCCGCTACTCCCGCACCAGCGCGCAGACGCCGGTCTGGGTCACCGCGCAGGCCATCGCCGCGCTCGCCCGCAGGCCCTTTCCGCTGGCGCCCGTCCCGCGCCGCAGGGCCCGCGCCGCCGTGACCCCCGTCGCGACGCCCGTCCCGACCGCGACCGCGACCGCGAAGCGCGTCACCAAGCCGCCCAAGCCCGCCAAGCCCGCCAAGCCCGCTCCCACGGTCACGCCGCAGGGCGAGTTCGGGCCCCCGACGCCACCCGACCTGACGCCGGCGCTGCAGTCTCAGGCGCGCCTCGCCGGCTACCTCGTGGGCAGCCTGCTCTAACTGGCGTTCGTATACGGTCCCGCTCCTTGCGGATCGGCGTCCCCACCGAGACGGCCCCCGGCGAGCGCCGTGTCGCGCTCGTTCCCGACATCGTGCGCAAGCTCGTCGCCGCGGGCCACGAGGTCGTGGTCGAGCCCGGCGCGGGTGCCGGGGCGGGCATCGAGGACTCCGGCTACGAGGAGGCCGGCGCGACGCTCGGCGCCGGCGTGTGGGACACGGAGGCCGTCGTCAAGGTCGCACCGCCCTCCCCGGAGGAGACGCAGCGCCTCGGTCAAGGCTCCGTCCTGATCGGCTTCCTCGCGCCGCGCACGAACGCGGAGGGGGTGGAGGCGATCGCCGCCACCGGCGCGACCGCCTTCGCGATGGAGTCGATCCCGCGCATCTCGCGCGCCCAGTCGATGGACGCGCTGTCCTCCCAGGCCACCGTCTCCGGCTACCACGCGGTGGTCATGGCCGCGGAGGAGATGCCGCGCTTCTTCCCGATGCTGATGACCGCGGCCGGCACGATCCCGCCCGCCCAGGTGCTGGTGCTGGGCGCCGGCGTCGCCGGGCTCCAGGCGATCGCCACCGCGCGCCGCCTCGGCGCCGTGGTGACCGCGTTCGACGTCCGCTCGGCCGTCAAGGAGCAGATCCAGTCGCTGGGCGCGAAGTTCTTCGAGGTCGAGGGTCTCGGCGACGCCTCGGGCGAGGGCGGCTACGCCCGCGAGCTCAGCCCCGAGGAGCAGGAGACGCAACGCGCGGCGCTGCAGGTGCAGATCGCGAAGTCCGACGTCGTGATCACGACTGCGCTGATCCCCGGTCGCCCTGCGCCGAAGCTGATCACGGAGGAGGCGGTCCGCAACATGCGCCGCGGCTCGGTGATCATCGACCTCGCCGCCGAGGCTGGCGGCAACTGCGAGGGCACGAAGGCGGGGGAGATCGTCCGCACCGACAACGGCGTCGCCATCGACGGCTCGCTGAACCTGCCGAGCCGCATGCCCGAGCACGCCTCGCGGCTCTACGCCCGCAACATCGAATCGCTGCTCGAGCTGATGAGCGGCGAGGAGGGCGCGCTCCAGCTCGACTTCGAGGACGAGGTCATCGAGACGGCCTGCGTCGCGCGCGACGGGAAGGTCGCCTGATGGACCTCCTGACCAATCTCGCGATCCTGGTGCTCGCCGCGTTCGTCGGCTTCGAGGTCATCTCCAAGGTCCCCAACACGCTGCACACGCCGCTGATGAGCGGCACCAACGCGATCCACGGCATCGTGGTGCTCGGCGGCCTGCTCGTGATCGGGCCCGCCGACGGCTTCCTCGAGGACGTGCTGCTCGTGATCGCGATCGCCTTCGGGACGATCAACGTCGTCGGCGGCTTCCTCGTCACCGACCGCATGCTCGGGATGTTCAAGTCGAAGCCTGCCGAGCCTCCGAAGGAGGAGGAGCCGCAGGCGTGAGCCGTCACGACGTCATCACGCTGCTCTACATCGTCGCCTTCTCGCTCTTCATCGCGGGGCTGCACATGCTGCGCGGGCCGCGCACCGCCGTCCGCGGCAACCAGGTCGCCGCCGTCGGCATGGCGATCGCGGTCGTCGCGACGCTGATCGACCAGCGCATCGGCGACTGGGGGCTGATCGCCATCGGGCTGGTGGTCGGCACCGCGGTCGGCGTCCCCAGCGCGCGGTCGGTGCGGATGACCGCGATGCCGCAGATGGTCGCCCTCTTCAATGGCGTGGGCGGCGGCGCGGTCGCGCTGATCTCGGTCGTCGAGTACCGCGAGGCGCTCGAGAACGGCGGCGTGAACCCCGACCTGGACGTCCTGATCCCGACCCTGCTCGCGGCGATCATCGGCTCGATCTCGTTCTGGGGCTCGATCATCGCCTTCCTCAAGCTCCAGGAGACGATCAAGGGCGCCTTCCGGATCCCGCGCCAGGTCAACGCCGGGCTCGCCGCCTTCGCCGTCGCGATCGCGTTCGTGGTCGCCGCCGGCACCGAGTCGGAGGCGCTGTTCTGGTTGATGCTGGTGGTCGCCGGCGTGCTCGGCCTGTGCGCGGTGCTGCCGATCGGCGGCGCCGACATGCCGGTCGTGATCTCGAGCCTCAACGCCTTCACCGGCCTCAGCGCGGCTGCCGCCGGCCTCGCGCTCGACAACACCGCGCTGATCGTGGCCGGCATGCTCGTCGGCGCCTCCGGCTCGATCCTCACGAAACAGATGGCCGAGGCGATGAACCGCTCGATCGGCAACGTCTTCTTCAGCGGCCTCGGGGCGGGCGGGCCGGCCGCAGCGGCGGTCGAGGGCGGCACGGTGCGCTCGACGAGCGCCGCCGACGTGGCGATCCAGCTCTCCTACGCGCGTCTCGTCGTGGTCGTGCCCGGCTACGGCATGGCGGTCGCGCAGGCCCAGCGCGCGGTCGCCGACCTCGCGGCCGAGCTCGAGCGCCGCGGCGTCGAGGTGCTCTACGGCATCCATCCCGTCGCCGGGCGCATGCCGGGCCACATGAACGTGCTGCTGGCCGAGGCCGACGTCCCCTACGACCAGCTCAAGGAGATGGACGACATCAACGGCGAGTTCGCGCGCACTGACGTCGCGCTCGTGATCGGCGCCAACGACGTCACCAACCCCGCCGCGCGCACGATCACCGACTCGCCGATCTACGGGATGCCGATCCTCGACGTCGACAAAGCCGGCTCGATCATCGTGCTCAAGCGCTCGATGTCATCGGGCTTCGCGGGCATCGACAACCCGCTCTTCTATGACCCGAAGACCGCGCTGCTGTTCGGTGACGCCAAGGCCTCGGTCGGCGAGATCCTGAGCGAGCTCCACAACGTCTAGTGGGTGTCCTGGCCGGGGCGGCGGAGGGTGAGGCCGACCAGCCGGGAGACCAGCACCGCCACGTAGGACAGCCCCGCCAGCTGCTCGATCATCGACACCGCGCGCGCGAACGCCCTGACGGGCACCACGTCGCTCAGCCCGGTGCTCGTGAGCGTCGTGAAGCTGAGGAACAGCAGCTCCATCCAGCTGCGCTCCCCCGTCGGGTCGATCGCCGCCGTGAAGCTCTCCGGCTCGATCGCCTGGACGACGGTGTAGGCGTAGGCGAACGCCCACGCGACGAGCGTGAACGTCGCGCCGACCGCGTAGAGCTCGTCGCGCGTAATCTCATGGTCGGCGAGCATGTAGGCGATCAGCGCGCCGGCGGCGTAGAAGTAGAGGACCGCCTCGAGCGCCGAGGAGTACGGCAGCAGGTCGTTGCTGCGCGTGATCGCCTGGATCAGCAGCAGGACCGTCGCCGGCGCACCCAGCAGCAGCGCGACCCAGTTCAGCCCCGGGGTGCTGCGGACCGCCAGCACCACGAGCCCGAGCACCGCGATGCCGAAGACGCTGAACAGCGCTCGGCCGGCGTCGCTGCCCTCCATGAGCGGGTAGAGCAGCACGCCCGCCAGCTGCATCGCAAGCAGGATCGCGGAGGGCTCCCGTCGGGCGATCCGCAGCACAGGGCGGCAACCTAACCATCGCCCCGGTCGGCATCGGGGAGCAGCAGGTCGGCGAGCACGCCGCGATGGTCCGAGCCCGGGATCGCGACCGTGCGGGCCGAGAGCACGCGCACGCGGCGGTCGGCCAGCACGTGGTCGATCGTGATCAGTGTGGGGAGGGGGAACCTGCCCATCGGCCACGTCGGCCGCAGGGCGACCCCCGCCCGCTCGGCGGCGTCGTGGTAGCCGCGGCGGAGCACGCGCCGCAGCTCGGCGTGGTCGAGGGTCGCGTTGAAATCGCCCGCCAGCAGGCGCGGCGCTCCGCTGCCCGCGGACGGCAGCGTCCGCATGTCGTGCCGCCACTGCCCGGTCGCATCCGGGTTGGTGGGGGCGGGGACGTGGACCGAGAGGAGCTCGACCGGCGCGGCGCCCGGGGCGCGGAGCTCGGCGGCGGCGAAGGCGAAGCGCGTGCCGCCCGGGGAGGCGGCCGGGCGCAGCGGGAGCCGCGAGTAGAGCCCGGTGCCGCTGAAGCCGGGCCGCGGCTGCAGCGCGCGGTGGGGGAAGCGCGCGTCGACCCCCGCCGCCTCGTAGGCGAGCGCGACCTGCGGCGGCAGCTCGACGGCGCTGAAGACGTCGACGTCCCAGCGCCGGAGCGCGGCGATCAGCCGGCCCGCAGCGGCCGGGTTGCCGGCGACGTTGGCGGCGAGCACGCGCACCCGCACCCCGGGCGCGCCGGCGGGAGCGCGGTCGGAGATGGCCCGCGGCGCCAGCAGCGCGAGCAGGAGCGCCGCGCAGGCGCCGGTCACGATCGCGCCCGTCCACCAGCGCCGCCACGCGGCCACCGCAGCGACGACCACCGCCAGCAGCGCCACGTACGGCGTGAAGGCGAACAGCGGGACGAGCGGCCACCCGCGCTCGAGCCCGAAGGCGCGCATCAGCGCCCAGGCCACCAGCGCGCCGGCGAGCCCCCAGCGCAGGCGGCGGAGCAGCATCGACGCCCATGATCGCGCAACCTCGCGCGCGGCCCGGAGGTCATGCGGACATGCGCCGCCCGGCGCCGGCCTGGGCTAGAGCCGCCGCGACACCAGGATCGAGGTCAACCGCGCAGTCCCTGACCGCACGGTCACCCGCACGCGGTAGTCGCCGCGCGCCCGGCCCCGCGAGCGGATCGTGTTCCGGTACGTCCGCGACGCCCGTCGCGAGCGTGTCGCGAAGCGGCGCACGCGCTTGGTCCCCTTGAACACCTCGACGGTCACCTTCCCAGGGCGCGAGAGCCGGTAGGCGATCCCGAGCGGGCGCCGCCCCGTCCCGCCGAACACGGGTCGCGTGAGCTTGTAGGAGCTCAGCAGCCCGCAGCTCGCGGCCTTGTAGAACTGCTGGCGCGTGGTCCAGCGCCCACCCTTGCGCTGCAGGGTGATGCGGCGGAAGTCGCGCAGGCGCTTGGAGGCGAAGCGCATCTGGTAGCGGACGAAGTAGATCCCGTCCTTGACGCGCCGCCCGCGGTTGCCGCGGCCGTTCCAGCGGAAGGAGTGCGCGCGCTTGATGAAGCGCGCCACCAGCCGCTCGCCCGTCACCCGGCGTCCCCGCGACTGCTGGAAGACGTCGACGGTCACCGGGTTGGCCTCGCGGCGCGAGAAGGCGAAGCGCACCCCGCGGCCGGCTCGCGCCGCCGAGGCGGAGCGGAAGCCACGGCTGGCGGTGCACGCCACCGGGCCAGAGCCGGCGTCGCCGGCCGCCACGCCCCCGCCCGGGTTGCGCGGCAGGTTCTTCTGCGGCGCGGCCGCGAACGAGTAGCGGTAGACGCCGCGGCCCTGCGTGGCGGCGATCAGCGTGTTCGGGTCGCCCGGCTTGAGCTCGAGCGTGTAGACCGGCGCGGTCGGCAGGCCCTTGCCGAGCGTGTCGTAGGTCCCGCCACCCGTGCCAGGAGCGATGAAGACGCCGACGTCGGTGCCGACGATCAGCGGCCCGTCGCGCACGACGGTCCACTCGGCCGGCGCGTCGGGCAGGTTGCCCGAGATGTCGGCGAAGTGCGCGCCCGCGTCGGTCGACTTGAAGACGTGGCCCGACCCGGCGTTCGCGGTGTTCTCCCCCAGCGCGCCGACCGGCAGCCAGCGACGCGAGTAGCCGCCCAGCGTCACGTAGACCGTCCGCGGGTCGGTCGTGTCCATCTGGACCGAGGTGATGTAGCGGTTCGGGAGCCCGGTGGCCGCCGCGATGTGCCAGCCGTCGCCGCTGAGCCGCTTGGGCGGCTTGGAGCCGCCGACGTTGGTGGCGAGGCCGCGCTGGAACGGGCGGGCGTTGAGCGCGTCGCAATAGCCGCAGAACCCGACGTAGGCGGCGGCGCCGTCGCCGGTGACGTCGGTCCCGACCGCCTCGTCGAAGCGCGCGGTGCCGGTGAAGCCGCTGCCCGGCGTGGCGGCGTAGTTGTAGACGCGGATGGTGTAGTCGCCCGGCATCGGGGCGGTCAGCGAGACCTGCTCGGTGTTGCTGGAGCCGCCCGTCGAGAGCGACTCGCCCACGACCGCGCCGCCCTTGAGCACGCGCAGGTCCCAGTCGTCCTGCTTGTTGGCCCACCTGACGGTGATCGTCGCCTTGGCGTCGGACTCGCCCGCCTTGATCGTGAACGGCTTGTCGGCGTAGGTGCCGGGCAGCTCGAGCTGCGTCGCCCCGTCGGCGCCCGCGACCGTGTCCGTGCCGCCGGCCCAGTCGAAGTCGGCGGTCTTGGGGCCGCTCGAGCCGCCGCCGCTCGCGCCGGTGAAGGCGCCGCGCAGGTCGACCGCGGACACCTTGTTGATCGAGTCGTCGTCACCCTCCGCCGACGCGCCCGCGTCGCCGGGGTGCTTGCGCGTGCCGAGGTCGTAGACCCTGGTCCAGTCCGGGCTCGGGCCGTTGCTCGTCTCATAGACCCCGCGGCCGGCGGTCAGCAGGTGCTTGGCGTCCGTCGGGTCCATCACGAACGGGTTGATGAACTGGTAGCCGTCGTCGTCGGGCGGCGCCACGCTCTGCCAGCTCTTGCCGCCGTTCGTGGTCGAGTGGATGTCGGCGAACGTGTACTCCTCGTAGGCGATCGCGGAGTTGTCCGGGTCGACGGCGCTGAAGCCGCCGTCGCCGCCGTAGTTGCCGACCTGGCGGCCCGACGGCTCGATCTTCATCTCGCCGTTGTCCTGCAGGCCCGACCAGATCGTGCCGTCCTTGGACACCTGCGCGTCGTAGGGCAGCAGCGTGTTGAAGCCCTGGTTCGCGCCGCGGCCCCACCGGTTGGAGGCGAACGACGGCTGACCGGCCGCCGCCTTCTGCTTGTAGGCGCCGCCGTCGTTGCCGACCACGAGCGTCACGCCGTCGGAGCCGGGCAGGTAGATCGCCGAGTGCTGGTCGGGGTGCGTCGTCGTCTTGTTCGGCGTTCCCGGGTCCCCGGTCGTCGGGCAGTTGGGCTGGCCGGTGCTGAGGAACTGGCAGGTCTCGTCGGCGAAGTAGGGGCCGATCACCTTGAACAGCCCGGGGCCGTCCTGCGGGTCGTTGTCGACCCGGCTCTGCCACACCTCCTCGAGGCCGAAGGTGAGGCGCGTCGGCACGCCGCCCGCGTCCTGGCGCGTCGGGTCGGGCTTGATCCAGGCGTTGTACCAGGCCTGGATCCCGGGGCAGTAGAGCTGCGCGCAGCCGACGCCCGCGAGCGCCGAGCCGGTGCCCGGCGCGGCGAGCTCCTCGGGGGTGGCCATCTTCGTCCACGACACGCCGAAGTCGTCGGAGACATAGATCCCGTCGAGCGCCGTCGGGCTCGGCGCCCCCACGCCCTTGTTCCCGCCGTCGACGTCGAGCACCTCGAGGCCGCCGTTGAACTTCACCGCGTCCTGGACGATCGCGTACAGGTAGTCGTGGTCCTGGGCGGGCCCGGTGGCGTTGCCGAGCTCGATGCGCCCGATCTGGTTCTGCGGCGTGAAGCCGGGGGCGGCCGCCTTCGAGAACGAGCCGGGCGCGCCGCTGTCGGACAGGTAGATGCCGTTGCCGGGCGACTCGGGATGCGGCGTCGAGTCGACGCTGGCCTTGTTGCCCGCGCGCCAGCCGACGGCCGCCGTCACACGGTGGTCGGTCTGGTGCACCACCACGTCGGTGACCATGTCTGCGGGTCGACCACGACCTTGAAGGCGATCACGCCGTTGGGGATCCCGGTCGCCTTCTGCCAGCTTGCGCCGAGGTTGGTGGTGCGGTAGAGCCCGGCGCCGGCGTAGGTCGAGCCGCCGCCGAACACCGAGTCGCCCGTGAGGGCGAACAGCGTCCCGCCGCCGTAGGCCACCGAGCCGACCGCCTGGGTGGGGAGGACGTCGCCGATCGAGTGCCAGTTCGCGCCCGTGTCGTCGGACTCCCACACGCCACCCTCGCCGACGGCGGCGAACAGCCGGCCCGAGCCCTGGGCGAAGTCCGAGATGCGCCCGTTGAGGTCGGCGAGTCCCTGGCCGCTGACCTCCGGGTAGTGCTCGTCGTCGTCGATCAGCGGCCCCTTGCCCGCGGGCTGCCACTCGCCGGCGGCGCCGGGAAGGGAGGAGGCGCGTGCGCCGAGGCGCGCGGCGGCGCGTGCGGCGGCCGCGGAGGCGCCGGGCTTGAGCTTCTCGGCGGGGGCGGTCACGCGGGCCGAGGCCTGCGTGTCGCGGGTCATCAGCTCGGCCTTGGGCTCAGGGTGCGTGCGCGTGAAGCAGCCGCCCGCCTTCTCGCGGCCCCGCTCGGCCTCCTTCTCGCGCTCGCGCATGGCGCGGCGCTCGCGACCTTCGATGCGCTCGCGCTCGGCCTGGGTGATGGAGCCGGGGGGACAGGCCTGCGCCGTCTCCTCGCCGTCGTCGCGTGACTGCAGCGCGAGAACGGCGAGCGTCGCGCCCGCGACGAGCAGGGCGAGCAGAGCGAGGCGAGGCAGGTTGAGGCGCACAGGACCGTCCCGGGATCGGTGTCGACCCCGGGAACGATGGCACTCTCCGCGACCGTTCGTCGCAGTTCCGGTGCGTTGCGCCGCTAGTAGAGCGGCGGCGGCGTGGAGTGGCCGTTGGCGGCCAGCTCGAGGTCGTCCGTGGGCGCCTCGCCGGCGAGCATCCGCTGGACCTCGGCGGCGGGATCGACGGCCGTGACGTCGCGCGCGGGGTACTCGCGGCGGATCGACAGCAGGCGCTCCGCGCCGAAGCGGAAGACGGAGAGGACGAAGCAGGAGATCTCGAGCCCGTGGCGCCGGGTCAGCCAGTCGACCGTGGCCAGCGTGCGGGCGTCGAAGGCGTTGGCGAGCAGCACGACCTGCGGCGAGTCGCCGGGGACGGCGGCCTGCAGCGACTCGTGCACGGCGGCGAGCGAAGCGGCGTCCATCGCCGCGACCGCGGCGGCGCCGTTGAGCGCACCCATGAGCTGGGCCTCGGAGGCGTCGGCGGCGACGCCGACGACGACGGCGCGACCGGCCTGCTCGTCGAACGCGAGCACGTCGAGGCCGGCGACCTGGCCCTGGGCCGCGAAGCGGAGGCTCGGCTGGCCGAGCTCGCCGGCGAAGGCCTCCCAGGAAGAGCTGACGAGCGCGAGCATCTCCTCGCGGTCGGGGCTCACTTCGGTGACAAGACCGCCCGCGGGCGGTGCCACCAGCGTCTTGGACGTCTCGTCGATGCGCAGCACAGGTGTGTCCTCTCGAACTCGGGGAAGTGCGGAGCTTATCGGCGGAAAGTCCCGGAACCTGAAGGTTTTTGCCGCACCCTCCCCGGTAGCCTCAGCCGCGTGACCGTCGAAGCGATGATCCGCAGCCGCCGCACGCACAAGGCCTATGACCCCGAGCCGGTGGAGCGCGCGACGCTCGAGGAGCTCTTCGAGCTCGCCCGCTGGGCGCCCAACCACAACCTCACGAACCCGTGGCGCTTCCGCGTCGTCGGGCCGCAGTCGCTCGCCGCGCTGAAGGCGGCGGCGGGGCCCGAGGCGGCGGGCAAGCTCGACCGCGCGCCGACGCTGGTCGCCGCGTCGGTCGTGCGCTCGGACGATCCCGTCACGGATGAGGAGGACCACGCGGCCGCCGCGGCGGCGACGTTCATCCTCCTGCTCGCCGCCCACGCCCGCGGCCTCGGCGGCTACTGGCGCACGCCCGGCGTGCTGCGCACGCCCGAGGGCCGCGCGGCGGTCGGGATCCCGGAGTCCGAGCGCGTGCTCGGCCTCGTGCACCTCGGCCGCGCCAAGGGCCCGGACAAGGCGCCGCCCGAGCGCGCCCCGCTCGACGACTTCCGCGCCTACCTTTCCTAGATGGCCGATCCCACGAGCATCTGATGCTCCCGCGCGCGGACGCCGTCGCCGCCCTCGCCTCCGAGCCGTTCGACGTGCTCGTGATCGGCGGTGGCATCACGGGCGCCGGCGTGGCGCTCGACGCCGCCACACGCGGCTACTCGGTCGCGCTGGTGGAGAAGGCGGACTATGCCGCCGGCACCTCCTCGCGCTCGAGCAAGCTCGTCCACGGCGGGCTGCGCTACCTGCAGAACTTCGACCTCGGGCTCGTCCGCGAGGCGCTGCTCGAGCGCCAGATCAATGCCGCGCTCGCCCCGCACCTGGTGCGCCCGCTGCCGATGATCGTGCCGGCCTTCGAGGGCGCGCGCCCGGACCGTCTGCTCGGGCTCGGGCTGAACATGTACGACGTGATGGCGGTCGACCGGCTGCGGCGCTCGCCGCTCGGCCGCCGCCGCATCCGCGACCGCAACCTCGACGGCCACGCGGACTGGAGCCCCGCGCGCCACCGCGTGATCGGGGGCGAGGAGGTCGTGGAGCTGCTGCCCGCGCTGGCCGACCGCCATCCGAGCGGCGGCTACCTCTTCTACGACTGCCAGACCGACGACGTGCGGCTGGTCCTGACCGTGCTCGGCGAGGCCGAGCGCTTCGGGGCCGTGTTCGCCAACGGGATCGAGGTGATGGGGCTGCTGGAGGAGGGGGGCCGCGCGCGCGGCGCCGAGGTCCGCGACGCCGAGACGGGCGAGTCGTTCACGATCGCGGCCGAGGCCGTCGTCAACGCCACCGGCGTATGGGCGGACCGCATCCGCCCCGACGAGCTCCACGACGAGGCCGAGGTGCCGGTGATCCGACCGAGCCGGGGCACGCACATCATCCTGGAGCGCGAGCGGCTGCCGGTGAACGTCGGCGTGATCTCCCCCGCCCCGGGCGGGCGCATGATCTTCGTCCTGCCGTGGCTCGGGCAGACGCTGATCGGGACGACCGACAACGACTACGAGGGCGACGTCGAGCACGTGCGCCCGGCCGACGAGGACGTCGCCTACCTGCTCGAGGCGGTCAACACGTTCTTCGCGACCGACATCGTCGCCGAGGAGATCGCGGGCGCCTACGCCGGCGTGCGGCCGCTGATCTCCACGGGCGACCCCAAGAAGTCGGTCGACATCTCGCGCAAGGCCGAGCTGTACGAGACCTCGAGCGGCATGGTCACGATCACGGGCGGCAAGCTCACCACCTGGCGGCGGATGGCGAAGATCACCGTCGACCGCCTGGTCGAGCGCGACGGCCGCGACGCTCCCTGCCGCACCGGCGAGATCCCGCTCGGCATGCCGGTCGACGCCAACGAGCTCGCGCGCGTGGAGGGCGTGGACGATGAGGCCTACGAGCAGCTCGCGGGTCGCTACGGCTTCGCCGCCCACGACGTCCTCAAGACCGCCGCGGAGCGCGGCGAGCTCGCCCAGGCGATCCTGCCCGGCATGCCCGATCTGCTGGCCGAGGCGGCCTTCTCGGCCCGCCGCGAGCAGGCGCGCAGCGTGTCCGACGTGCTGCTGCGGCGCACCCGGCTCGGACTGACCGCCGCGCGGCGCCTGTGCGCGCCGGGCGAGCAGGCGCCCGAGCGCGTGGCGCGGGCGCTCGGAGCCGAGCTGGGCTGGGACGAGGAACGCTGCGCGGCGGAGGCCGAGCGCTTCCGCGCCGACGCCGTTGCCGAGGGTCTCGTGGTCGGCTCCGGGACAGCCGTCGGGCCCGCGCCGTAACTTTCCGAGCTGCCGCCGGTTGCACCGACCGGAACCGCCACTCGTCCACTGGAGCCCATGTCCCGCCGCCTCAGCCTGTCCGTCCTGCTCGCCCTGCTGGCGCTCGCCGCGCTCCCGTCGCTGGCGTCGGCCGGCTGGTTCCCCGCCACGCCGGTGGACGGTCCCGCCGACATCGACAAGCTCGGCGGGATCGACCTCGCGCGTGACGGCACCGGCGGCGTCGTCTACCTCAAGCGCGTCGAGGGCGCGCCCCACGTCTTCGTCTCGCGCTTCATCGGGGGCCAGTTCCGGCCGCCCGAGCGCGTCGACAACGGCCTCGGGGCGGGCGCGACCGGCGCCGCGATCGCCGCCGCCGACGCCGCCCGGCTCGTCGTGGTGTGGACCGCGGGCACGCGCGTGTACGGCAGCGTCGTCGACGGCAACGACGAGCAGCCGGGCCCGTTCCTCGGCCCGACCGAGCTCTACAACGACCCGAGCGGCGTGTCGACCGACATCTCGGTTGACATGGGCATCAACGGCGCCGCCTACGCCGCGTGGGCCGCGCCGGGCGGCGGCGGATCGGACGTTCGCGTCTCACGCCTGCAGGACGTGGGCTGGCAGCCCGTCGGCGCGCCGCTGGACATCGACCCGGCTCGCGCCGCCGGCCGCGGCACCCAGCGGCCCAAGGTCGCCGTCTCGGCCGAGGGCAACGCGATCGTGGCCTGGGGCGAGGATCACGCCGACGGCCGCCCGCGCGTGTACGCGCGGCGCGTGACCGGCCTCAACCCCTCCGCGTTCCCCCAGGAGGCCTCGCTGCCCGATCTCGGCGGCCAGGCCGGCGGGCGCGCGGACTCCGTCGACATCGACGTCGAGGACGACGGCTCGTTCGCCTGGGCCGTCTTCCGCGAGGACTTCGGGGGCGGGTCGCGCTCGGTTGCGCGGCGGATGCTGGGCTCGACCTTCGATCCGGCGGTCCCGCTCGACGGCGGGCCGCCGACGGTCGCGCCACGAATCGCGATCAACGGCCGCGGGCAAGGCCTGGCGACGCTCCAGGGCGGCGGCGGCGTGCTCGGCGCGTTCAACTACAACGACGTCTTCGAGCCCTCGCAGCCGCTGCACTTCGCCGCGGCGCCCAACTCCGAGCCCCTGCCCGCCTCCTCCGAGCACCGCGAGGTGATCGCCTCCTGGCTCCAGGACGGCGCGATCAAGGGCCGGCTTAAGCCGGAGCCGACGCAGCCGTTCGACAACGAGGTCACGCTCTCGCGACCCGAGCTCGGGCCCGTCTCCCCGGGCGATTTCGCCAC
>JBDTMF010000025.1:0-30680 GCA_039934455.1 Solirubrobacteraceae bacterium
GACCGCGGCCTGGCGCTGGATCGCGTTGACCATCGCAGCGTTCTCCTCAGGCGGGGTGAGCGGAAGGCAGGCGATATGAACCCGCGCGCGCGCCGGCGGCGCCAATCGCCGCCAGCGTTCGCGGACCTCAGCCAGCACCGCTGCCGCCTCGGGGTCATCGGCGACCTGGTGCGCGTCGGGGCCCGCGAGCAGCAGGTGCGCGTCGGTCGCCGGCAACACCCGCTCGAGAAAGCCATCCAGGATCCCGAGCGGGTCCTTGATGCGATCCCACGGGCCAGCGAGACGACGACTGGGTCGCGGGTCCAGTCCGGTGCCCCGTCGGAGTCCAGGACGGTGGGACGAGCGACGAGCGTCGCCGTCGAGCCATCCGTGCAGTCATAGCTCGGAATCGCGCTCGAGACTCCGGCGGCGAGACCAAGGTGCTGCAGGATCGCGCGCGCGGCGCCATCAGACATCGGCCGATCCTTCGTCGACGCGGGGTCGATCGCCGGCGTCAAGATCGACCTCCACCCCGCCCAAGGACTCCGGCAGAGAGGTGTAGCGGCTAAAGACGAAGCAGTGGACACCGGCGAGACGGGGCCTCAGGCACCTCCATGGCGGTCGGGCGCGAGCATCATGACTTCGAGCCGGTCACCAGCGCCTGCGGCGCAAGCGCAGCCGCGAGCGCTCCGACGCCGCCGCCGGCGATCAACACGCGGGAACGGGTGGGCGTGTTCCCGGGCCGGTCTACCGGGTGCGGGCCAGCTCGCGCTGCCAGCGCGATCGGTGCTGCGCCCAGGCGGCCGGCAGCACGCCGCCGGTAAGGGCGGCGGCGGCGTCCAGGGCGTGGAGCGCCTGCCGGTAGTCGCCCATCTTCGCGTCTTCCTCCGCGAGCAGGAGCGCGAGCTCGAAGGCGTCGTCGCGGTCCGGAGCGGGCGCGCTACGACTCGCTCCGCGGTCCGCCAGCGGCTCGTCGGCGAGGTCCACCGGTCGTGCGTCGGCGAGATACGGCGCGAGGTAGCGACCAGCGACCTTGCCCGGCGGCCACCACAGCGCTCGCCCCGAGGCCACTCCACGAAGCGTCCGCGCGGTCGTCGCCCCGGTCGGGCCGAAGAGCTCCGCGCGCAGGTACAGGGGCGCGCCGCCGGTGAGCAGCAGCCCACGCAGCACCGGCCGGAACGGCGCGGCCTCGCGGAGCGCGCCGACAGCCTCGGCGATCGCCTCGGCGACCGCGTCCGCCTGCTGGGTCGCGAGCCCGCCCTGCTTGATCGGGAACGTCGTGGCGTCGCCGGCGGCATAGACCCCGGCGACGCCGGCCACGCGCCCGTGGGCATCGACGGGCAGGAAGCCGTCGCGGTCGGCGGGCAGGCCATCCAGGTGCGGGCCCGACAGCTGGGGCAGCGCCACCACGGCGTCGGCCTCAAGCGGCTCGGCGCCGTCGAGGATGAGGCGGCCGTCCCGGGCTGCCAGGGGCCGCGCGCCCGTCTCGAGCTCGATGCCCCGGGCCGCGAGCATGTCGCGGACGGCGGTGCCGGCAGCGGCGCCGAAGATCCAGAGCGGCTCGCTCTCCGGGGTCACCACCGTGATTTCCACATCGGAGACCCCACGGTTGCGCAGCTCGACGGATGCCATCACGGCAAGCTCGTAGACCGGCAGCGACCACGTGGCTCCGGCCGGCAGCGTGAAGGCCAGGCGCCTGAACTCGCCGCGCGCCACAGCGTCGAGCAGATCTTCGAGCGCCGGCGCGTCCCGCGGACCGGCGAACGTCAGAGCGCCCGGCACCGCCGCCCGCGAGACGGCGCCGACGGCCACCACGAGGACGTCGTAGGGGATCGCCTCGCCGGAGGGGGCGGCGACGACGATGCGATGCTCAGCGTCGACCGCGCTCACCGCGCCGCGGTGCAGCCCGCCGCCGAAGCGCCGAACGAGCTCACCCAGATCCAAGGCCGCGGGGCCGCCAAAGCCGAACGGGGCCGCGACAGAGGAGGGCCGGTGGATGAACGCGCGCTCGGGCGCGAGCAGCTCGACCGAGACCTGCTCACCGACAAGGTGGCTCAGAGCGAGCAGCGTCTCGACGCCGGCGACACCGCCGCCGGCGATCAGGACCCGTGGGCGATCAGTGGTGGTCACGAGCCGACCGTACGCGCGTCGCGGGCGGGCGGCATCGGGCAAAACGCCTGAGCCATCTCAGTAGTTGCCCGCGAACGGGCGTGACCGCTCGGGGCTGCGCGCGCCGGGGCGGTTGATGGGGCGGCGAGAACTCGGCGGCGTATGCGCTTGTTGGCTATCGGCCCGGAAGGGAGTAAAGTGGGTGGCCGGCGAACTCTGCGGGCAGGACTTCAGCCTCGGAGCCGACAGCCACCGAAGCGCGACCGCGCCGAGGAGCGGAGCTTGAGGCCATGATCGAGACCCGCGGGGCCAAGCTGCTGATTCACGCGTCTGGGTCTCGTTCCCTCTTCCTCTCGCGCGCCACCTCCACGAGGGTTGGGAGGTCTCGGCAATGCAACCGCATCTCACCGTGAACGGAGCACCCACCCCACAACCGCCAGCGTCGACGTTCGTCACGGCGCCGGCGGTGCCGCAGCGTTCGGCGCGTCGAGCGACCGCGCGTCGCGCCAGCAACCGTCGCGCCACCGCGCGACTGCGCACAGACCACATCGAGGACCGCATCATCGACTACCTGGACCACCACCCGCTCAGCACGACCGGCGACCTCGCCAAGGGGTTGAACGCCGACCGCGCCAAGGTCGCCGCAGGGCGCTCGCACATCGCGAGGGCCGGCGAGACGACGAAGGACCAGGCGGCCAGATGACCGTTGCTCACATGCTCCACAACCACATCACCTCCGATGCGTCCGGCTCCGACCGAGATCGCGGGCCGACCATCACAGCCACGCTGGATGACGGCCCACTCCAAGGCATCCGCATCGAGGCCCAGGTCCTCGAAGGGCGCCCGCCGAGCACGGTCGATGTCTCTGCCGAGGACGGCAGCACATGCCGCTACTGCCTCGCGGACTGGGCCCAGAGCGGTCCAACCGCGATCTACACGTTCCTCTATCGCGTGTAAGCCTTCCCTGGGAGCGCCCGCTCGGAGCACACCGATCTCGGCATCGCCTCGATCTACTGCAAAGGCGACCTCGCCCCGCGTGGATTGAGAGCCCACACGCGGAAATGGGACGCTGTGCAATCCCGCCGTTTCCAGTTCCGCCGAATTTCGGAGCGATGGCGCGCGGAGCAGTCGGGCGTATGCTGGGTTCGCCCGGTCGGGAAGGGTCGGGCGCACGCGTGCCTGGCCCCACCATCGGAACCCAGTTGGGGAGTTACCGGATCGAGGCGCTCCTCGGTCGCGGCGGCATGGGCGTGGTGTATCGCGCCGACGACCTGCGCTTGGGGCGCAAGGTGGCGCTGAAGCTGCTGGCGTCGCACGTGACCGAGGATGCGCGCTTTCGCTCGCGGTTCCTGGTGGAGTCTCGACTGGCCGCGTCGATTGATCACGCGGGCATCGTGCCGATCTATGAGGCAGGCGAGAGCGATGGCCAGCTGTACATCGCGATGCGCTACGTCGAAGGCACCGACCTCGGTTCGCTGCTGCATCGCGAGGGTCCGTTGGAGCCACAGCGCGCGGTCGGGCTGGTCGCGCAGCTCGGCTACGCGCTCGACGCGGCGCATGCGCGGGGCCTGGCCCATCGCGACGTCAAGCCGAGCAACGCGCTGATCGCCATGGAGGGCGCCGAAGAGCACGTCTACCTCGCCGACTTCGGACTGACCGAGCGCATCGCGACGGCCGGCGGCGTCACGGCCGGCGACCGGCTCGTGGGCACGGTTGATTACCTCGCGCCCGAGCGCATCGCCGGCGAGCCAGCCGACGGCCGCGCCGACCTCTATTCGCTGGGGTGCGTGCTGTGCGAGGCGTTGACCGGCGAGGTGCCGTTCCCGCGCGACTCGGAAGTAGCGGCGATCTACGCGCACCTCGAGGAGGACCCGCCGCGCGTCAGCGAGCGCCGCGCCGGCGTGCCGGTCGCCCTCGACGACGTGGTCTCCCGCGCGATGGCCAAGGATCCCGAGCGCCGCTGGCAGTCAGGAGCCGAGCTCGCCGCCGCGGCACGGGCGGCGCTGGCGCCGCCGGCTGCGGATGCGCCCGCGCAAGCCGTACGCGTCCGTCGACGACCGCCGCGCCGGCTTGCGGCTCCTGCCGCGGCGGTCCTGGCAGCGCTCGCGCTGGTCTCGGTAATGCTCGTCGTTCGCTCTGGCGCGGGCGGCGATCTGGCGATCGCCGACGCCGACGCCGTTGCGGTGATCGACCCGGGCAAGCACTCGCTGCTCGCCGATATCCCGGTCGGCTCATCCCCCTCCCAGGTGACCGCGGGCGCCGGCGCGCTGTGGGTCGCCAACGAGGCCGGCGGGACCGTCTCGCGGCTCGACCGGCGCACGCGCGCGGTGAGCCAGACGATCACTGTGGGGAACGGCCCGACGGCGGTAGCCGTCGGCGCCGGCGGCGTCTGGGTGGTCAACACCCTCGACGGGACGCTCAAGTGGATCTCGCCGGCCACCAACGAGGTGGTCAGGACCATTCCCGCCGGCAACAGCCCGAGCGGCGTGTGCGTCACCGCCGGCGCCGTGTGGGTCGCCAGCACCTATGACCGCAGCATCGTGCGCTTCGACCCCGTGAAGCTGCGCACGACGACCACCAGTCTCGACGACCAGCCGACCCATCTGGCGTGCGGAGGGGGCTCGGTGTGGGCCACCAGCCAGTCCTCCGGGACGGTCACCCAGCTGAGTCCTGGGCGGAGCCGCGCCGCGGTGATGCGGCGCATCAGCGTCGGGCGCAGCCCGAATGGCCTCGCGTGGGAACACGGTGCGCTGTGGGTGGCCAACACCGAAGACGGGACGGTGTCGCGCATCGACGGCCGCAGCGGCGTCCAGACCGCGGTGATCGGGCTGGGGAGCCAGAGCGGTCCGACCAGCGTCGTCGCCGCCGCGGGCGGCGTATGGGTCGCCAACGAGCGCGCGGGCACCGTGGCCCGCATCGATGCCGCTCGAAACCGCGTCGCCCAGACGCTGAAGACGGGCAACCACCCGCAGGGCCTGGTCGTCGTCGACGGCGCGCTGTGGGTGAGTGTTCGCGCGACCGGTGCGCAGCACCGCGGCGGCACGCTGCGCATCTTGCATATCAAGGGCGAGACCCTCAGACCGACCGCCGCCGCCTTGGATCCCGCGGCCGACTACGAAGGATGGGAGGCCCTCAGCCTCACCAACGACGGGCTCGTGGCCTTCCGGCGCGTCGGCGGCGAGCAGTCGAGCACGCTGGCGCCCGACCTGGCCGTGTCGGTGGCGGCGCCAACCGACGGGGGTCGCACCTACGCCTTCCAGCTGCGCCGCGGGCGGCGCTATTCCACGGGCGCCGCGGTGAAGGCGTCCGACGTCCGCCGCGGCCTGGAGCGCGTCCTGCGCCTGAACCGGGCTCTCGCCGCGTACTACACCGGGATTCGTGGCGCCCGGCGCTGCCTGGGACGGCGGGCGCCCTGCGACCTGTCCTCCGGCATCCGGATCGACGACGCCGCCGGCACGATCACGTTCCGGCTGACCGCGGCCGACCCGGACTTCCTGGACAAGCTGGCATTGCCCAGCGCCGTCGCGGTCGCGCCCGGCGTGGAGCTCCCCGCGCGCCGGCCGGTGCCCGCCACCGGCCCGTACATGGTCGCCGGGCTCAGCGCCCACGGACCGCTGCGGCTGGTGCGCAACCCGCGCTTCCAACCCGTCGACGGCCGGCCCGACGGCTATCCCGACGCGATCACCATCGACTGCTGTGCGGACGGGCAACTGGCATTCGACGCCGTGGAGCAGGGACGCGCGGATCTCGTCGGCGCGGACTTCGGCCTGAACTCCAACCTGCACCGCCGGATCGAGGCGATCGCCACCCGCTACGCCGGCCAGCTGCACTCCACGCCGACACCCGGAACGGTCTACGCCTTCCTGAACACCCACACGCCCCCGTTCGACGACCTCGACGTGCGGCGTGCCCTGAATTACGCCGTCGATCGGAGCGCCTTCGTGGCCAGCCAGGGAGGCGACCACTACGCGCAGGCCACGTGCCAGTTCCTGCCCGCGAGCTTCCCCGGCCACCGGCCCTACTGCCCGTATACGGCCAACGCCGGTGGTGGCCGGCCGTGGAGTGCCCCCGATCTCGCGCGCGCCCGGCGCCTGATCGCCCGCTCGCACACCCGCGGGATGCGGGTCACCGTGTTCGCACCACCGGTCGCTCCTTTGAATCCCTGGTCGCGCCTGCTCGTGAAGCTGCTCAAGCGGCTGGGCTACCGGGCCACGCTGCGCGTCCTGCCCAGGGACGCCTTCTTCGCCCGCATCCAGGACTCGCGTCGCCGGGTGCAGACGGGCCTCTACGGGTGGTTCCCCGACTACCCGGCGGCCTCGAACATGCTGCAGGTGCTGCGCTGTGACGCGTTCCACCCGGCGTCCCCCGGCCTGAACAACAACCTCTCGGCGTTCTGCGACCACCGCGCCGACCAGCTCGCCCAGCGCGCCTCCGAGCTGCCCGCCGACGACGCCCGCGCCGACGCGCTCTGGGCCGCGGTCGACAGGCGGGTCACCGACCAGGCCGCCACGTTGCCGCTGCTCGCCCAGAATTCGGTCAAATTCGTCTCCCGCCGGGTCCGCAACTTCCAGTACGGCCAGCAGGGCGGCGTCCTCTACGACCAGCTGTGGGTGCGCTGAGCGCCGGCGTCAGCCCGCCGACCAGGTGAAGCGGGTGAGCGCGCGCGGCGGGGCGAGCCCACCCGGTCGCAGCCCGCGGCGGATGAACACGACCGGAGCCGTGGCGCTCCGGGCGATCTCGACGCGGGCGGCACCCAGGCCTTCGCGGGCGAAGCGGTCCGAGAGCCCGACGACCACCAGCGCGGCGCGCTCGGCTGCCTCGATGATGCCGGCCGTGCCCGGGGCGACGAGCACCGGCTCGGCCGTGATCTCGAGTCCGCGCTGCAGCGCGATCGAGGCATGGCCGAGCAGCCGGCTCGCGTCGCGGCGGCCCGTGCGCGGATCGCCGCGGGCACCGATGAGGTGCAGTGGGATCCCGGTCGCCCCGGCGAACCAGGCGCCGAGCTCCACTGCAGCCCAGTCGTGCTCGTGTCCCCCGAAGGGCACCATCACGGCCCGGTCGCCGGCGACGCCGAGACGCCGTGCCCCCGCGAGGAGCGCGACGTCGCCGGGCGCCGCGGCGAGCAGCGCCGCGAGGTCGTCGGTGGGCAGGCCATCGCTGAGCAGCGCTTGCGGCGCGTCGAGCAGCATCAGCGCCACGTCCTCCTCGCCGGCCAGCCGGCCAGCGTCGGCGCTCGCGTCGGTCGACGTGAAGGCGGCCACGCGGGCCGCTACGCCGCGCTGCGCCGCGGTCGCCCGCACGCCGTTCAGACGGGCCGTGCGTTCGGCGAGCTCTCCCTCGTCGTGCACCAGCGCGGCGATCACCAGCTCTTGGCCGCCGCCGGCCGCGAGCTGCGACGCCAGCCCCACGAGCGGGTCGAGCGTGACGTCCTGGCGCGCCAGGACGAGGATGGTTCGCGCCACCGGCCGGGGAGCCGGTCGGCCCACCATCAGGCTCACGTCCTGGGCCAGGATCCGTCGCTCGAGATCGTGCAGCTCCGGTCCCGGCTCGAGCCCGATCTCCTCGACCAACCTGCGGCGCGCCGCACGATAGGTCTCCAGCGCATCCGCCTGCCGCCCGTCGCGGTAGAGCGCGAGCATGAGCTGGCCGCACAGCCGCTCGCGCAACGGGTGCTCGAGGACGAGCGCCTGCAGCTCACCGGCCAGCTGCGCGTGGTCGCCGAGCGCGAGCTGCGCCTCGACGCGCAGCTCAGTCGCCGCGAGGCGCAGCTCCTCCAGACGGACGATCGCCGCCTGGGCGAACTGCGCGTAGCTGAAGTCCGCCAGCGGCGGGCCGCGCCACAACGCCAGCGCCTCGCGCAGGCTCTCGACGGCGGCGCCGGGAGCCTCACGGGCAAGCGCCGCTCCGCCGGCCTCGACGAGGGCCTCGAAGCGCCGCAGGTCCAGCTGCTCGGGCGCCAGCGCCATCGCATACCCCGGCGGCCGCGTCACGAGCAGCTTGCCGGCCGGACCCAGGGCACGACGCAGCTGCGAGACGCGAACGCGCAGCGCCGCAGAGCCGGCCTCGGGCGGTTCGTCGCCCCACAGCTCGTCGATGAGCCGATCGGTCGAGACCGCCTCGCCGACGTGCAGCAACAGGATCGCAAGCAGCGCCCGCTGCCTTGCGCCGGTGAGGCTGACGAGCTGTCCTCCCTGCGCCACCTCGAGCGGTCCCAAGATCCGGAAGTCCGTCATGGCCACTGGCCGCCGACCGTACAGGACCTCGTTACGCGCGCGTTACGGGCACGGAACGGGCGGGGCGCAAGCTCCTTCTCGACGCCGCCACCCGGTGGCCCGAGACCCAAAGAGGAGCCATGCTCAACTCATCGCAGTTCACCCGCTCGGCGGTCATCGCGGCCACCATGATCTCCCTCGGAGCGAGCCCCGCCATGGCGCGCCCGGCCGAGCAGCCGGCGCGCTCCAAGACGGCCGTCACCACCGTCGCGAATCACACGCGGTCCTGGACGCAGCCGCGCGTCGACGGGACGGGCGTCCGCCCCGCCGACCGCCCCGCCGTCTCGGCCGCCCCGGCCGTGCCCCTCACCCGGGCCGCCGACGCGTCGGGCAGCGCCGACTGGCTGCTCATCGCGCTCGCGGCGTCGACCATGCTGGCGCTGCTGATGGTCGTCGCCCTCGTCCCCGCCGTCCGGCATCGGGCTCACTCATTCCGCCAGGTCTGACCTACCGGTAGCGATGTCTTGGGGGCGACTGAACTCGTCGCCCCCGAGCGCGCTCTGCAGAAGCGGCGAGCGATCGCCATCACCGAGGACGAGACCGCTCGTCCGGAAAGGGAGGAAGAAGTGAGATCGAAATGGCTCTGGATTCTGCTCGTCGGTGTGGTGGGTGCCGCCACGTACGGCGGGATTGCCCTGGCGACGACGCCGGCGGGGGTCACCACCACCGTGTTCGGCGTCGGGCGCTTCAACGACATCGACTCCAAGACGAAAACCGACACTGATCCCGGTCGACGGCGCGATTTCTGGAAGGCCGCGATCAGGACGAAGGGCGCGTCGGATGTCCATGTGCTGCAGAACACGATCACACCGGGAGGGTCCTTCGGCTGGCACAGCCACCCCGGCCCCAGCCTCGTGATCGTCAAGTCCGGCACGGCGACGTTCTACATGGGCGATCCCGGCTGCCCGTCGCACGTGGTTCCGGCTGGATCGGGCTTCGTCGACGACGGCAACGATCTCCACGTCGTCCGGAACGAGGGCAGCGTCGACCTCGTGACCGTCGTGGTCTCCCTTGTCCCGGCCGGGTTCACAAGGCGGATCGACGAACCGGCCCCCGCCAACTGCCCCGCCCTGCAGCACGGTTGACCGGACCCCGGGAGGGTGGGCGACGCCCACCCTCCCGCGTCGCGGATCACTGCGAGGATTCGACTGTCCGGCTCCAAAGGTGCCGAGCAACATGTCTCGGCCCTTGCGCGCTTGGAGGCTGCGGGCGCCAGCGGCGTGCTGCGGTCCATCGCGGAGCGGGAGCGACGGGACTCGAACCCGCGACCTCCGGCGTGGCCGAGGGCGGCTCGCTGGCACGAAGTGCGGCTTCGCGCCATTCGCCTGTGGCGTGCACAACGGGCACTCTCCCTCCTTGAGCCCGCCGAGACGTCCTAACGAGAGGTAATCGAGCCCGACCTCCGCGAGCGCGAACCCGACGCGGAGAGACCTCCACGCCGCTGGTCGCCGTGGGCGTACGCTCGCGCGTGTTGTTCTCCTGTCAGTTGACTGCGGTCGCTAGAACTGGAAGACGATGCGCGCGGCCACGCGGCCGGCGTCGACGTCGGCGATCGACTCGTTGACCTGATCGAGCTGGCGCGCCTCACGGATCACGTGGGTCCGGCCGGCGCCGTGGAGCTCGTAGACCTCGCGCAGGTCGGCCCGCGTGCCGACGATCGAGCCGATGATCGTGATGCCCTGCAGTACCGTCTCGAAGATCGGCAGCTCGACCGTGTTGTCGGCCGGCAGCGCGACGAACACGAGCGTACCGCCTCGGCGCAGGGACCGGAACGCCTGCTCGAAGGAGCGAGGCGATACCGCCAGCGCGATCGCCTGGTCGACGCCGCCGAGCTTCTGGATCGCTTCGACCGGGTCTTCCTTGGCCGCGTTGACCGTGAACTCGGCCCCAAGGTCGCGAGCGAGCTGGAGCTTCTCCTCGACGATGTCGACGGCGATCACGCGGCCGCCGGCGATAGCGGCGTACTGAATCGCCAGATGCCCGAGGCCACCGACTCCGAAGACCGCGACGAGATCGCTCGATCGCGTGCCCGCGACCTTGACCGCCTTGTAGGTCGTCACGCCCGCGCACGCCAGCGGCGCCGCGTCGAGCGGATCGATGCCCGCCGGTACCTTCACGACGTAGTGACCGAAGGCGACTGCCTCTTCTCCGAAGCAGCCGTCTATCGAGTAACCCATGTTCTCCTGCTCATGGCACAGCGTCTCCCACCCCGAGACGCAGTAGCCGCACTTGCCGCACGCGTAGCCGAGCCACGGCATCGCCACGCGGTCGCCCACCGCGACGTCCCTCACGCCGGGCGCGACCTCGATCACGATCCCCACGCCCTCGTGGCCCGGGATGAACGGCGGTGAGGGCTTCACCGGCCAGTCGCCGTGCCACGCGTGGATGTCGGTGTGGCAGAGCCCCGACGTCTCCATCTTCACCCGCACCTGACCGACGTCGAGCGTCGGCCGCGCGACCTGCTCCATGGTCAACGCCGCGCCGAACTCGTTGACCACCGCTGCGCGGTAGGTGCCGAGCGGCGCGGACACGTCGTTCTCCTGAGGGATGATGCTCGTGGTGGCCATGCTCGCTCCTCGCGTCCTGGAAGTCAGCCACCGAACATCCTCGACGAACGAGGTACCGGCCACATCGGGGAACGCCCACCACGTAAGTGCGGGGAACTACGGCCTGACGGCTAGCTTTCCGGGTCCGTCAGCGGGTCGCATTCTCGGGACCTTCGTGAGGGCTCGGGTGGACCAGGCTGTCGATCGACGTGAGGTCGGCTGCGCCACCTCGAGGCTCTCGATCAAGCCGAGCGCCGTCATGCCGACCAGCGCCCACCGAAGTGCGCGAGATGCGAGCGCCTCGACCGTCGCGGGACTCGCTCCCGCCTCGGACGACCTCCGATCGTCTGCGATGACGCCGCCAGCGCTCTCGCTACGCCCCGGGGCGAAGCGGAAGCCCGCGGCCGGCCCACCAGCCGAGGCTGCTGAGCCTCGTCCAAGGCGGTCGCGTCGGACGCGACGGGAGAGGCGCCCGCTCATGTTTGAACGTAGACGTAGCGGAAGCCGGCCTTCAGCTCGCCCGGCGGTAGCGGATGTGCGTGGCCAGCGGCGAATGCAGCACCTCGGTGGGCTCCAACCCGAGAGATTCGACGCCGTCGAAGATCCGCTCGCCGGACCCGAGCAGGACTGGGGCGATGTCGAGCGTGAGCTCGTCGACGACCCCGGCGATGAGCGCCTGCCGAACGGTGGAGGCGCCGCCCGCGATGTCTACGCCGTCGTCGCCGGCCGTCTCACGCGCCTGTGCGTAGGCGGCGTCGAAGCCGTCGGTGACGAAGCGGAAGGTCGTCCCGCCCTCCATCCCGATCGGCTCGCGGGCGTGATGGGTGAGCACGAACACCGGTGCGTGGTAAGGCGGCTCGGGCCCCCACCAGCCGCGCCAGTCCTCATCCCACTCGCCGCGGATCGGCCCGAACATGTTGCGGCCCATGAGGTAGGCGCCGCGCGGGCGCATGAGCCAGCCGGTCGCGGTCTCGTCAGCCTCGTTGGCGCGCTCGTCGCCGAGGTGCCAGCCGTGGAGCTCCCTTCCGCGCTTCCCGAGCGGGTGCTCGCGACTCTGGTCAGGCCCGGCGACGAAACCGTCGAGCGAGATCGACATGTGGCAGGTGGTGTCCGGCATCCGCGACCCTTTCGAAGGTGATTGCGATTTGCAAGTGGTAGCCGCCAATCTACCGAGGTGATGGCAAAACTGAAAGGACTATCCGTGGCATGGCGACACGCACCGCCAGCGAGCCGCACTCCCGTAAGCCCGTCACGATCGCGTCGCGTACAACGAGAATGCTCCCACGGAACGTTCGAGGAGCTACGCGACCTCTAGCACTCACGGGGCCGCGGCGTTCGGCGCGTCGCCGGTCCTCAGTTCAGGACGTTGACCGCGCGTGCGGTCACGAGCACGACCGTAATCAGCGAGGCCAGGGCTTGGACTGCCATCAGTGACTTCGCCCGGCGCGACACGGGCATCGTGTCGGTGGGGCTGAACGCCGACGCGTTGGTGAACGACACGTAGAGGTAATCCGCGAACGCGGGGCGCCACCCCTGCTCGCCGAGCCCTGGATCGCCCATCTGGGGGAACAAGAAGTCCGGCGGGCGCGTGCCCGAGCCGGCGCGCTCGTCCGGACACCGCATGGCCCTTCTGCAGCAGGGCCTCGATCAGCAGGAGGAGCGACCCCGTTGGCCGCTGCCGTGAGCCCGATGAGCGAGAACGCCGCGAGGCGCAACACGCGCGGCTCTCCGGGGCGCCGGACCGGGGAGCGGACCGTCAGCGGGATCACGAGCAGGAGCGCGATGACGGGGAACACGATCGTCGGCCCCAGCGACAGCCGCTCGGGCAAGAGCAGATAGAGCCCGGCGACGACGGCGACCGCCGCCGACGCCGGCCATCGCGGCTCGGCGTCTGCCGGAGCACCATCGCTGCATTGGGCCAGGTCGGCCGGGGACATCGCCGTGAAGTGAAGCGTATGACCGAGGGCCCGCCGTATCGGGCGGGGCCCGTTTGATCGCTGGGCTGGCGCCGGAGGTCCGGCAACCCATGAGACGGACGCTGCCGGCCTCCGAGTGGGAGCGCGCACCTTGACCGTGATGGCTGGGCTTAAACCATCAACGGGGCCCCCTTCCTGGAGGCCCCGCGATGATCGTGCTGCACCGGACGATCAGCGGTGAGCGGGGCTGTCGCGGTGGCCGTCGGCGTCGCGCACGTCCTTGGCGCCCTTGGCGTCCTTGTGCCCGTCGGCGTCGCGGCGGTCCTGCTTTCTGTCGCGATGGCCGTTGGCGTCGCGGCCGTCCTGCTTTCTGTCGCGATGGCCGTTGGCGTCGCGGCGGTCCTTCTTCGTGGTGGCCGTCGTGACGGCGCCGGACTGCTTGACCGAGTCGGCCGTCGTGCTCGTACCAGCTGCGGACGGGGTGCCGGAGCCGGCCGCGATGGCAGCGGCCGGCACGCCGATCACGAGCGCGCCTGTGACGGCGGCGACCGTGAGGAATCGGCTTGAACGGCGGGGGTTGAACTTGGACATTCGGGCCTCCTTATGAGGGGGTGGTGGTTGGGTGCGACAGGAACCAACCTACGGTCGCCTCGGTTGTCCGCGGGTGGCGTCCGGTTGTCTCCTGGTTAGCCCGCTCCCGGTACCCTTGACCCATGGCGTTGCGTCGTCTTCGGTCCCTCTCGGTTCCGCTCGCGGGCGTGTACCTCGTCTCGGTGGCGGCGCTCGAGGTACTGCGCAGGACGACGAGCTGGCCGCGCGTCGGCGATCTGGCCTCGAGCCCCGCCGGAGTGGCCGCGGGAGACGTCGGGTCGCTGCTGACGAGCGGCCTGGTGGTCGCCGGGAACCCGGTGGTGGAGCTCACCGGCACAGCGCTGACGGCACTTGCGGTCATCCTCGTGCTCGGCGCACCCGCGTTCTGGACGTCGGTCCTCGTGGCCCACATCGGCTCGGCGTTGATCGCCTATGCCGGCGTCGGGCTCGTGTGGCTGCTCGCGCTCGCAGATGTCGATGCGATCGTCGACACTCCCGACTACGGGGTCTCGTGCGTGTGGGCCGGAGCGGTGGGGGCGCTGGCCGGCGCGGCGCTGCGGCGCAGGGCTGGAGCGACTCGGCTCGCCGCTGTTGTCGCGATCAGCGCCTTCCTCGTGGTGATGCCGCCTGCGATGGGCCTGGCCGGCGTCGAACATGGGCTGGCGTTCGTGCTGGGCGCGCTCGCGATCTGGCTGCTGCAGTCGCGTTCACCTGCACCGATTCCGGCGGCCGCCTGAGGCGGCTGCTCGGGCGTTACGCGCCCCTGCGCGGCGGCCAGCACGAGCCCTGCGGCCCCCGCGAGCACGAAGGCCAGGACATGGAGGGCAGCGAACGCGGCGGTCGCGCCCAGCGATTCGCCGAAGGCGACGAGGCCGATCAGGATCGCCACGGCGTTGGTGGCGCCGGTCATCAACGCGATCACGGGGACTGCGGGCCCGATCTGCAGGCCGCGCTGAAAGCACGCGAACGCCGCCACGCTGGTGAGGACGACCACAGCGGTCCACGGGCTCAGCACCGCGGCGAGCAGTCCCCCGTGCGTCATCGTCACAGCCTTGGTGGCGGCATCGGCGGCTCCGTAGAGCATGCCCCCGGCGGCTCCGAGGAGATGCGCGCGCCGCGGTCCCGCATCCACGGCGGCCAGGATCCCCGCCCCCAGCCCTGCCAGCCCGACCGAGACGGCGAGCGCCAACACCGGGATTGCGCCCGCCGCGACCGCCCCGGCGCCGAGGCCGAGCAGCGCGAGCGATGCCACGAGCACGGCGACGGCGATGACCTCCGACCGCGCGAGCCGCTGGCCGAAGGCGCGGGCCGCGACCGGCAGGGTCAGCGCGAGGCCGCCGGCCGCGAAGGCCTGGACCAGCGAAAGCGGCGCGTGAGCCAGCGCCCCGACGTGCAGCGCCCAGCCCGCCGCCCCGGCCGCGGCGCCGGCCAGCCACAGCCGGGAGCGCAGCAGCGCGCCAAGGGTGGCAAGCGGGCGCCGCACGTTCACCGCCGGGCCTGCCCGCGAGCCGGCGTGCTGGAGCAGGTAGGAGCCGTTGAGCGCGACGGAGGCGAGCACCGCCAGCCCGAGCCCGAGGATCAGTGCCGTCATCGCGCCGTCATCCCCACGTCGAGCAGGCGCAGCATGTGCGGCATCTGCGACCGCCACAGCTTCCAGTCGTGGCGGCCGGGATAGGTCGCGCTGACGACGTCGGCTCCCGCCGCGCGCAGAGCCGCGGCGAAGCCGGGCAGCTGCCGAGTCCCAGGGTCCTTCCTGCCGCCGTAGAGCACCGCGTGCAGCGGATAGCGTGAGAGCTGCGGGCGCAGGGCGCCGACGTAGGCAGCCGGGCTCGCTGCGCGCAGCGTGGCCGGGGAGGCTCCCTTGTAGACCCCGGTGCGGGTCTGGGTGAAGTAGCCGGACCAGCTCTGGGCGACCGAGAACGTGTCCAGATGGTGCAGCGCGATGTTGATCGCGCCGTAGGCTCCCTCAGAGTTGCCGGCGATCGCGCGAGCGGTCCGGTCCGCTCGCGTGGGCCAGCGCGCGTCGACCGCGTGGACCGTGTCGAGCACGAAGCTCTCGTAGGCCCCGTGCGCGGTGTTGGCCCACTCGGTGTCGGACCGGTACGTCCCGTCGTGACCGTCAGGCATCACGACGAGGAACGGGCGCACGGCGCGCTTCGAGATCAGCGTGTCGAGCGCGACGCCAAGACGACCGGCGTTGAAGAAGAGGATCTGCTGGCCCGGGGACCCGTGAAGGAGATACAGGACGCGCAGACGCTGCCCACGCGCCGTCGCGGCTGCGTATCCTGGCGGGAGGTAGATGTCATACGACCTGCGCTGCCGCAGCGACGGCGAGAAGAAGCTCACGTGCTCGGTGCGCCCGGCGGTCACCCCCGGCGGGTTATGCGGCGGCGGGAAGCCACGGTAGGCCCAGTAGTCGTGCCCGTAGCTCCACGTCCCGAAGGCGCCGAGCCCGATCCACGCCGCCGCGACCGCAACGATCAGACGCCGGCGCATCGTGGGCGCCCGGTCCTGGCCTGGGCCGGCGCGGTGCTCGCGGTCGTCTGGGGCGTCGGGTGGCTGTACCTGCTGCGCGGCGTCGGAGCGCTCGACATCGGGCCGAAGGTCGCGGGCGCCCTGCCCCTCGAGCAGCTCGCGGGCGGCGCCGCGCAGCCGCTGTTGCGGCTCGTCGTGGCCTGGGTGCCCGCCGGCCTGGTGGCGGGCTTAGCGCTGACGCGCGGAACGCATCTCTCCCCGGCCGGCCGTGCACTGTTGCTCGCGCTGCTGGCGTGGGTGCTACTCGTTCTGGCCGGGGCAGCGTCGGACGCTGCGGCGGTCTCGGCGAGTGTGCAGAGCCACCTGCCGGACCAGCTCACGCGCGCCGGGACGTGGGTGGCGGTTGCGCTCATGAGCGTGGGAGTACTGCTGGCGGGGCGACGGCCGGCGCGGCGGGCTGCCTGATCAGCGGGGCTGCGCGCGGCCGCCATCCGTCGCGTCGGGGCCGCTGGCGTGGCCCACGCACGTACGCTTCCGCCTGCAGGACACGCAGGCCGGCGCGCGGCAGGCCGAGCGCCTGGCGATAGACGAGGTGCCGCGGCTCCCAGCGCGGACCGAACTTCTCGTTGAAGCGCGCCAGCCGCTCGAGCTGGAAGCGGCCGTGCGCGAGCAGGAGCAGCCGACGGCCGAGACGCTGGGTTGGGTTCAGCGGGCCGCGCGGGACCATGATGTGCGAGAAGCCGGCGAAGTTCAGGCTCACCTCTGTCAGTCCCGCCGCGCGCGCGTGTTCGATCGCGGCGACGATCATCGCCTCGTTGACGCCGTTGGGCTCGTCTCCCGTGCGGCGCATCACGTCGAGTGAGAGTCCCGCCGGGTAGCAGTTGAAGCGCAGGAAGGCTGAGAGCTCACCGTCGGCGTCGCGGCCGAGGACGTACCGCGCGGCCTCGTCCTCGTGTGCGCCCCACAGCCTTCCGAGCGTCATGGCGAAGCCCTGGAGCCGCGGCCGCCCGCTCCGCCAGCGCGACTCGATGCGCTCGATCGCGGCGACGGTCGCCGGCTCGAGGGCATGCCCCGGCACGACCTCGATCGTCCATCCGTGGCGCGCGATCCGGCCGATCGCCTTGCGAACCGACTTCATGGCGGGGCCCTCGAGCGAGAAGGTCGCCGTGTCGACCACCGCCTCCTCGCCGATTCCGACCGCGCGGAAGCCCATCTCGCGGTAGCCCCCGAGCTCGCGCGGCGACGCCGCCGTGACCACGACGTCCCAGCCGTGCGCCGCCGCCTCGGTCTCGAAGCTGGCGAGGATCGCCGGCGCGCTGCCGGGCGGTCCGATCGGGTCACCAGAGACCACGGCCGTCTCGCGCAGCGTGCGATAGGCGAGCATCCCGCCGTGCGCGAAGTGATAGCTCTTGTCCTCGCGCAGCGAGAAGGCGTCGAGCGAGTCGCGAGCGTGGTTCGCGACGATCTCGGCCGCACGCGCATGCTCGGCAACGGAGTGGCCCGCAAAGGCGGGTCCTGGCCGCAGCAGCGCGTGCAGCCACCAGCCGGCCACCGCCAGCCCGGCCACAAGGGCGAGATCGAGCGCGACGGCGAGCGGCGCCTCGTTGGGCAGCCACCATCCCCCCGCGACGAGCCACGAGCCGGCCCGTCTCAGCGCGGCGCCCAGTCCCACGGCCCGGTCCGTGACAAGGAGCGTGACGACCGCGAGCCCGTATCCCAAGCCGGCGACCGCCGCCGCGAACACGACGGGCAAGCGAGGCGCGCGCGTCGCGGCGCCGCGCGGGAAGGCCCCGAGCTTGAGCACGATCATCGCGCCGATGGCGAGCTCGGCGACGACGGCCAGCGTCGATCCGCCCGTCGCCGCTTCCAGCAGCCCGGCCACGGCAAGCGTCCCCGCCGCGAGTTGAGCGGCGCGACGCGATCCCCGCCAGAGAGCGCGCGCGAGCAGGAGCAGCGCCGCGCCCGCGGAGGCCGCGAGCACATGGCTCAGGGCGCTCACCGGCGCGGGGTCGACCGTAAGCGGGCCGAGCAGCCGCTCCCAGCGCGGGCTGGGCAGCAGCGCGCCCACGAGCAGGCCGCAGGCGGCGGCGAGGGCGGTGGCTCCGGCGACCGTCCGAGGCCAACGGGACGCCAGACGGGTGAGGAGCGAGTCGTGGACAGGGTTCATGCAGACAGCTTTGCGGCACTCAGGTTGGCGAGACCGCGCCGGAGGTTGGGATCGCGTTTGCGAAGCGCCGGGCGCGGGAGCTGTCCCTCCGCCCACATCGCTGCGAGTGCGGTGCGGGGAAGCGCGGCGATGCCCTCGTGGAGGAGGTAGCGCGGCTGCCAGCGCGGCGCGAACTTGGCGTTGAACGCGTAGAGGCTCTCGATCTGGAAGTAGGGATTGGCTCGCCGCACGAGCCGGGCCAGCACCCGCTCCCCGCGTCCTCTCGGGCTGTGCAGCCAGCGCGCAAAGGCCGCGAAGTTCAGCGACAGCTCCTGCGTCCCCCGCTCTCCGAGCAGCTCGATGGCGCGCACGACGAGGAACTGGTTGAGCCCGTTGGGTGTGTCACGGTCGCGACGCATGGCGCTGAGCGACATCGCCGGACGGCCATAGGCCGGCACGAAGTGCAGGAAGCCACGAACCGCGCCGTCTGCATCGCGGGCCACGATCACGATCGAGTCCGCGAGGTGCTCTCCCCGCAGCCCCTCCATCGCCATCGAGAACCCGCGCTCGCGGACGCCCGCGCGCCAGCGGTCGCTCACGTCCTCGAGCTCGACGAGCTCGGCCGCTCCAAGCTGGCCCAGCACGCATGCCTCGGCCCCGTATCCCTCCCGCGCCAGGCGGTTGACCGCTTGACGGACCTTCTTGATGGGCTTGCCCTCGAGCGAGAAGCCGGCGGTCGGCACGATCGCCTCGTCGCCGAGGTAGAGCGAGCGCAGGCCCGCGTCCCGTCCGAGCGCCGTGAACTCCTCGCTGGCGCCGACTGCGCCGACGCGGAGCCCCCGAGTTGCGGCGAAGTCGCGTAGCTCGCGGACCAGCGCGGGCAGAGCGTCCTCGGGCCCGACAGGATCCCCGGATACCAGGAGCACGCCGCTCTCGACCCGGTAGGAGAGAAATGCGCGCGCGTCCTGCGAGATCAGGGTCTGAAGGTCCTCACGGAGCTTGAAGGCGCTCAATGTGTCGCGGCCGTGCTGGCGCACGAGCCGGCGCGCGAGCGCTCGGGCGACCGGCGTGGGAGGCGTGCGCGGAGCGCTCAGCGGCCGGAAGAGCGCCCACGCGACGGCCAGCAGTGCACTGCCCGCGAGCAACCCGACGCCGAGCGGCAGCCACGCGAAGGCCGCGCCCAGGTGCAGCGGCCCCGGGCTCAGGGTCAGCAGGGCGAGCGTCTCGCGCAACGCGAGACCGGCGGTCAGGGCAGGCGTCGACCACGCGGCCGCCGCGAGCACCCCGAGCGCCGTCGCCCCCACCGCGACCGCCACCGCCAGCCCGGCGCGCCGCAGTGCAGTGCTCAGGCTTCGGTCGTCATGGCGCACGCTGAAGGCGTCGCGCCCCCAGACCAGCAGACCCGCGAGCGCCCACCCGGCCAGTGCCTCCTCCACATCAAGACCCTTCAACAGCTCGAAGCCGCCGAGCATGCCGAGCAGCCCGACCGCCAGCCAGAGGGCGCGGCGCCGACGCCGCCCCAGGTAGACCGAGAGCACGAGCAACGCCAGCCCGGCAGGCAGCACCAGAGCGTGCGCGGTCAGGATCAGCCCGCCCGGCGCCAAGTGTGCGAGCAGCGACAGGCGGCCCGGGAGCTCGGGGGTGAGCGCGGAGATCACGTTGACGGCGCCCAGGGCGGCCGTCAGCCAGCCGGCGAGCCGGGGCAACCACGCGGCCCAAGGGCGGTCGCGAAGGGCAAGCGGCCGGCGATGGACACCAAGGCTCCACGCCGTCGTGTCGCGGCGGGACGGCACGAGGTCGTTCCAGTCCTTGACGAAGAGCCAGGCGCCGACGGCACCCAGGACGCCCGGCACGAAGCCGATCCCGGCCGCCACGACCACCCCGGCGGCGGCGAGCAGCGCCAGCCCTGCGTGCCATTCGTGGACGCGCCGGCCGAGCACGAAGCAGCGCGGACCGAGCTCGTGACGCTCGACGCGGATCATCGTGGTCGGCTCCCGCGCGGCAACCACCGGTCATAGGCGAGCACCAGGGCGATACCGCCGAGAGCCCCCAGGAGGTTGATCCCGAGCTCGCTCATGCGCTGACGCCGGCAGGCTCCCGCGAGCGCGTCCGGCCACGACGACGCGAGCCCGACCACGGACAGGCCTGAGAGGACGGGAACGCCGGCGGACTCGGCGAAGACGAGCCCGAACAGGGCGCCGTATCCGAGCTGGCTGGCCAACGAGAACATGCCGCCAGCGTTGCGGCCCGAGCGCGAGCCCGCGTGATGTCCAGGTTGGAGTCGTGTTGGGACGTCTGCGCGCTAACGCAACCCCAACGGGGCCCCAACCAGCCCGAACCGCGCAGGTCCGAGTCTGCCACCATGCCCTCGACCCGCTCCCTCACCTCTCGCGCCGCTGGCAGACTCCCGTCGCCCCGGACGCCCATCTGCCCCGACAGCGGCATCCCCGCGGGTTCGGTTCCGCTCCCCGGCTTCGCACCCCGCACAACCTTGGCGGGCGTCTCGATCGTGCTCCCGTGCTTCAACGAGGAGGCCAACGTTGCCGACGCGATCCGCAACGCCGCGTCCGCCGCGGCCATGAGCAGCGAGGACTACGAGATCATCGTCGTCGACGACGGCAGCACCGACGAGACCGCGGCGATCGCCGGCGACTTCGTGCGGGCCGACTCACGCGTGCGCCTGATCCTCCATGTGCACAACCGCGGCTACGGCGAGGCCCTGCGCTCGGGCATCGGAGTCGCGCGCATGGAATGGGTGCTGCTCACCGACGCCGACCTCCAGTTCGACCTGCGCGAGCTCGAGGACTTCGTGACGATGACCCCTGGCCACGATCTGCTCGCCGGCTATCGCATCCTGCGCAAGGACACGATCCGCCGCCGCCTGGCCGCAACCGCCTGGAACCGCCTCGTGCGGGCGCTGTTCCGGCTGCCGGTGCGCGACGTCGACTGCGCGTTCAAGCTGATCCGCCGCGAGCTGCTGCAGCGCTGCGACCTCTCCGCACGCGGCGCGATGATCAGCACGGATGTGATCGTGCGCTGCCGAGCCGAGGGCGCGCGGATCTGTGAGATCGGCGTCCATCACCGCGAGCGCGTGGCAGGCGCGGAGAGCGGCGGCAGCCCACGCGTCGTCCTGCGCGCGTTCCGGGAGCTCGCCGGTCTGTACCGCCCGCTCCGCCGGCTCGCGCAGGGGACGCGTGAGGGGGCGTGATGCGGCTCGCCGTTCTCGCCGCGCTCCTCGCCGTCGCCATCGCTGGGTGCGGCACCGTCGCCGCCACCCCCCTCATTCCCCGGGGGCGCCCGGCGGGGGGCGCCGTGCCCGGAGTTGCCGACAGGCTCGCCGCCACCGCCCGGCAGCGCTACGACGAGGAGGTCCGGGGCGGAGCGGTGCACACCCAGCTCAATCGCGCCGCGAGCGACCCGGCGCTCCTGCGGGCGCTGCGCATCGGCGACGCGGCCGGGCTGAAGCTCGCCGCCACTCGCCTGCAGAAGCAGCCCGGCCACATCAGCCGCCTGCGCATCCGGAACGGCTCGGGTGGCCTCGTCGACGTCGGCGTCCCGTTCTGCGTGGCCGGCTCGCGCACGATGCTGCGTGCGCCTGACGGCAAGCCGCTGGGGACCCTCGAGGTGTCCGTACAGGACGAGATCGGCTTCGTGCGCTATATGCACCGCAACTACCCCGTCGATGTCCTCGTCCGGGGAGCCGGTGGGGAGGTCAGGACCTCGCTCTCGGCCGCCCGCGGCGTCAAGCTGCCGGTCAAGGGTCCCGTCACGATCGCCGGCCGTCGCTATGACGTCCGCTCGTTCAGCCGCATGGCGCTGGACGCCGAGCCGGTGACCGTTTGGATCCTGGTGGCCCTATGAGCGCGCGGGCGACGAGCGTCCCGGCAGCCCCGGCGGTCTCGCCCGCGTCCCTCACGAGGACTCTGAGTCTGGCGAGCCTCGTCGCCGTGTGCGCGCTCGGGGCGGGCCTGCGCCTCTACGGGTTCGAGCGGGTGGCCCCGACGCCGTACTACGACGCCGCGGTCCGATCCATGGGCCTGTCCTGGCACAACTTCTTCTACGGGGCGATCGAGCCCGCGGGCCAGGTCTCGATCGACAAGACACCGGTCGAGCTGTGGCTGCAGGTCGCCTCGACCAAGCTGCTCGGCTTCTCCTCCACCACCCTGCGGCTGCCCGAGGCGATCGCCGGGACGCTCGCTGTCCCGCTGCTCTACGACCTCGTCCGCCGCGGCTTCGGCCGCGCCGCCGGGCTCGCCGCCGCGACCGGGCTCGCCGTGCTTCCCGTCGCGGTGCTGACCAGTCGCTCGGACACGATGGACACCATGATGGGCACGCTGCTGCTGCTGGCGGCCTGGGTCATCATCCGGGCGCGCCCTGAGCGCCGGCGCCGCGCCGTGGTCCTCGCCGGCGCGATCGCCGGGCTGGCATTCGAGGTCAAGCTCTTCCAGACTGCCGTCGCGCTGCCGGCGCTCGCGCTGCTCGCCTGGCTCGCGCTCGAATCTCCGCGGGTCCGGCGTGCCCGCGCGCTTGGCCTGGCCGCACTTGCCTTCACAGCCGTCGCCGCGATGTGGGGCGTCCTGGCGACGATCGCGCCGGGCGCCCATCCATACCCGGTCGGCTCGACCGACGGCAGCATCTGGAACGTGCTCGTGGTCTACAACGGGATCGACCGGCTCGGGACCTCTGCCAGTGGCGCGCCCGCCCCCCCGCTCCTGCGCCTGTTCGAGCCGGCACACCTCGGCGCGCTGGTCGGCGTCGAGCTCATCGGCGCGCTCGCCGCTGGCGCGCTCGCCGCGCTGCTGGCCCGCAGGGCGGCCGAGTCCACGCTCAGCGGAGACGACCAGCGCCGGCGTATCGCGCTCGGAGCCGGCCTCGGTGCGTGGCTCGTGACCGGAACCTTCGTCTTCAGCCTGATGAGTGAGCTGCGCCCGCGCTACCTCGAAGCCTTCACGCCCGCGATCGCCGGGGTGCTGGGGATCGGGGTCGTCACCCTCGGGCTGGCCGCGGCGCATCGCGCACGTGCCGCGCTCGGGCTGGGTGCCTGCGCCGCAGCGGCCGCGCTTGCAGCACTCGCCGTTGGCGGCGGCCCCAGCGTGACGGTGTCGATCGGCGCCGCGCTCGGCGCCGTGGCTCTGACGCTCGCACTCGCGCTCGGTCCAGGCTCCGCAGGCCGCGCTCGGGCGCTTGCAGGCGCGGCCGTCGCGCTCACCCTCGTCGCCGCCCTTGCCGTACCGGTGGGCACGAGCGCCCGGCTGGTCCGCACGGGCGCCGGGGATTCCGGGGTCGCCGGCCGGACGCCCGCCGCAACGCTCGAGGCGCTGAGCGCATACCTCCGCGCCAATCAGGGGCGCGCGCGCTACGAGCTCGCAAGCTCGAGCGTGGCGAAGGCCGCTCCCTTGATCGTCCGCGACGCCCGCCCCGTGCTGATGCTCACCAGCCTGCGCGGCCGGCCGCTGCTCAAGCCCGCCCAGCTCGCCGCGAAGGTCCAGACCGGCCAGGTCCGCTTCGCGCTGATCGGGCGAGCTCGTTGCAGCCCCACCGGGCCCGGCGCGCCAGGTTGCGCGCCCGTCGTGCAGTGGGCCCGCGCCCATGGGGCCGATGTGAGCCGGGACGCCGGTCTGCCGACCCCCGGTGCCCTCTACCGCCTGGGCTCGCGCTGATGCCGAGCCTCGCCCTCGCCACTCCACGCCCGGGTCGCGGGTAGTGGGTAGCGTTCGCGATCATGGCCACCCAGGTCCTCGAAATCCTCGTCGCCGACGACGAGTCCGATCTGCGCGAGCACATCAAGCGGCTCTTCGAGCGCGACGGCCACCGGGTCCTCGCCGTGGCCGACGGGCGCGCCGCGATCGACCGCGCGAGCACCGGAAGCTTCGACCTCGTGCTGCTCGATGTCTCCCTCGGCGGCGCGCCAGACGGCTACGAGGTCTGCCGCACCCTGCGCGAGCGGCACAACGTCGTGCCGATCATCATGCTGACGGCCCTCGACAGCGAGGCTGATGCGGTCCTCGGCCTCGAGGCGGGAGCCGACGACTACGTGACCAAGCCGTTCGGGCCGGCGGAGTTGCGCAGCCGCATCCGCGCCGTGCTGCGACGGGCTGGTCCTCGAGCGCTCGGCGACGAGGTCCTCCATGCGGGCCCGGTTCAGCTCGACCGCAGCCACCGCACGGTGACCGCCCACGGGCGGCCCGTCGCGCTGACCTTCTCGGAGTTCGAGCTGCTGCAGGCGATGATGAGCCGCCCCGGTGAGCTGTTCAACCGTCAGGAGCTGCTGCGCGCGATCTGGGGAGACAGCGCGTACCGCGATCCGCGCGGCATCGATGTCCACGTGCGTCACCTGCGCGAGAAGCTCGAGGCCGTGCCCGAACGCCCCGCGCTGTTGCTCACGGTCCGCGGTGTCGGGTACCGGTTGCACGCCTAGTGAGTCTCGGATGGATGCTCGGGCTGCGCGGTCGCCTGACCGCCGCCCTCCTCGCCATCAGCGCCCTCACGCTCGCGGTCGCCGCCGCGTCGCTGCTCGTTCCACTCGACCGCCAGCTCCGCGATGACGCGCTAGCTTCGCTCGCGCAGACCGCGCGAGCGGCGCAGCCGGCCTTCAACGACCTGCCGGCCTCGGCGCTCCGGCGCGGCTCCCCGGGCCTCGAGCGGGCTGCAAGCGATCTGCGCCGACGCACCGCCGCGGAGGTCGTCGTCCTCGACGACCGGGGGCGGGTTCTCACCGCCACCAACCTCGATCCCGGCGAGACGTTCCCCGATGTCAAGCAGGCGCTTGAGCAGCGGCGGCTGATCGCCAGCATCGCCACGGTGACGCAGGACGAGCGCGAGCTCCATGTCGCTGTCCCGCTGGAGGCAGCCGGCCGCCGGTTCGGGTTCGCCATCCGCAAGTCGCTCGACGACCTGACGGCGGCACAGAGCGTGGTCCGCCGCGCGCTGCTCGTGTCCGCCCTCGTCGCCCTCGCGATCGCGCTGCTCACCGGCGTCGTCCTCGCCACCCGTCTGGTCCGCCGGCTCACGGCGCTGCGCGACGCGACCCTCAAGGTGGCCGAGCTCGGTCCCGCCGCGGACCTCCATGCCGACAACACGCGCGACGAGATCGGAGATCTCACGCGCGCCTTCGCGACCATGCAGTCGCGGCTTCGCGAGCAGGAGCAGGCCCGGCGCACGTTCGTGTCCACCGCCTCGCACGAACTGCGCACGCCGCTGGCCGCGCTTCGGCTCATGCTCCACTCCGTCTCAGAGGAGATCAGCCCGCGTCCTGACTTGGTCGACGCTCGTGACCAGCTCGGCCGCGCGCTCGGTCAGACGGAACGCCTCGGCAGGCTCGCCGCGGAGCTGCTCGACCTGAGCCGCGTCGACGCGCGCCTGCCGCTTCGGCGAGAGCTGCTCGAGCTCAGCGAGCTCGCCCGCTCGGTGATCGCCGAGTTCGAGCCCCGCACGGCCGAGAGCGGGCATCGGATCGAGCTTCTGGCTCCGGAGGCGTGCTGGGCGGTCGCCGATCCGGGAAGCGTCGCGCAGATCCTGCGCATCGTGGTGGACAACGCGCTTCGCCACTCTCCGCCCGGAGCTCCGATCGACATCGAGGTCGAGCTGACCGCCGACCGTCCGGCGGTAAGGGTGCGCGACGGAGGAGCCGGCGTGCCAGGGCAGGAGCGAGAGATCATCTTCGAGCGCTTCCAACGCGGCAGCAACGTCAGCGCGGACGGCGGCTTCGGCCTCGGGCTCGCGATCGGCCGCGAGCTCGCCCGCCAGATGGAGGGCGAGCTGCTGCTCGCGGCGGATGGCCCGGGTGCCTGCTTCGTGCTCTCGCTCCATCCGGCGCCTGCTTCTGAAGCCGGCCCGTCCTAACGCAGCGCCAACACATGACATGCCCGTCCCAACCCGGCCGGGCGCAGAATCGGGGCATGGTCGATACGGAACTCAAGGCGATGCTCACGCACGACGAGCGCCACTGGTGGTACCAGGGTCGGCGCCGAATCCTGCGCGCGGCGCTCTCGCGCCTGAAGCTGCCGGGTGATGCCGAGCTGCTCGACGCCGGATGCGGGTCGGGCCGGACCCTCGACGAGCTCGCCGCCTTCGGCCGCCTCACCGGCGTCGACGTGAGCCCCGCCGCTGTCGCCGCCGCGCGAGCCCGCGGCCACCGCCACGTCCTCGTCGCGGAGGTCGAGCGCCTTCCGCTCGGCACCGGGGAGTTCGATCTTGTCACCTGCCTCGACGTCCTCGAGCACACGGCCGACGACGGACGGACACTTCGGGAGCTGCATCGGGTGACGCGTCCCGGCGGCCACCTGCTGCTGACCGTTCCCGCTTACCCGTCACTGTGGTCCTACCACGACGTCGCCAACTGCCACTTCCGCCGCTACCGGCGGGCGAGCCTCCTGCACGCGACCCTCGCCGCGGGGTGGACGACGGTCTCCATCACGCACTTCAACGCCGCGCCGCTCGCGCCGGCGGCGCTCGTGCGCATCGCGCGGCGACTGCGTGCTCGATCCGACACACGATCGGACCTCGAGCGCACCCCGCCCTGGCTGAACGGCCTGCTCGGTATGCCGTCGCGGCTCGAGTCGGATCTCGTACGGCGCGGCGTACCCATTCCCGCCGGCCTCTCGCTGCTCGCCGTGCTGCGCAACGACAAGCCACTCCCCCTACGCGCCTCGCTGTCCCCCCATCACAACACCCACGAAAGGAACCTCCCGTGGCACGCCATGCCCCTGCACCCCGCCGCCTGATGCTCGTCGCCGGCGGTGCCGGTCACAGCCGACTCATGTTCCGCCCGAGTAACGCGGAGCGCCCCGCCCCCGCCGTGTACCGCCCGCCGAACCCCGGGGTACGCGCCATCACGCCGCCGGTCACCGGTGACTGGCCGCCCCAAGCCCTCAAGGGCGGCGCTGACGAGGACACGGTCACCCCGCTCCAGCGCGCCGCCACGGGCATCGAGCCCATGCCGGTGGCGCGCTCACCTCCGCACCACAGAACTCCAGCCGCCGCGCCGACCGGGTCGCGCCCTTGCGCGGCCCGTCGCCGTGGTGGTCGCTCTCGCCGGCGCACGAGTCCACCGCGCCAGAGACACTCGGCGACCGACAGGGGACGACGTGCGGAGCACGACCGAGCCCTTGGCCGACCGGCTCGACGACGACTTGCTAGCGCGGGAGGCGATGGGCGGCGAAGAAGCGCCACACCACCTCGTTGACGCGTAGACCCGACGGATTACGGCGAGGGAAAGGCGGAGCGGCGCCGGGCCAGCCGTGGTCGGTGCCCTGCAGGCGCACGTGCTCAACCGAGAGGCCGTCCGGGCAGGCCAGATGGTGGAAGCGCAGCACGAGCCGGCTCGGCCGCTCAGCTTCGGTTCGCGTGGAACAGCCGTCGCGCTCGGCCCAGTCGGTGACGAAGTCCTTGGGGTTGCCTTCGTGCTCGGGCCCACGTCCCTCATAGGGGACGACGGGATCGGCCGTGCCGTGGATCTCCAGCAGCGAAGCGCGGCGGTTGGCTGGGCACGGATCGAGCGCGCGGTAGCCGCCGGCGACGGGCGCCACGGCGGCGATCGTCCCCGCGAGCTGGCAGCCCACGCGGGCGGCGAAGCCGCCGCCGTTGGACACCCCGGTCGCGAACATGCGCGCCGTGTCGGCGCACGCCAGCCGCTCGGCCTGCGGGAGCAGCGCCCTCAGCCGTCCCACGTCGTCGGGCGCCATGGAGCGGTTGAGGCTCCAGAAGTGCGAGCCCGACCCCGCGGTGGGGTAGAGCACGGCGAAGCCGTGACGGTTGGCGGTACGAGACAGGCCCGTGTAGGCGGCGAAGCTCGGGCCGTTCCCGCCCGCCCCATGGAAGGCCACCACGAGCGCCATGGGCAGCCGCGCCCTTCGCGGGACGTGCAAAAGCGCGCCTCCGAGCATGCGCTCGCCGGCAACCGGCCGGCACGGCTCAGCCGCGACTGTCCCCTGATCGCCTCCCGCCCCCGGCGAGTCGACGGGCGCGAACAGGATGCCGGCGACGAGGGCCGTCGCGATCAACAACCACGGAGTGTGACGCAGGCGAAGTGGCATCCAGGGCACTCGTGCCGCGGCTGCGGAACGTCCAACCGCGGTCGAGCACGAACATAAGCAGAGTAACGGGCCCGAGGGCGCCGACCTGCGCCGTGAGCCGCCCGAGACCCAGCGAGACGGCGGCATGCAGCAGCGCGATATTGGCGGCCGGCCCCGCCACCTGCACCGCCAGATAGCGAAGGCCGGTGAAGCCGACGGAGCCTGTGTGGGCGAACGTCCAGGTTCGGTTGAGCGCGAAGCCGGTCAGCGCGCCGAGCGCGAACGCCGCGGCTCCCGCGGGCAGCTAGTGCAAGCCGGCGCTGAGCAGCGCCGCGAAGCTGAGCACGGTCACCGCGCTGTTGGCCGCGCCTACGGCGGAAAAACGCCGGAGCTGGGCGGGCAGGTTGCGAATCACGTCGACAACGCTAGTCCCCCCCGAGGACGATTCGGGCCGATCGCAACCGGATGCGTACGGACTGCTCACGGCGCGCAACATTCGTGCGTCCGGAGCGGCTGCCTGCGCCAGGGGCGCCGTAGTCCGCGTGAGTTGGCTGCCCAAATCCCCTGCCGCGCATTCCGCCTTACATCGCCCGATCGCGGCCCGAACGCGTGGCAGACCCAGACACTTGGCAACTCGGGATTGCAGGTGTTTCCGCCCGAATACATAGCCGTCCCCGACGACTCAACCGCTGTGTCACCGGTTCGGCGTCTCCTCGCGGTGTGCTTCTCCCGCGTGCCTCCCAGTCAGCGGCCCCGCCTAGATGAAGAGGCCGTCGGAGTGACCGGTGGCGTAGACGCGCCCGTTTTGGCCGATGGCGAGCACTTCGGGGTTGTCGACGTTTGGGAAGCTCGCGGCTCCGAGAGATCGGCGAACGCTCCCGTCGGCAGCGAGCGCGGCGAGAACGTGCCGGTGCGAACGGCAACCGCAACCGTAGAGGACGGCTGTCCCGAGTCTTCGCCCGCGGTCGCGCCGCCGGGCTGGATTCACCGGGGGCTTACCGGCGCAGGGCGTCCCTGAGGTGCCCCCAGCGCTCGCGCAGCCGGCCGCGGGCCTGATCAGCGCGACCCTGCCTGGCCTGCCGGCGATTGCCAGTCAGCGCGCCGATCGCCTCCCTGAATCGGCCCTGGGCCTGCTCGTTCGTGCCTTTCGCTCGGTTCTCGCTTCCACTCCTGGCCATGTCGGCGTCCTCCATCGCGTGTACGCGCGTGCTCCATCCAGTCTCCCACCCGCTGCCACCTGAATGATCGACCGTTCATCTCCATCGGCCTCTCGACGTGTCCCCCGGGTGCACGTGTGACATTGTCTGCTGGATCGCGGCGTCTCGCTCCTGCTAGATGACCGGAGGAGTGGCAGAGTAGTGTGAATGGGCGTGGCCGGTTGTCGTGACCGGCCGGGATGGTGAGGAGAGTGAGCGACAGTGACCGATGTGGTCATCAGCTCGGCGGCCCGTACTGCGGTGGGCGGCTACGGCAAGAGCCTGCGCGACGTGGCACCGACCGACCTCGGCGCCGTCGTGGCTCGCGCGGCGTTGGAGCGCGCCGGCGTGGAAGGGGTGCAGGTCGATCAGGTCGTGTTCGGAAACGTGATCCACACCGCGCCGGAGGACATGTACATGGCCCGCGTGGTCGGGATCAAGGCGGGCATACCGAAAGAGGCGCCGGCGTTGACGGTCAACCGGCTGTGCGGCAGCGGCGTGCAGGCGATCGTCTCGGCCGCGCAGGCGATCAAGACGGGAGACGCCGAGGTCGCGCTGGCGGGCGGGGCGGAGTCGATGAGTCGCGGCGCGTATTGGAACTTGAGCGAGCGCTGGGGCGCGCGCATGGGCGACGTCAAGCTGATCGACGCCGTCGTCGGCAGCCTCACCGACCCGTTCGACGACATCCACATGGGGATGACCGCCGAGAACCTCGCCGAGTCCCACGAGCTCTCCCGCGAAGCGCAGGATGACTTCTCCTTCGAGTCGCACCGCCGGGCGCAGGCAGCGATCGACAGCGGCAAGTTCGACGACGAGATCGTGCCGGTCGAGGTCAAGGCCAAGCGGGAGACCGTCGAGTTCAAGGTCGACGAGCACGTGCGCCGCGACGTCGCCCGCGACGTGTTTTCCAAGCTCAAGCCGGCGTTCATGAAAGGTGGGACGGTGACGGCCGGCAACGCCGCCGGCGTCAATGACGCAGGCGCGGCGGTGATCGTCATGTCGGCGAAGAAGGCGGAGGAACTCGGGGCGCCGGTGTGCGCCCGCATCGTCTCGTGGGCCGTCTGCGGCGTGGAGCCCAAGACGATGGGGATCGGGCCTGTGCCGGCGGTGCGGCGGGCGCTGGAGCGAGCGGGCAAGACGCTCGACGACGTCGACGTGATCGAGCTCAACGAGGCGTTCGCCGCCCAGTCGCTCGCGGTGATGAAAGACCTCGACCTCGACCCGGCGAAGGTCAACCCGAACGGCGGCGCAATCGCGCTCGGACACCCGATCAGCGCGACCGGCGCGCTCATCACCGCCAAGATCCTCTCCGAGATGGAACGCGAGGATCACAAACTCGGGCTCGTCACGCTCTGCATCGGCGGCGGCCAGGGCATCGCCATGCTGCTCGCGCGCGACTGAGCCCGCCGTCAGGCACCCCGCCGCGAAGAGCTCCAG
>JBDTMF010000026.1:0-30375 GCA_039934455.1 Solirubrobacteraceae bacterium
AGGCCCGCGCGCGCGAGCGGCACGGCCGGGCCGAGCGCGGCGGGGCGACCCTCGGTGGCGGCCCGCAGCCGCCCCGGCCGGGCGGGGGCACCCGGGTCGGGCACGAGCACGAGCGCGAGCCGCTCGAGCCCCGCTCCGATCGCCTCCTCGCCGACGCGGCGCGCGAGCCGCGCCGCCAGCGCGTCGGCCTCGGCCGCGACCTCGGACGTCGCGGACGGCAGCCCGATCGCCGTGGCGCCCGCGACCGGGGCGACCGCCGGCACGGCCGCCGCGCGGTCCGGGCCCGCGGCGCCGCTCGACGCCGGCGCCGTCACGAGCGCCGCCACGGTAGGCGGCAGCGGCCAGCCGGCGGCGGCGGCCGCGGCGAGCACCGTCTCCTCGTCGGCCGGGGGGTCCTGGGCGAGCAACCGCACGAGCCGCCGCCGCAGCCGCTGGCGCTCGCCCGCGGAGGCCGACTGCTCCTCCGCGTAGCCCTCGGCCGACTCGGCCGAGAGCTCGTCGATGTAGGCGAAGATCGCCTCGCCGAGCGCGTAGATCGCCTCGGGCTTGAGGCCGCCGTCCCTGCCCGCCTCCACGAACCGGCGCCACGCGAGCCGCGAGCCGAGCCGGTACGCGGACAGCAGCGCGTCGAGGCTGCGCCCGGCGCGCATCTCGCCGCGGCCGAGATTCACGTACGTCGCGCGCCCGCGGCCGTCGTCGCCGGTCGGATCCTCGATCAGGTCGACGAAGCGGCCGAGCGCGTTCTCGACGCCGAGCCGCACGACGCGCCCGAACTCGCCCTCCATCGCCCGCGCGTAGTCGGGCACCTCGACGGCGATCGCGCTGATCATCTCGTCGGCCAGCCCCGGGAGGACGGGTCGGAGCACCGCGGCGGCGTCTGCGGGGATCGCCGCGAAGGGTCGGGCGGCCGGAGGCACTATCACGAGGCTACAAGACTGAGACCGATCTCATCGCGAACCAGACAAGTTTGTTCACGCGTTTACGGGAATCATGCAACCCATGACCCGTGCGCACAAGATCTCAAACCTCTTCGGGGCCGTCGTTCCCTTCCTCGCCTTCCTCGCGGCGATCGTCCTGCTCTGGAACCGGATCGTCGACTGGAGCGACCTCGCCCTGTTCGCCGTGATGTACGTCCTGACCGGGCTCGGCATCACCGTCGGCTTCCACCGCCTGCTCACCCACCGCTCGTTCCAGACGCACAAGGCGACGGAGTACGTGTTCGCCACGCTCGGGTCGCTGGCGGTCCAGGGTCCGGTGATCGCGTGGGTCGCCGACCACCGCAAGCACCACGCGCACACCGACGAGGAGGGCGACCCGCACTCCCCGCACGTCGGCCGGGGCGACGGCTTCGCCGGCGCCGTGCGCGGGCTCTGGTACGCGCACATGGGCTGGCTGTTCGACGCGCACGGCCGCGCGGAGGCCGAGCGCTACGCCCGTGATCTCGTGGAGGACCCCGGGATGCGCTTCCTCAGCCGCTGGTTCCTGGGCGTCGCCCTGCTCGGCCTGCTGGTCCCGGCCGGGCTCGGCTACCTGCTCGACGGCACGTTCAAGGGCGCGCTCACCGGCCTGCTGTGGGGCGGCTTCGTGCGCATCTTCATGCTCCACCACGTCACGTGGTCGATCAACTCCGTGTGCCACTTCTTCGGTCGCCGGCGCTTCGAGATCGAGGACCAGTCCACCAACGTGTTCTGGCTCGCGCTGCCGTCCTTCGGCGAGTCCTGGCACCACAACCACCACGCGTTCCCGCGCTCGGCCGTGCACGGGCTGAAGTGGTGGGAGATCGACACGACCGCAGCGGTCATCCGCTCGTTGAAGCGCCTGGGGCTGGCGTGGAACGTGGTGGAGATCTCCCCCGAGCGCCAGGCCGAGAAGCAGGCGCCGAAGCGCACCGCGGTCGCGGCGTAGGCAGCCGGCGGGTTCTAGCCTGGACGCATGGCCCCGGGCACCAGGGCCGCGCGTCGCGCGGTCACCGCGATCTTCCTCCTCAACGGACTCATCATGGGCTCGTGGGCGGCGCGCATCCCGGCAATCAAAGAGCACCTCGCGCTCGGTGAGGCCGAGCTCGGGCTCGCGCTGGGCCTCGTCGCGCTGGCGGCGCTGGTGGCGATGCCGGTCTCGGGCTGGATGTCGGCGCGCGGCGGCAGCCGGCGCACCACGCGCCTGGCCTTCATCTGGTGCTGCATCGGGTTGCCGTTGCCGGCCCTCGCGCCCAGCTACGCGCTGCTGCTCCCGGCCGCGCTGGTGCTCGGCGCCGGCAACGGCTCGCTCGACGTGGCGATGAACGCGCACGGCGTCGCCGTCGAGCGCCGCCACGAGAGCCCGATCCTCTCCTCCTTCCATGCCGCCTTCTCCTGCGGCGCGCTGGTCGGCGCAGGCGTGAGCGCGCTCGCGGCGGGCGGGGACATCGACGTCCGCTGGCATCTGCTGACCGTCGCCGCCGTGGCGCTGGCGACCGGGCTCGTCGCATGCCGGTCCTTGCTGCCGGCCGACGCGGACCACGCGGGCGAGGAGGCCGGACCGCTGCTGGCGTGGCCGCCGCGCGCACTGTGGGCGGTCGGCGCGATCGGGTTCTGCGCGCTGGTCTGCGAGGGCGCGACGGCGGACTGGAGCGCCGTCTACGTGCGCGAGTCGCTCGAGTCCTCCGCGGGCGTCGCGGCGCTCGCGTTCGCGGCGTTCTCGGCGACGATGACGATCGGCCGGCTGGTCGGCGACAAGCTCACCACCGCGTGGGGCCCGGAGGCGCTCGTGCGCCGCGGCGGCCTGCTCGGCGCGGCGGCGGTCGGCGGCGCGTTGCTGATCGGCCATCCGATCGCGGCGATCGTGGGTTTCGCCCTCCTCGGCATCGGGCTGGCGACGATGGTGCCGGTGGTGTTCCGAGCGGCCGCCGAGGTCGACGGCGTGGCGCCCGGCGTCGGGATCGCGGCGGCGTCGACGATGGGCTACTTCGGCTTCCTGGTCGCGCCGCCGATCATCGGGGGCGTCGCGGAGCTGTCGACGCTGCCGGTCGCGCTCGGGCTGCTCGTCCTGCTCAGCCTCCTGATGGCCGCCCTCGCGCCGCGCGTGCGCTCCTCGCCGGGCAGCGCGGTGCTCAGCCCGTCGCCGGCCGCGGCACGCTGACCTTGCGGTTCGGGTCGGCGACCTCGAACACGAGCAGCACGTCGCCACCGACCAGCTCGCCGAGCTGCCGGCGCATTCCGTTCGGGACGTCGAGGGCGAGGTCGACGTTCAGCGTCAGCCGGCGCAGCAGGCGGTCCTTCGCGCCGGTGAGGACCTCGACGCGGGCGCCCTTGATCGCCCTCTCGAGCTCGCGCGTGTCACCGAGGCTGCCCGCGAGGTCCTTGGCGACGGCGGGCACGTCGACGCGCCCCCGGATGCGGTCTGTCGCGTCGCCACCGACCGCGGGGCCGGCGTCGAGCCTGGGATCGCGCATCCAGCGGGCGAGGTCGAGCTTCTTCACGCCGCCGCCCTGGCTGACCTGGCCGGCCGCCGCACGCAGGCGGCGGGTCTGCGCGGCGGGCAGCGCCCGCACCGAGCCGCCGCCGTCGACGAACGCCTCGCGGCCGGTGGAGATGAACGTCGCGCTGCCCTGGCGGCCCCCGGCGAGCTGCGTGTAGCGGAGCTTCGCGACCGGCAGCCCGCCGTCGCGCGCGAGCGCGAATGGTCCTTCGAGCCTGAACCCGAGCTTCGCGGTCTGGCCGCCGCCGCGGCCGGTGGCGGCGAGCTCGACGCGCATGTCGCCCGAGCGGATGTCGGGGAGGTTGGCCGCGGTCTTCGAGGCGACCGCCGAAGGGTCCTCCGCGCCGCTCGCGCCGCCGCCGCAGCCGGTGAGCGCCAGGAGCGCGGCGCCGGCGGCCACGCGCGCTCTCACGGGGTGGCCTGGGCGGTCGGCGTGGTGGTCGCGGTCGGGCTCGCGGTCGGCGTGGCGGTCGGGGTCGCGGTCGGGCTGGACGAGGGCGTCGGCGTGGTCGTCGGCGTCGGCGTCTCGCCCGCTGGGGCCGGCGCCGTGCCGGGCTGGGGCGTCGCGCTCGCGCCCGGCTGCCCCGCCGCCGGCGTCTGCTCGGCGTCGACCTGCTCCTGCTGCCGGTCGACCGAGCTCTGCTTCCGGTGGCGGTCCTCGAGCGGCACCGGCTCGAGCCCGGTCTCGAGCACGCGCTTGATGCGGGCCTTGATCTCCTTCAGCCGCGCGTCGAGCTCCGCCAGCGGGATGTCCGAGCGGCCGAGGCGCTGCAGCAGCTTCTTGATCTCGTGCAGCTCGCGCTGCGCCTGCTTCGTGAAGCGCACCGGCCCTCCGGTGCTGAGCACGAACTGGTAGGCGGCCGCGAACGTCTCGCACGCCGTGCACTGCTCGTTGACCGCTACGGCGACGTTCTGCGGTGTCGCCGAGGTCACGTCGCCCATCACCAGCACGATCTGGATCGCGATCGCGACGGTGCGGCAGTTGTCGCAATTGGAGTACGCGATCGCGGTGTTCGTCTCCTCGACGACGGGCTGCATCGTCTCGCGGATGTCGAAGGCGAGCTGGAAGACCGAGGAGCCGTCGGTGGTGTTCTCGGCGACGGCGCTGTTGTCCTGCGCGCGCGCCGGCGACGCGGCGCCGAGCAGCAGCGCGAAGGCGAGGACGAGGACGAGGAGGCGGCGGGTGGGCGTCATGGGGTGACCTCGGCCTGGACGTTGGCGGCGGGGGTGGCGGTCGGTGTCGCCGTGGCGGTCGGCGTCGCGGTCGGCGTCGGCGTCGGGGTGGGCGTCGGGGTCATGCCCGGGGCGGGGGTCGCGCCCGGCGTGGCGGTCGCGCCGGTGGTGGCCGAGGCCTGCGGCGTGCTGGTGGCCGTCGCCGTGGCATCCTGCTTCTTCTCGCGCGGGGGCGTGTCGCTCGGTTGGCGCTGCTGGACCCGGCGCCGCGCCTCGCCAACCGTCTCGCTCTCCAGCCGCAGGCGCGTGTCGCCGTTGAGCTGGCGCGCGGTCGGCGCGCCGCCGAGCTCCTTCTGGCGCGCGGGCGTCAGGCTCGGGCGGCCGCTCGGGATCGCGGCGACGGAGTGCAGGCCGGCCTGGACCGTGCCACGCTCGCCGGGCTGGATCGGACGGTAGTCGCCGTTGGGCCACCACGTGAAGGCGGCGAGCGCGACGGCGGCGGTGCCGGCGGTGACGACGAGCGCTCGCCGCTCCGGCCGGCCCTCGGACCAGCTCCACGCACCGCTGCCGGCGCGCGTGCCCACGCGGGTGAAGGTCAGCGCCATGCCCGACGCCGGGAGCGCGAGCATGAGCAGCTGCAGCGAGCCGGAGGCGACGCTGAGCATGGCGCCGTCGGACAGCGCGCCGGAGACCTTGTCGTACTGCACGCCGAGCGAGTCGTAGGCGGTCGCGAAGATGCGCGGCGCGTGCAGCAGCGCCATCAGCAGCGAGAACACCAGCAGCGGCACGACCGTGAGCACGTAGGCGGTGACGACGACGCGCACCGACGGCTTGAGCTCCGTCACGCGCGAGTCGGCCTCCGCGCCGGGCTTGAGGCTGCGGAACACCGGCTTGATACGCGAGAACATGTCCGGCACGCCCGTGAGGTCGGACAGGATGTAGTAGCCGTCGAGCCGCAGGAACGGCAGCAGCTGCTGGAGCATCGCGAAGTTCTGGACCAGCACGAGCAGCAGCAGCGGCTCGAAGCTCGTCAGCGCGTAGAGCCCGCCCACGGCCAGCGCGAAGATCGCGTTGAAGTAGATGCCGCCGAGGTCGGTGCGCAGGCGGCCCCCGCGACCGAGCCGGTAGGCGTCGGTGACGTCGGTGTAGAACGCCGGCCACACGATGTAGATGCCGACGCCCATGACGCCCGGCTTGGCCCCGCCGTAGCGGCAGGCGGTGGCGTGGCCGATCTCGTGGAAGGCCGTGGCGATCACGATGCCGGCGAACATCCCGAGCAGCAGCAGCGGCTGGTAGAGCGCGTGCCGCAGGCCCTGGGCGATGCCGTGGTGGAGGAACAGCCAGGCGTCGAGCGCGAGGAACGCGGCCATCACGAGCGCGAGCACGGGCGGCCAGAACAGCGGCCGGAAGACGGTGGTCAGCCCGCGCGTGAAGCCCTCGGGGATGACCGCGGTGCGGAACTTGAGCGCGAGCAGCGGGTCCGGGCGCTCGAGCTCGGGGCTCGAGCCGTCGGCGGCGGCGAGCACGCCGAGCGGGCGCAGCTTCTTCTCGACGAGGAAGCGGACGTTGTCGGCGCTGACCTTGCGGCCGATCTCCTCCGACACCGCGGCCGCGATCGCGGCGAAGTCGCGCTGCCCGTCGGCGTGGGCGGCGACGCCGTAGAGCAGGGCGGTGAGCTGGAGCGTCTGCCCGTCGGCGCGGCGGGCGATGTACGGCGCCTCCTTGAAGCCCGAGCCCTCGTACTCGCCGATCATCTCGATGCCCTCGGCGAGACGCGGCGCGAGGGCCGCCGGCAGCGAGGCGGGCAGCGGTTGGGTTGGAGGCTCGTGGATGGCGGTCATCGGGCGTTCACTTCATGCGAGCGGGGCGGCCGTCGATCGGCCGCCCCGCGGTCCTACCCCTACGTGTGCTCGTCCGATCGTCAGTTGCCCTGGTCGATCGTGACGTCCTGCTCCGCGTTCGCGTAGGCGACCGAGTTGTCGGACAGCACGTTGGCTGCCACTGCGGCGTTGACCGGCGCGGCGATGTTCGCGTTCAGCAGCGACATCGCCTCGCGGTCGGGCAGCTGCTCGGCGCCCTGCGCCTCGAGCTCCTCCTGGCTGAGCTCGGTCTTGTCGAGGTCGGTCTTGGGGGTCTCGTCAGCCATCGTGGCCTCCTCTAGTTGCCCTGGTTGATGTCGGCGGTCTGCTCGGCGTTGGCGACGGCGGTCGAGCCGTCGGACAGCACGTTGAGCGCGGCGGCGACGTTGACCGGCGCCGCGACATTCGCGTTGACGAGCGACATCGCCTCGCGGTCGGGGAGCTGCTCGGCGCCCTGCGCCTCGAGCTCCTCCTGGGGGATCTCCTGGTTGCTGATCTCTTCGGCCATGACTGTCTCCTTACGGTTCGTTGCGTTCGTTACGCGGTCGTGGAATCGGCGGGTGCGACGTTGCTCTGGTCGAACTGCGCGTCCTGCGTGGCGTCGGCGATCGAGGTCGCGTTGTCCGACAGCACGTTGGCGGCGACGGCCGCGTTGACCGGGACGGCCACGTTGGCGTTGATGAGCGACATCGCCTCGCGGTCGGGGAGCTGCTCGGCGTCCTGAGCCGCGAGCTCCTGCTCGGTCAGCTCGGCGGGTTCCAGATCACGCTTCTCGTCCGTCATCACGTGCCTCCTCGGTGGTGGGGGTCGTCTCGGTCCGGCCGTTGCGCTGCACGACGGTCTGCCGGCTGGAGACCGACGTCTTCCCGCCGGGCTCGTTGACGTTGCCCGCCACGACGGCGTTCACGTCGGCGACGACGTTCACCCCGTCCGCGGCGGAGCGGCGGATGCTGCGCCGGATGGTCCTTGAGAACTTCATGACCCCGGCTGTACCCCCGGCCCGGAGTTCGATCGACCCGTTGTTTCCCATCGCTGTGCGATTTCGCGTCCCCCGGTGCGTCAGGGGCCGGCACCGTCAGGCGCGTGTGACGACAACGTCAACTCAATCTGACGAGCGTCTGTTCCCGGTACGGTGCGGCCCGATGAGCCTGCGTCCGAGCGAGCAGCAGCTGGCCCGCGCCGCCTCCCGGCTCGGCGATCCGTCCGCGGGCATGACGGCGGTGCGCGAGCTGCGCCGGCGGCTCGACACGCTCGAGGCCGCGCACGTCGACCAGGCGATCGAGGCCGGCTGGTCGTGGCGCCAGGTGGCCGAGTCGCTCGGGGTGACCAAGCAGGCCGCGCACGCGCGCCATGCCCGCCGCGCCCAGCGGCGGCAGGACGGGCTCGTCGTCGCCGGCCGCGCGCGTCAGGCGGTGGCGCGCGCGAAGGTCGAGGCCGCGCGCCTGGGCGCGATCCGCGTCGAGACCGACCACCTGCTGCTCGGGCTGCTGCTGGACGACCGGGGGCCTGCCCAGGAGGCGCTCGACGAGTGCGGAATCACCTGCGACGCGGTGCGCCGGGGCGCGGCCACGGCGGAGGGCGCGGGCACCACCGGCCGGCCGAGCAACCCGGTCGTCTCCCCGAGCACCCGCGAGGTGCTCGAGCAGTCGATGCGCGAGGCGGTCGAGCGCGGCGACGCGCGGCTCGACGTGGAGCACCTGCTGCTCGCCGTGCTGCACGAGCCGGGCGGGCGCGGCCAGCGGGCGGTCGTCGCGAGTGGCCGCTCACCGCGGGCGGTCGAGCGCCGGCTCTCCCGCGCGCTGAAGGGTCAGCCCTCAGGGTCGCCCTCGGCGTCGCCCTGATCGAGCAGGACGTCGGCCGCGATGTCGACGTCGAGCGGGATCGTGACGTCGCCGCGGATCACCGACATCGCCTCGCGGTCGGGCAGCTCCTCGACCTCATGGCCCTCGAGCTCCTCGTCGGAGAAGCCGTCCTCGTCGGGCGGATTGCGCCCTTCGCTCACAGGATCCCGATCTCCGAGTTGTCGCCCACCATGAAACGGTACGCCCGCGGCTGGCGATCGTCTCGCGAGATCGCCACGTTCTTGCCCAGCAGCGAGGACTCCATCCGGCCTTCGAGGCCGCGCACGGAGGAGGACTCGAGCAGGATCGAGTGCTCGACCTCGGCGTTCTCGATCACGCAGCCGGCGCCGACCGCCGTGTAGGGGCCGATGTAGGCGTCGCGCAGGACGGCGCCGGAGCCGATCACGGCCGGCCCGCGCACGGTCGCCCGCTCGAGCCGCGCACCAACCTCCACGATCACCCGCCCGTCGACCTGGGAGTCGATGAGCTCGCCCTCCACGCGGCGCTCGATCGCCTCGAGGATCAGCCGGTTGGCCTCGAGCATGTCGTCGAGGCGCCCGGTGTCCTTCCACCAGCCGCGGACGACGTGCGACTCGACGCGTTTGCCGCCGTCGACGAGCCACTGGATCGCGTCGGTGATCTCGAGCTCGCCGCGCGCGCTCGGCTCGATCGCGCGCGCCGCCTCGTGGATCGTGGGCGTGAACATGTAGACGCCGACGAGCGCGAGGTCAGAGGCGGGCTCCGACGGCTTCTCGACCAACCGCATCACGCCGCCGTCCGGCCCGAGCTCCGCGACGCCGTAGTTCTCGGGATCGGGGACTGCCGTGAGCAGGATCATCGCCTCCGGCTGGTCGCTGCGGAACTTGTTCACGAGCTCCGCGATCCCACCCTGGAGCAGGTTGTCGCCGAGGTACATGACGAACGAGTCCGCGCCGAGGAACGGCTCCGCGGTCAGCACGGCGTGGGCGAGGCCGCCCGGCTCGTCCTGCACGATGTAGGTGATCTCGACGCCGAAGCGCGAGCCGTCGCCCGCCGCGCCGCGGATCTCGTCGCCGGTCTCCGGCGCGATGATGATCCCCACCTGCTCGATGCCCGCCGCGGCCATCGCCTCGATGCCGTAGAAGAGCACCGGCTTGTTGGCCACCGGGACGAGCTGCTTGGCCGAGGTGTAGGTGATCGGGCGCAAACGGGTGCCCTTGCCGCCCGAAAGGATCAGACCTTTGAGGTTCGCCATGTAGGCGGAGCCTAGTAGGCCCCGCCGAGCTTGCGGTGATCCCAGGTCACGCGCGCCTGCTCGACGAACTCGAGCCCGACGCGCTTGGGCGCCTGTTGGCGGAAGCCCTCGCGGACCGGGTCGAACTCCGGCCCGGGGCCGGAGTAGCGGTCGACGAGCTCCATCGCGATGCCCTCGACGACCTCGAGCTCGCGGTGGACGACGACCTCGCAGCGCAGCATGATCCCGCGCAGCTCCTCGTAGGCGAGGCCGGCCTCGACCTGGAGCGTCGCGCGCGGGTCGCGCTCGAGGTTCTTCGTCTTCTGCGACTTGCCGTAGGTCCAGGCCCACAGACGCTTTTGGCCGCCTGTGCCCGCCGACGAAGTCGGCTGGGTATCGCGCAGCACGTACCAGAGCGGCATCAGGTGCGGGAAGCCGCTGCGGCCGTTGGTGGCGCAGGTGACGGTCCGCGCCTCGTCGAGGAAGGCGTCCGCCTCCCCGGCGGACATCTTGATCGCGTCGCGACGGCTCACGGAGCGGGCGCGAGCAGGCGCTCGGCGGCGTGCAGCACGGCCTCGCGGGCGTCGGCGGGCTCGAGCACGGCGGCGTCGCCGGCCTCCTTGAGCACCTCCTTGACGAGGTAGTCCTCGCCCTTGAAGCCCCATTCGATGATCACCGCGCCGTCGGGCAGCTCGGCGAGCACGGTGCGCTCCTCGCGGGCCCAGCGGGCCTGCTCGGGGGAGATCCACACCTGCGCGACGCGCGAGTTGGAGACCTCGCCGGTGCGCGGCCAGCCCTCGACGTCGGCGATCGGGTCGAGGCCGGCGCGCGGCTCGTAGGACTCGTCGAGCACGCCGACCGACTTGACGCGGTCGAGCCGGAAGTGGCGCGTGTCCTCCTTCGCCGGGTCGTAGGTCGCGACGTACCAGCCCTCGCGGCCGTTGATCAGCGCGTACGGCTCGACGGTCCGGGTGGAGAAGCGGTCCTCGTTGGGCGCGTAGTACTCGAGCTCGATCAGGCGGCGCGCCTCGATCGCGCGGCTGACGTCGCGCGCGACGCCGGAGTTGTCGGCGTCGGCGCGGGCGACCAGCAGGCCCTCGCCGCCGATCTCGCCGAGCGCGCTCTCGATCTTCTCGCGGGCGGTGACGAGGTGCTCGGAGAGGTGGTCGCCGAGGAAGTTGATGGCGGCGATCAGCGCGTTGGCCTCGATCGGGAGCAGCCGCGCCGGGCGGTCGAAGGTGTCGGAGTACGGCTCCGGGTCGACCTCGATCTCCTTGCCCAGGACCTCGGCGTAGAGCACGTAGGCGCCGCCGCCGAAGTTGACGACGTTGAGTACGCTGATGTCCTCGCGCAGCTCCTGCTCGGAGATCTGGAGCTGCTCGCAGGCCTCCGTGACCGGGAGCCGGCGGCCGGCGCGGCCGGCGGCGATCAGCACGGAGGCGAGCGTGACGAGGCGGGCGAACCGCTCGGGCCGGATCGCCGCCTCCTGCCGCGAGCGGCTGGGCGGCTCGAGGTCCTCGGGGTCATCGGCGCCGGGCGGCCGGCCCTCGGCGACGCTCGTGAACGGCTCGCCCCTGTGGCGCTCGATGATCGCGTCGAGCCGCTCGCGCGCCTCGGCGGCGAGCTCCGGCGGACCCCCGATACGGGCGTGCTCGCCGTAGCCGAGCGCCCAGGCGATCACGAGCCGCGAGATCGAGTAGTCGGTGCGGAAGATCCGGCCCTCGCCGTCCTCGGCGTCGGCCATCTCGCCGTAGGGCCCGAAGTTGCGCTCGACGTGCCAGGCGATGCGGTCGGAGACCCAGATCTCCGCCGTGCCCTGGGTGTCGCCGAGCTGCCAGCGGATGCGGTTGGCGTAGTCGCGCGGGTCGAACTCCGGCGGGCGCTGGAAGTCGTGCTCGGCCTTGCTGGCGTAGGCGACCTTGCCGCGGATGCGCGAAAGCCGGAACACGCGGACCGCGTCGCGCTCGTGCGAGTAGCCGACGAGGTAGAACTGGCCGCCCTGGTAGAGCAGCTGGTAGGGGTCGACGCGCCGCTGCGCCACCTCCCCGGACTGCATCGTGTAGTACTCGAACTCGATCCGCTTGCGGCGGTAGATCGCGGTGTCGATCTTGGCCAGGCGGGCGGAGACCTCGGCGCCGCCGGCCGACGCGGTGATGCCGAGGCCGACGGAGCGCTGCTCGGGCGAGTCCAGCGGGCTCGGGCGCCCCCAGGTGATCTGCTGGAGCGCGAGCCGCAGCGGCTCGGCGTAGGCGAACTCGCCGTCGAGCAGCTTCAGCGCGGTCTGCAAGGACGCGTGCTCCTCGTCGGTGAAGGCGATCGCGGGGAGGTGGAAGGCCTCGGGCGCGAGCGAGTAGTTCTCCTGCTCGGAGAAGCCCTCCGCGGGCTTGTCGACGCGCAGCTGGATGCCGAGCGCGTCGAGCTCGGCGCGGTCGGCGTAGAAGCGGCGGGCGAAGGCGTCCTCGGTCATGTCCGAGTAGCCCTCGACGTCCCGCCGGATCTCCGTTGCCGTGACGGGACGCCGCTCCGCCATCAGATAGGAGATCAGCGAGAGCTGTCGGATCAGCTTCTCGGTGTCCTTCGCCACGGCCTCGACTGTAGTGACGGCGGCACAGAAGTCCCGCCGCGTACAACCAGTTTGCGGGTTTTGCTAGGCCGCCTGGCGGTCCGCGAAGAACGCCCCGCCGCCGATGGCGCGGTCGAACGCCGACCACTGGCTGCCCTGCGGAAGCTCCTTCTCGAGTCGGTCGAAGGAGCCGAGCCGGCCGCCGAGGTTGTCGATCATGTGGACGAGCGTGGCCTCGCGCGTGCACGGGACAACGGGCGAGCCGTACTCGAGCGCGCCGTGGTGGGACAGGATGATGTGCAGGACGGCGCCCGCGAGGTGCTCGGGGAAGCCCGGCAGGTCCTCGATCAGGCGGCGGATGCGGAAGTAGCCGAGCGGGATCTCGCCCTGCAGCTTGCCGACGTCGGTCATGTCGATCGCGGCGCCGGTGGCGGCGAGCGCGTCGAGCTTGCCGATGTCGTGCAGGAGCGCTCCGCAGACCGCGACCTCGCGGTCGATCCCCGGGAAGGTGGCCGAGATCGCCGACACCGACTGGGCGACCGACAGGCAGTGCTCGAGCAGCCCGTGGCGGTAGGCCTGGTGGTAGTACTTGGCCGCCGGGGCGGCGCGGAAGGCCTCCCAGGTGGGCGTGCCGTCGCCGAAGATCGCCTCCAGCAGCGCGTGCAGGTGCGGGTTCTGGATCGTGGCGACGAGGTCGCGCAGGTCCGCCTCCATCTGGGTCGCCGAGCGCGGCGGGCCGGCGGTCAGCGCGTCGAGGTCGACCTCGTCCGGCTCGGCGGCGCGCAACGTGTGCACGTCGACCTCGGCGCCGTAGCGCGGGTGGACGCTGTAGCGGCCCGCGACCCGTACCGCGCAGCCGGCGGTGCACACCTCCCCCACTGTGGCGATGTCGTCGCGGATGATCGCCGACACGGAGCCGGTGCGGTCGGCCAGCCCGAGCTTGAGGTACTCGCCGCCGTCGCGCTTGGTCCGCAGCTGGCGGTCGCGCACGAGCAGGACGATGTCGATGTCCTGCCCGTCGGTGAGTTGGTTGACGAGCACGGTCAGAAACGCTAGACCCGCTCCCGGCGGATGACACGGAACGCATTCATCACGGGGGGCGGGGGTGGCCTGGGAGTCGCGGTGGTCGAGCGCTTCCTGACTGCGGGGTGGAACGTCACGGCTCCGCGTCGCGCCGAGGTCGACCTGACCGACCCGGACGCGGTGCGCCGCGCGGTCGAGGCCGCCGCGCCGCTGCACGCCGTCGTCAACCTCGCCGGAGGGTTCGCCGCCGGGCAGCCGGTCGCCGAGACGCCGGTCGATGACTTCGAGGCCAACTTCGCGCTCAACCTGCGCCCGACCTACACCGTCTGCCACGCGGCCATCCCGCACCTGGCGAGCGACGGCGCGATCGTCTGCACGTCCTCGGGCGCCGCGCGCGAGCCGTTCAGCGGCGCGGCGGGGTACGCGGCCTCCAAGGCGGCCGTGACCGCGCTCGCCCGCACGATCGCCAAGGAGGGCGTGCGCTGCAACGTCGTCTCCCCGTCGCTGATCGACACGCCCGCGAACCGGGCGTCGATGCCGGAGTCCTCGTGGGGTCGGTTGGTCCCGCCGGAGCGGATCGCGGAGCTTGTGCTCTGGCTGTGCGGGCCGGAGGCGGCCGCGCTGAACGGTGTGGAGCTGCCGGTGTAGCCCGCCGCGGCACCTCGCCCCGCCCCCTACCCAGTCGCCGTTGACGTTCGCCGGAGTCTCAGCCCCCGTAGTAGGTGATCGCGCGATCCGCCCGGGCGCGGGTCTCGCGCTCGTTGCCGATCGCGTTGAAGGCGATCGCCGCGAACGGGATCAGGCGGCCCGCGAAGCGCTTGATCGCGCGGCGCCCGACCATCTTCGCGAGCTGCGTCGCGAGCGCCTGGTCGCGCTCGAGCTTCGAACCCGCCCAGGCCTGGATGACCGACGTGCCGACGCCGTCGAGCGCCCTGCGGGCCGACTGCGGGTCGGGGTAGAGGCCCTGCAGCACGAGCAGCTCGGCGGGGCGCATCGGGTCGAGCGGGTCGTAGCCGTAGGCGGCAGCGATGAAGAACACCATCCGTGACTGGATCCAGGCCGCCGCCGCCATGTCCGGGATCACGGTGACGATGCCGCCGACGCCGGTGGCGGCACCGCTGAAGCGGGCCAGGCCGGCGTGCTTGCGCTTCGCCATCTGCGCGAGCTCGGCCGGCGTGTGCGCGTAGGTGCGGCGGCGCTCCTCGGCCCAGGCCGCGGCGGCGGGCGCGTGGCGCTCGGAGGCGGCCAGCGCGAGGTGCTCGGGAGCATGGACGGGGTCGGCGCGCAGGCGCTCCCACAGCGACTGCGGCAGCTCCTGGCGCGGCTGGTCCTCGATCCGCTCCGGGAGTGCGCTCATCGGACATGAATCTACCCATGAGCCCACGTCGTACCGTGATCAGCATGGACCGAAAGTGGTGGACCCTCATCGCGGTGTCAGTCGCGACCTTCATGTTGCTGCTCGACATCACGATCGTGAACGTCGCGCTCCCCGAGATCGAGCGGGCGCTGCACTCGAGCTTCTCCGACCTGCAGTGGGTGATCGACGCCTACGCGCTCACGCTCGCCGCCCTGCTGCTCACGGGCGGCTCGCTGGCCGACCTCTTCGGCCGCCGCCGGATCTTCGTGATCGGGATCGTGATCTTCACGATCGCCTCGGCTCTGTGCGCCCTGGCCGGGACGCCGCTCGTGCTCAACCTGGCGCGCGCGCTCCAGGGCATCGGCGGCGCGTTCATGTTCGCGACCTCGCTGGCGCTGCTCGCCTCCGCGTTCCAGGGCCGCGACCGCGGCACGGCGTTCGGCGTCTGGGGCGCGGTGACCGGCGCGTCGGTCGCCGTCGGCCCGCTGGTCGGCGGCGTGCTGACCGACGGCATCGGCTGGGAGGCGATCTTCTTGGTCAACCTGCCGATCGGCGTGGGAGCGATCGCGATGACGCTCGCCAAGGTCGAGGAGTCCCACGCTCCCAGCGGCGGGCGCGTCGACTGGGCCGGGCTCCTGACCTTCTCGGGCGGGCTCTTCGGCCTCATCTTCGCGCTCATCCGCGGCAACGCGGAGGGCTGGGGGAACCCGCTGATCGTGGGCTGCCTCGTGGCCGCGGCGGTGCTCGGCACCGCCTTCGTGCTCGTCGAGCGGCGCAGCGCCCAGCCGATGCTCGACCTCACGCTCTTCTCCAAGCCCGCCTTTGTGGGCGCCTCGATCGCCGCCTTCGCGCTGTCGGCGTCGATGTTCTCGATGTTCCTCTACCTCACGCTCTACGTGCAGAACATCCTCGGCTACTCGCCGCTGGAGTCCGGCCTGCGCTTCCTGCCGATCACGCTGCTCTCGTTCCTGGTCGCGCCGATCTCGGGCAAGCTCGCCGAGCGGCTCGGGATCCGCTGGTTCCTCGGCGCGGGGCTGACCCTCATCGGCATCGGGCTGGTCCTGATGAGCGGCCTCGAGCCCGGCGACGACTGGACCGCGCTGCTCGCCGGCTTCGTCGTCGCCGGCGGAGGGATCGGGCTCGTCAACCCGCCGCTTGCCACCGCCGCGGTCGGGGTCGTCGAGCCGCGAAGGGCCGGGATGGCGTCCGGGATCAACTCGACCTTCCGGCAGGTCGGCATCGCCACCGGCATCGCCGGCCTCGGCGCGATCTTCCAGCACCTCGTGGCGTCGAACTTCCTGGACCACGTACCGGCCTCGCGGCTGCCGAAGGGCGTGCGCACGGATGCCATCGCCGACTTCATCTCGTTCGGCGGCGCGCAGCGGGTCGGCAACCAGGCGCTCTCCCACGCGGCCGAGCAGGCCTTCACGTCCGGGCTCAACCACATCCTGGTCTACGCGGCGATCCTGGCCTTCGCCGGCGCGGTGCTCGCCACGGTGCTGACGCGCCCGCAGGATTTCGTCGCGCACGCAGGGTAGTTACAATCCGCACGAGTACTCACGGACGAGGCCCTTGGCAGGGGGACGCAGCATGCAGCCGCTCTTCGAACACCGCCTTCGCGTCGACGGCTACGAGACCCGCGCGCTCGAGCTCGAGGGCGACGGCGCCGACCTCGTCCTGCTGCACGGCTGGGGCGACTCGGCCGACACGTGGCGGCGCCTGCTGGCGGAGCTGGGCGCGCGCGACCGGCGGGCGATCGCGGTCGACCTCCCGGGCTTCGGGCACGCCTCGCGGCTCGGCTCGGGCGCGATCCTGCCCCAGCTCGACGCCTTCGGCGGCGCGCTCGTCGAGCGGTGGGCGGGTGGCGAAGCGGTCGTGGTCGTCGGCAACTCGCTCGGCGGGGTGACCGCGCTGCGGCTGGCCGAGCGGGCCGACCTGCCGCTCGCCGGGATCGTGCCGGTCGCGCCCGCCGGGCTGCAGATGTCGCGCTGGTTCGACATCGTCGACCGCGACCCCTTTGTGCGCCGGCTGCTCGCGCTGCCGCTGCCGATCGCGCCGGCCGTGCTGCGCGCGATGGTCGGCGAGGTCTACCGCCAGCTCGTGTTCGCGAAGCCGCGCGCGGCCGAGGCCGCGGTGATCGCGTCGTTCGCGGCCCACCATGCGAGCCGCGAGGGCGTCGCCGCGCTGCTCGCGTCCGGGCGCCGGCTGCTGCCCGAGCTCGCCATGCCGCCCTTCGACTTCGACCAGATCGAGTGCCCGGTGCTGCTCGTGTGGGGCACGCGCGACCGCATGGTCCCGCACGCGGGGGCGCAGATCCTGCTCGACGCGCTCCCGCGCACCCGCGTCGAGCTGCTCGAGGGTGTCGGGCACTGCCCGCAGCTCGAGGCGACCGAACGACTGCTCGAGCTGCTGCTGCCGTTCCCCGCCCCCGTCGCCGAGACCGCGTGATCCCGCTCTCGCCCCAGGCGTTCGCGGACGCGGCCGCCAACCTCTACGACGCGATGCTGGGCGAGGGCCTGGCCGATCTGCGGCGGATGCCCTCGACGGTGATCGACGAGGGGCCGCAGCGCACGGTCCGGCACTACCACCCCCCCGAGGCCGCGTCGCGCACCCGCAGCCGCACCGCGCTGCCCGTGCTGCTGGTGCCGCCCCTGGCCGCGCCCGCGATCTGCTTCGACCTGCGGCGCGGCTGCTCGGTCGCCGAGCACCTCGTGCTCGCGGGGCGCCCGACCTACCTCGTCGACTATGGCGAGATCGAGTTCGCCGACCGGGCGCTCGGTCTCGAGCACTGGATCGACGACGTCGTGCCGCACGCGATCCGCACCGCGTCGGAGGACGGAGGCGGCCGCCCGGTCCAGGTCGTCGGCTGGTGCCTGGGCGGGATCCTCTCGCTGCTGGCGATGGCCGCCGACGCGAAGCTGCCGGTCGCCTCGGCGACGCTGATCGCGAGCCCGTTCGACTTCTCCAAGGTCCCGATGGTGGCGCCGCTGCGCCCGATCGCGGCCGTCACGGGCGGCGCCGGGATCACGCAGCTCTACCGCCTGCTCGGCGGCGCGCCGGCGCCGCTGGTCAAGCGCGGCTACCAGCTGGCGGGCATCGACAAGTACGTGATGAAGCCGTGGACCGTGCTCTCGAACCTGCATGACCGCGAGCTGCTGGCGCAGATCGAGTCGGTCGACGCGTTCATGGACGCCATGCACGCCTATCCGGGCCGCACCTTCGGCCAGCTCTACCACCGCTTCTTCCGCACCAACGACCTCGCGGACGGCCGCTTCGCAGTGACGGGCGGGACGCTCGACCTCGCCGACGTGCGCGCGCCGGTGCTCTCCGTCGCCGGACGCGGCGACGGCATCGCGCCGGTCGCCGCCTGCCATCACGTCGAGTCGCTGCTGCGCAACGCGCGGGTGGAGCTCGCCACGGCGCCGGGCGGCCACCTCGGCGTGCTCACCGGGCGCGCCGCGGCCGGCACGACGTGGCGGATCCTCGACGCCTTCCTCGACGCGCCCGGTCCTGCAAAGCGACGTGCACGGCGCGCGAAGGGGCGGAAAACCGCTGCATGAGCGGCTACCCTTCCCGCCCCATGCGCGCCCTTGCCCCCCTCACCTCGCTCCTCGTCCTGCTCGTACTCGCCGCCCCCGCCGCGGCCCAGACACCGCCGCCCGAGCCGCGCATCGCGCCCGGCGTGAAGGCCGGCGGCCTCGATGTCGGCAACCTCACGATCGGGGAGGCCGCGGTCAAGCTCCAGCAGACCTACGGCGCGCCGCTCTACAACCCGATCTCGGTCTACGTCGGGGGCCGCCGGTTCCGGCTGGCGCCCAAGCAGAGCGGGCTGAAGTTCGACACGGTCCTGACCGCCAAGCGGGCCCTCTACGCGGGCCGCACCAACCCCACGGTCGACATCCCGCTCGCGACCAGCCTCGACAAGGCGCGCGTTCGGACGTTCGCGCGCACCGTCGCCCGCAAGGTCCACGTCAGGCCGCGCGACGCGACCATCCGGATCACGCTGCGCCACATCTTCCGCCGCGGCTCGGTGACGGGGCGCTCGCTCGACGTCAAGGCGCTGCGCGCCGCGATCACGGCAGCGCTCAGCAACGGCACCGCGTCGCACGTCCTCAAGCCCGGGCGCCGGACGCTCCGGGCGAAGGTGAGCACGAACGAGCTGGCGCGGGCCTACGGGACGGTCATCACCGTCGACCGCGCCAACTTCAGGCTGCGGCTGTTCAAGCGGCTGAAGTTCTCCAAGAGCTACGGCGTCGCCGTCGGCCAGCCGGCCTACCCGACGCCGACGGGGAGCTTCCAGATCTCCAACAAGCAGGTCAACCCCGCCTGGACGGCGCCGAATTCGCCGTGGGCCGGCGAGCTCGCAGGGACGACGACGCCCGGCGGCTCGGCCGCCAACCCGCTGCGGGCCAGGTGGATGGGGATCGCCAACGGCGTCGGCATCCACGGGACCTCGCAGGAGTACTCGATCGGCAGCCCCGCCTCGCACGGCTGCATCCGCATGCGCGTCGCGGACGTGATCGACCTGTTCCGGCGGGTGCCGGTCGGCACCCCGGTGCTGATCCGCTAGCGAGTACTACCGCCGCAGCGCGCGGGGCGGGCGCGCCACGATCCGGATCGCGACGCGCGCGGGCCGTGCGGGCGAGGCGAGCGAGAGGAAGTCGCGCACCGAGCCGGCGTGCTGGCAGTAGGGGCAGCCGAGGGGGTCGCCGACCGCGGCGGGGCCGGGGGCGAGCGCGACGGGAGCGTCGCAGCGCGGGCAGGCGAGCGTCCCGGTGCCGAGCCGCCCGGTGTTGACGCGGCGGCGGTAGTCGTGCGTCTCCGACGTGCCACCGACCGGGTCGGGCCGGACGGGCTCCCCGCCGTCGATGCCGCGCTGGAAGCTCACACGGCTCAGTCTAGGTGGACGTCGGTGGCGATCCGCTCGGCGTGGTGGCGCGGCATGTTGGTCGGCGACGGCTCCGCGTCGCCGTCCACCGAGGCGTTGGCCGCGCTGACGGCGCGCTCGAGGCAGGCGCCGAGCGCGGGCGCCTCGCTCTCCTCGACGCCGTCGAGCACGAGGTCCGAGCCCTGCACGAGCTCGTCCACGCGCAGGTGGCCGACCGCCGCGTGGCCGGTCAGCGCGTTGGCCAGCTGCGCGCTCAGCGCGCGCGACCAGCGCGGGCTCGGCGCTCCCGACAGCGGCACGCGGACGCGCGCTCCGACGCGGCCGGCGGGCAGCGGCTCGCCGCGTGCGGCTCCTGCGATCTGATGGGTCTCGGGCATCTCGTCGGCCTCCCTCGTGGCGTTCGTGGAGGTATGCCTCCGCGGCGGGCGCGGGAAACCGGCCTGCGGAGCGCAACCCGCCGGTCGGGGGGTGTGCTCAGTGCTTCCTCTTCGCCTTGCGCTTTCTGGGCTTGTGCTTCTTCGCCTTCGGCGGGCGCGAGGTCGCCGTGCGCGCCGGGCCGACGATCGAGCGGACGCCCTTCCAGCCCGCGACGCGGATCTTCAGGCGCGCCACCGGCGCCACGGTGAGGATGCGCACCCGCCGCTGCCTGCGGGAGAGGAAGTGGACCTCCTTGCGGCCGTCGTTGCCCGTGACCCGCACGGTGTAGCCGTCGGCGCCCTTCAGGCGCGCCCAGCGGACGGTCACGGTCCCGTGGCGGCGGCGCAGCTTCAGCCGGCCGGGGCGGTGCGGTCGCGGCGGCCCGGGCGCGGTGTAGCGCGCCACGACCGGCGTGGAGACCGGCACGCCGCCATCGGTCGAGACCTGGGCCTCGATCGTGCGCTTGCCGGCGGCGCCGTCATCGATCGCGTAGCGCGCGCTCCCGCGCCGCTTGCCGGTCACGACGATCGTCTGGCCGACGTCCTTGGCGCGCTCGGTGAAGCGGATCGTGCGGCCCGCGAGCCCGCGCGCGTTCCAGGTTAGGACGCGGCGGCGGCCGCGGCCCTTCACGCGGGCGGTGACGGCGAGCTTCGGCAGCGCATCGGCGGAGCGCACGTTGTCGATCGCCGGCGAGCCCGTATCCGGGGTCAGCGTCCACGTGCCCGGGCGCGGGTGCTGGACGCGCAGCAGCGTGACGTTGCCGCCCGGGAGGTAGGCGCTGATGAAGCTGCCGTCCGGCACCACCTTGTTCGGCGTCGTGGTGGGGGTGTAGATACGGCGCTTGGGGTCGGCGAGCGTGAGCCTGGGCGCCCCGCCCCTGCCCTCGACCTGGAGGATCAGCGCCCGCTCGCCGCGCTTGACGGTGAGCGCGCGGGCGGGCGGGCGGTCGCCGGCCTGGGCGGCGCTGGCGATGTCGGGCGGCAGGATGCCGTCGTGCGACCGTGTCGGCTCGATCGTGACATCGCTGACGTCGCAGGTCGGGAACGCGATCGCCATCGTGTCGTAGCCGGTGCGGTAGCTGTGCGTCCCGCGCATGCCGAGCGCGCAGCCGGCGGCCCAGTCGTTGTTGATGAAGCCGTGCATCGAGGTGATCCGGACCCCTCGGATCAGGACGGCCAGGTCGCCGTCGCCCTGGAAGCGGGCGTCCCGGCCGTTGGGCTGCGGCTCGACCCAGTAGTCCGTCTGCCCGAAGATCGAGAAGGTCGGGTTCTCGAACGACGGATAGGAGTAGCCGAGGCGGCCGCTGTAGCTGAAGAAGCCGTCGCTCCAGAAGTCCATGTGGAGGTTCGCGAGCTCACCGCCCGCCAGCGTCGCGTTGCCGTCGCCGCGCATGGCTCTCCGGCCGTCGCTGAAGCCGGCGTAGGCCCAGTTCACGTTGATCTGCAGCACGCTCGCGAACGACGCGCCGAGGCCGCCGCCGGCCCGCACCGGGTCGATCCCGAAGTGCCCCGCGAAGCGGTTGAGGAAGACCCCGGCATAGATCAGGATCCCCGGGCTGAACATCACGTCCGCGCCGGCGAAGCTGAAGCGGCCGTCGTCGAAGATCATCCGGCCGGCGACCGAGAACTGCGGCGTCTGGAAGCTCAGCTCCAGCTGGACGTCGAACCGGGAGCCCTCGTGCGGCGGGCTGCCGCGGCCCGGAGGCGAGTAGACGAACGCGAGGCGGTCCACGGTCACCGGCCCGAGCTCCGCGTTGGCGATGCCGAAGCCGACCGAGTCGAGCACGAGGCCGAGGACGGCGCTCGCCCGCAGGCGCGTGCGGCCGGTGACCTCGAGCGGCACGCCGACGCGCACGTTGACGTCGAGCGTCGCCTCGTAGGTGTCGGTGTCGATCCCGAGCGCGATCATGCCGGTGATCGGGAAGCCGCCCGGCACCTCGGCGCAGCGGGCCTCCACGGCGCCACCGTTCTCGTCCGAGCCCGTGCAGGAGCGGGCCGCCTCGAAGGAGAAGATCGACGCGGGCTCGCCGCCGGCGACGCCGGCGCCCGACGGCAGCGGCCAGCTGAAGCCGCCCGCCCCGGACTCGAAGAGCGTGATGTCGCCGCCGGGGGCGTTGAGGAGCATCACGCGGAAGCGGCCGTGGGCGACGATCTCGCGGTCGGCCACGTTGAAGCTGACGGTGGCGCGCGGGTCGCGGGTGACCAGCGAGACGCCGTTGAGGCTGACCACGAAGTTCTCCCAGTAGCGCTGGGAGGGCTCGGGGTCGGCCACGATGTTCCCGCCCTCGTGGCGGATGCAGGCCGCGCGGATCCGCAGGACGCCGATCGACTCCTCGGGCACGCAGTTCGCGGGCGGCCGGCCAGGGTTCAGGACCATGGTCGCGGTCCCGCGGTTGAAGTTGCTGTCGGTGGCGGTGACGATCACCGTCTGGCTCGCCGCGCCCGTCATCACGTGCGTGACCGGGTTCGTGCCGGTGTTGGTGTCGATGTGGCCGTCGCCGTTCATGTCCCACTCGTAGGCGACGGCGTGGGCCCCTGGCGCGATCGTCGTGCCGCCGGCGTCGATCGTCGCCGGCGAACCCGCCTGGGGCTGGCCGCCCGGGAGTGCGAGCACGACGACCGGCTTGGGCGGGGGCCCCGGGGACGGCGGCGGCGCCGGGCTGGGTGTGGGCGTCGGCTGGGGCGGCGGGTCGGGGAAGGCGACGCCCGTCTTCATCCGCACGCGCAGCCCGCCCTTGTCGGCGTCGCAGCGACGGTCGCCGGGGTTGGCGGCGCCGGGGTCGGGGTTGGCCGCGTCGGGCATGACGTCCCACGGCCCGAAGGCGGCGCCGTCGGGCGGCGCCTGCCCGAAGGCGGCCCAGCGGAACGAGGCCAGGTGGCCGGGGAGGACGGTCGGGTCGAAGCTGAAGGAGAACGTCTCGAGGCCACCGGCGAGCGTCGGCGTGACGCTGCTCGTCGCGCCGATCGCCTTGCCGGTGAGGTCCTGGCAGTCGCCGGTCGAGAGCGTGCCGTCGAGGTTGCGCAGCGCCACGTCGATCTTCAGGCCGTCGGCGTTTCGCGTCGCGACGACCTCGTCGTCGGCGATCGAGTCGCTGGTGCGGTCGATCAGGACGTGCACGCCGAGCAGTGAGCGCTGCGCTGCGCCGAACGTGCTCGCGTCGACGCTGACCGTCAGCTTCGCGGTGGTCGCGTCGACGTCCCACGCGACCGTGCGGAGATCCGCCTTGCCCGAGGTGCCGCTCGGCGCGTCGCTCGGATCGTTTCGAGTCTGGACCGTTGCGCCCGCCGTGGCCGGAGCCAGCAGGAGGAGGAAGGCGAGGATGGCGCCGAGGCGAGGAGTGCGGACGCGCCAGTATCTGCCGAACCCGGTGCGAATGCAAATGCGCCGGATTCAGGGTGTCTGCGCCAGCGCCACGAGCTGCGCCAGCGAGGCCTCGATCCCCTCGGCCACGACGTCGAGGTCGGGCAGCGCGTCATAGTCGCCGAGCAGCCCGAAACCGACCTTGCCGTCGTAGGAGATGATCGCGATCGCGAGCGCGCGCTCGCCGGCCAGGAACGGGATCGGGAAGATCTCCGACATCCGGCGGCCGAGCACGTAGAGCGGGAACTGCGGCCCTGGGACGTTGGTGACGAGCAGGTTGAAGAAGCGCCCGGAGAAGTTCAGCCGCGAGGCCTGGGCGTGCAGTGTCGGCGGCGCGAAGTCCTGCAACGAGGCGATCGCCGACGCGGCGAGCAGCTGGCGCGACTCCTTCAGGCCGTCCATCGCGTCCTTGACGTAGCGCAGGCGCGCGAGCGGGTCGTCGAGGAACACCGGCAGCGGCGCCATCAGCTGTGTGAGCTGATTGCCGAGCGCGCCCTGCTGCTCCTCCGTGCGCACCGAGACCGGGATCGCGGCCTTCAGCTCGACACCTTCGGTGCGCCGCCCGCGCGATTGCAGGAAGAACGCGAGCGCGCCGGTCACCACCGCGAGCACGACGTCGTTGACCGTGGTGCCGAACGCGTCCTTGACGGTCTTGAACTCGTCGAGGCCGGCGCGCACGACCTTGATCCGGCGGTGCGGGCCGGGCGGGACGTTGAACGGCGTGTCGGGCGGGTGGTTGAGCGCGGTCCAGGCGACCTCGCCGACGCCCGCCGCGACCTCGCGGGCGCGCTCGAGCGCGCCGAGCGAAGCGGTCACGAGGCCCCTGGCCGAGGCGGGCGGGTGCGACACGGCGCCGAGCGCGCCGGTGGCGACGTCCGCGGCCGCGCGCACCGCGCCGCTCAGCCCGCGCGCGGCCAGTTCCGCGCCCGTCGGCTCCGGTTGCGGCACCCACGGCTCGCGCGCCTCGGCGGGCTTCACCTCGGGCGAGAGGTCGAACAGCACCGTCGAGAGGTCGACGCCGGACACGCCGTCCACGACCGCGTGGTGGGTCTTCGAGATCAGCGCGAAGCCGCCCCTGCCTCGGCCAGAGGCGTCGTCACCGCTTCGCTCGTCGAGACCCTCGACGAGCCACAGCTCCCACAGCGGCTTCGAGCGGTCGAGGCGCTGGGAGAAGATCCGCGCGCACAGGTTGAGCAGCGCCTCCTCCTCCCCTGGCGGCGGCAGCGCGGTGTGGCGCACGTGGTAGGCGAGGTTGAAGGTCGGGTCGTCGATCCACAGCGGGCGGCCGGTCTCCAGCGGCGGCGTGGCGAGCTTCTGCCGGTAGCGCGGCACGAGGTGCAGGCGCGACTCGATGTGCGCGAGGAACGCGTCGAGCTCCGGCGGCTCGCCCTCGAACAGCGCGAGCGCGCCGATGTGCATGTGCGTGTTCGGCTTCTCCTGCGCCAGGAAACCGGCGTCGATGGCCGAGAGCCGATCGAGATGCTCCTGGCCGTCCATGCTTCCAATAGTTTCAGTTCATGACCGATTCGACCATCTCCCGCGCGGCGCTCGTGACGGGCTGCTCCTCCGGCATCGGCCGCGCGACCGCCGAGCGCCTGGCCGCCTCCGGCTGGACCGTCTACGCGACCGCCCGCAAGCCGGAGACGCTGAGCGCGCTCGAGGCGCGCGGCTGCCGCACGCTCGCCCTCGATGTCACGGACGAGGGCTCGATGCGGGCGGCGGTCGAGGCGGTCGAGGGCGAGCACGGCGCGGTCGGCGTCCTCGTCAACAACGCCGGCTACAGCCAGTCGGGCGCGGTCGAGACGGTCGCGATGGACAAGGTGCGCGACCAGTTCGAGACGAACGTCTTCGGGCTCGTGCGCCTGTGCCAGCTCGCGCTGCCCGGCATGCGGCGCCAGCGCTGGGGCAAGATCGTCAACCTCTCCTCGATGGGCGGGCGGCTCGTGTTCCCGGGCGGCGGCTTCTACCACGCGACCAAGCACGCGGTCGAGGCGATCTCCGACGCGCTGCGCTTCGAGGTCAAGGGCTTCGGCGTCGACGTGATCCTGATCGAGCCGGGGCTGATCCGGACGGCGTTCGGCGAGACCGCGTCGGGCGGTGTGAGCGAGGCGGGCGCGGGCGAGCGTGACTACGCGCAGTTCAACGCGCACGTCGCGCGCGCGACCGAGAGCGTGTACGAGAAGGGCAGCCCGGTCGGGCGCCTGGGCGGGCCGCCGGAGGCCGTCGCGAAGGTCATCGAGAAGGCGCTGAGCGCCCGGCGCCCGCGCGCCCGCTACACGGTCACGCCCTCGGCCAAGCTGCTGCTCGGCCAGCGCGCGCTGCTCCCCGACCGCGGGTGGGACGCCGTCATGCGCTCCCAGTTCCCGCAGCCCGGCCGATGAGCGAGGTCGAGCGCCTGGCCGAGCGCGCCGCTCGTGAAGGGCGCTTCGGGATCGACACGGAGTTCATGCCGGAGGGGCGCTACCGGCCGCTGCTGTGCCTCGTGCAGGTCTGCGTCGGCGGCGAGATCGCGGTCCTGGATCCCTTCGACGGCTTCGACCCGGCCCCGTTCGCCGAGGCGCTCGCCGACCCAGGCGTCCAGGTCGTGCTGCACGCCGGCCGCCAGGACGTGGCGATCATGCGGCGAGAGTGGGGCTGCGAGGTCACGAACGTGTTCGACACCCAGGTCGCCGCCGGGTTCGCCGGCTTCCCCGCGCAGGCGGGCTACACCGGGCTGCTGCACGACGTGCTGAAGATCCGCGTCGCCAAGACCGCGAGCTTCACGCGCTGGGACGCGCGGCCGCTGACCCAGGAACAGCTGAGCTACGCGAAGGAGGACGTGGAGCATCTGCTGCCGCTCGCCGACGAGATCCAGAAGCGGCTGCTCTCGAAGGGCCGGCTCGAGTGGGCGCGCGAGGAGTGCCGGGCGATCGCGGCCTCGAGCGACGAGCGCGACGCCGAGGAGGTGTGGCGCCGGCTGCCGCGTGCCGGCAGCCTTGACCCGCGCGAGCGCGCGGTCGCGCGCGAGCTGGGCGCGTGGCGCGAGCGCACCGCGATGCGCGAGGACCGCCCGGTCGGCTCGATCGTTCGCGACCCGACCCTGGTCGAGCTGGCCAAGCGCCAGCCCGCCGGCCGGCGCGAGCTCGGCGCGATCCGCGGCCTCAACCCCGAGGTCGTGCGCCGACGCAGCGCCGACCTGCTGGAGGCGATCGAGCGCGGCAGGGAGGCGCCGCCGATCCGCCTCGAGGCGGCCGAGCGGCTGCAGACGGAGTCCGTGGACGGACCGGCGATCGCGCTCTCGGAGGCACTGGTGCGCGCGCGGGCGCAGGAGGCCGGGCTCGCCTACGAGCTGATCGCGGCCCGCGCCGACCTCACCCCGATCGTCGTCGCCGCGCGGCGCGGCGATCCGGAGCCGTCCGTGCGCACGCTCGAGGGCTGGCGGCGCGAGCTCGTGGGGACCGAGCTGCTCGAGCTGCTGGGTGGGCGCCGCCGCCTCGGCATCGGCGACGGCGGCCGGGTCGAGATCGCGTAGCCCGATAACGGCAAGCGGTTAGGTTGCAGGGGTGAAACGCGGCCAGCTCCTGCTCGCGCTGTTCGCGGCCCTCGCGGTCGCGGGCGTCGCGTGGTTCGCCGGGAGCGGGGGCGGCAAGGACGACCCGGGCACCAAGGCCGGCGGCAACGGCGGGCCGGCCCCGAAGAACGCGATCCACGTCTCCTTCGCCTACTCGCCCGAGAAGGAGAAGCTGCTGCTCCCGCTGATCAAGGCCTTCAACCGCAAGGGCGAGCAGGTCGGCGGTCGCACGGTCGTCGTGGACGGCATCAACGCCTCCTCCGGCGACGCCGAGGCGCGGATCGCCAAGGGCACGTTCAAGCCCGTCGCGTGGTCGCCCGCGTCCTCGCTGTGGGGGCGGCTCCTGAACTTCGAGGCCGACCAGCCCATCACGCGCGAGGAGGCGCCCTCGATCGTGCGCACGCCGCTCGTGATCGCGATGTGGGAGCCGATGGCGCGCGCGCTCGGCTACCCGAAGAAGAAGCTGGGCTTCGCCGACGTGCTGGCGCTCGCGACGTCCGGCAAGGGCTGGGCCGCGTTCGGCCGGCCCGAGTTCGGCGCCTTCAAGCTCGTCCACACCAGCCCGGACTTCTCGACCTCCGGGCTCTCGGCCGTCGTCGCCGAGTACTACGCCGCGACCGGCAAGAAGGAGGGCCTGACCGAGAAGGACATCGCCGCCGGCCCGGCGCGCAAGCGCGTGCGCGACATCGAGCGCTCGATCGTCCACTACGGGGACACGACGCTGTTCATCGAGGATCAGCTCAAGAAGGAGGGCCCGGGCTACGCCAGCGCGGTCGCGATGGAGGAGACCACGCTGCTGGACTTCAACCACACCCGCGGCGACCGCGACAAGCTCGTGGCGATCTACCCCGAGGAGGGCACGTTCGACTCGGACTCGCCGTTCTTCACGCTCAAGGGCTCGTGGGTCTCTTCCGCGCAGGCGGCGGGCGCGAAGGCCTTCCAGCAGTACCTGGCCAAGGAGATCACGCCCGAGGTCGCCGCCCGGTCCGGCTTCCGCCCCTCCGATCGCGCGAAGGCGCCGGTGGCGCCGATCACCGCCGCCAACGGCGCCGACCCGAGACAGCCCGCGCGGGTGCTCGTGCCGCCGGAGCCGCGCGTCCTCGCCGCGATCAAGGCGGCCTGGCGGCGCGATCGCAAGCCCGCGAACATCCTGCTCGTGCTCGACACCTCCGGCTCGATGAACACGGAGGGGCGGCTGAAGCGCGCCAAGGCGGGGCTCGAGGTGTTCTTCAAGGGCGTCGAGCCGCAGGACTCGGTCGGGCTGACGATCTTCTCCGACAAGATCCAGCCGCTGATCGCGCCGGCGCCCTTGAGCAAGAACCGGGACGAGCTCCAGACGCGCGTGCGCAGCCTGATCGCCGACGGCGGGACCGCGTTCTTCGACGCGACCGTCTCCGCGTTCGACTCGGTCCGGCAGCAGAGGGCGACCGACCGCATCAACGCCGTGGTGCTGCTCACCGACGGCGAGGACACGGACTCGCAGCTCACCGCCGATGACGTCGTGAAGCACATCGAGGGCCAGGGCGACTCGCCCAACCGCGTGCGCGTCTTCACGATCGCGTACTCGTCGGGCGCGAGCGGCGCCCGCGAGCAGCTCAAGCAGATCGCCGCCGCGTCAGGCGGCCTCGACTACGAGGGCAAGACGGAGAACATCGAGTCCGTCTACCGCTCGATCTCCTCCTTCTTCTAGCCATGCCCGAGACGCCGGCCCCCTACGACCGCGGGCGCTTCAACCGCGCGCTGATCGCCAACGCGCTGCTCGACCCGTTCAACGTCGTGCTGCTCGCGGTCGTGCTCATCGCGGGCATCCTGCTCGGCCTGGTCGCCTACACGCTGCCGCTCGCCGCGATCGTCTACCTCGCGGGCGCGGCGCGCACGTACTTCGACGAGGACGCGGCCAACAAGGTGCTCGGGCGCGAGCGCGCGGAGCATCGCAAGCGGCTCGAGGCCGGGCGCGTGGTCGTGAAGCCGACGGACTTCGCCCCGCCGATCCGCCAGCTGATCGAGCAGGCGCGGGCGCGCGAGGCGCGGATCAACGACGCGATCGCCCGCGCCGAGCTGCCCTACGACGAGGTCGCTGAGGAGATCGAGCGGTTCGTGGCGGCGATGGAGGCGACCGCGACGCGCGCGCAGCTGCTGTGGGAGGCGCTGTCGGACACACCGCCTGCGCAGGTGCAGGCGCGGCTCGCGCAGGTCAGGGCCGAGAACGACCCGGGCAAGGCGGACCTGGTCGACGCGCTCGCGACGCAGCTGGCGACGCTGCAGCGGATGGAGAAGCAGCTCGACCGCTTCTTCGCGGAGATGGAGCGGATCCTGGTCGAGCTCGACACGGTGCGCTCGCAGCTCGTCTCCGTCTCGGCCTCGAGCGAGTCGGCGCAGCAGACCGAGCTGGCGGCCGACGTGCGGGCGCTGCGCGAGCGCGTGGGCGCGACCGCGGAGGGGATGGCGGAGGCGTTCGAGGCCGGGAGCTAGGCTCCTAGGGCCGGCCGTGGACCCAGCGCCCGGCGACCATCGTCGCGCGCACGCGGTCGCCGTCGAGCACGACGAGCGTCGAGCGTCTCCGCCGGCGTGGCGGCGGCGTACGTGTCGAAGAAGTCCCAGGCGTCGTGCTCGCGCAGGATGCCGTCGTCGTCCTCGGGGGCGCCGCCGGCCTCCGCCGCTCCGGCGGTCCGCAGCGCGGCCGTGTTGACCCACAACGTGTGCCCGTCGTGCGCGCGCAGTGCGGTCGGGACGTCGCCCGTCACCGCGTCGAGCGCCGCGCGCGTCGGCCGCTCGCCGCCGGGCCACTCCTCCTCGCGCCAGCCGCGCCCGCGCAGCCACCCACGGCCTCGGCCAGAGGCCTCGTCACCGCTTCGCTCGGCGGGCTTGTCGGCCGCCTCGATGCGTTCGAGCGCCTCGGCGAGCGAGCGCGTGCCGAACAGCCGCAGCTCGCGCCGGCCCAGCGCCCAGCTCGGGAAGTGGACGTGCGCGTCGACGAGCCCGGGACGACACGGGCGCCTCCGAGGTCGATCCGCTCTCCCTCGGCGTCCTCCGGCCCGATCTTGTCGCCCACGATCGTGAGCCGCTTCCCCGCCTGCGCGTTGACGAGCACCACGGTGGCTAGCTCTGCGGAGCGAGGCCGTTCATGAGCGCGTCCATCTGCTCCTCGACCGAGAACATCTGGGCCATGTCGCCGCCCGTGATCAGCAGCCGGTACACCGCCGGGCCCGCGAACAGGTCGACCATCAGCTCAAGGTCGATCCCGTCGCGGATCTCACCGCGGGCGACCGCACGCTCGAGCACCGATCGCAGCGCCGCACGGCGGGGCTCGACGAGGTGGGCGCGGAAGATCGCGAACAGCTCGGGGTCGTTGACGGACTCGCCGAGCAGGCGCGGCATCAGCGTGGTGGCGCCGCCGCGTGAAGCGCTGGCCCGCACCGCGGTCGCGAGCGCTTCGTAGTCGCCGCGCAGGCTCCCGGTGTCCGGCGTGTCGAACTCGTGGTGCAGGAAGACGATCGCGTCGCTCACGAGCTCCTCCTTCGAGGGCCAGCGGCGGTAGATCGTCGCCTTGCCGACGCCGGCGCGGGTGCGCACCCCCTCCATCGTCAGCGCGCCGTAGCCGACCTCGACGAGCAGCTCCAGCGTCGCCTCGATGATCGCGTGATGGGAGGCCTCGGAGCGGGGTCGCCCCGGCAT
>JBDTMF010000027.1:0-30070 GCA_039934455.1 Solirubrobacteraceae bacterium
GTGGCCCGGTCACCTCGGCGGGTCGATGTGCGGCGGGCCTGGGATGGACATGAAGATCTCCTCGACGATCGGCTTCGAGAAGGCTCACAACCCGACGCTGTCGATCTCCGACGAGGACGAGTTCGTCGAGGAGGCGCTGGCCAAGCTCGGACCCCAGCCGCCGAACTTCAAGGCGATCGTGGCGCTCAACACGGGCCCGCTGCTCACGGACGGGGTCCAAGTGCTCCCGCTCGCGCCGCGTCAGGTCGAGCTCAAGCGTGCGCAGGGCGCGCTGCTGGTCGACGTGCGCACGGACCAGCAGTTCGACGAGGCTCACATCCCCGGTGCGGTCTGCAACCCGATGCTGCGCGCCGGGTTCGGCTCCAAGCTCGCGTGGCTCGCCGACCGCGAGCAGGAGATCGTGTTCATCGGCCGCGACGACGACGACGGCCGCCACGCTGCCGCGCTCGCCGTCGCCGTCGGCATGCGCAAGCTCGGAGGCTTCCTGCACGGCGGCATGACGAGCTGGCGCCAGGAGGGGCGGCCCACGGAGGCGATCCAGCGGCTGCCGCTGGCGGAGCTGCCCGAGAACGCCACGGAGGTGCAGATCCTCGACGTCCGCGAGCAGAAGGAGTGGGACGCCGGGCACATCCCCGGCTCGAGCTTCACGCCCTGGCATGACATCGCGGAGCTGCCCGAAGGGATCGACCCGGCGAAGCCCGTCGCCGTCGTCTGCGGCTCCGGGCAGCGCGCGGCGACGGCCGCGAGTCTGGTGCAGCGCTACGGGGCCGAGGACGTCATCCACGTCATCGAGGGCGGCGTGCCCAAGTGGGGCACGCTCGGGAACCCGCTCGAGAAGTCCTCGGAGCCCGCGGGCGCGGCCGCCTGAGCCATGGCCGATTCGACTCACCTGCACGGGCAGGTCTCCAAGCAGCTGCAGGCGGTGCACGCGCTCAAGGGCGGCGCGCTGCGCATGTTCGACCCGATGCTGGCCGCCGTCGCCGAGGCGCGCTGGGAGCCGCGGATGGCAGAGGTCGCGGACCTGCTGGGCAAGATGCACGGCGTCTTCAGCGCCCACCGCGACGAGACGGCGTCCCACGCCGAAGCGCTCACATCGCGCCTGCGCGAGCTCGGCGCCGGTCCGGCCCGGCCCAAGCTGGCGGGGATGTCGGCCGGCGCGACGATGCGGGCGCGGCTGGGCGGCATCGGCGGCCAGAACCACGGGGCCAACGCCCGCGACGCCTTCGTCTTCGAGCACCTCGAGATCGCGACGCTGCACCTGCTCGAGCAGCTCGCCGAGCGCGCGCAGGACGAGCGCACGGCCGCTCTCGCCCGCGACTGCCGCGCCGCCGACGAGGAGATGGCCTTCACGATCAACCGCAACTGGGTCAACGTGACGTCGCTGACCCTCGCCTCACGCGACCTGCCGACGCTGCGCCCGCCGGAACAGGACGACGCGTGACGCGCCTGGGATTCGTCCTCGACCAGCGCTCCTGCATCGGCTGCCACGCCTGCACCGTGGCCTGCAAGGTCGAGCACGGGGTCGAGCTGGGCGTCTTCCGAACGTGGGTGAAGTACATCGAGACGGGCACGTTCCCCGACGCGCAGCGCTCGTTCTCGGTCATGCGCTGCAACCAGTGCAGCGACGCCCCGTGCGTCGAGGTCTGTCCCGTCACCGCGCTCTACAAGCGCGAGGACGGGATCGTCGACTTCGACCCGGAACGCTGCATCGGCTGCAAGGCGTGCATGAACGCCTGCCCCTACGACGCGCTCTACATCGACCCGAATTCGCACACGGCCGCGAAGTGCAACTTCTGCGCGCACCGGGTCGACCAGGGGCTCAAGCCCTCCTGCGAAGTCGTCTGCCCGACCCAGGCGATCATCTCCGGCGACCTCGACGACCCGGCCTCCCGGGTCAGCCAACTGCTCGACACGGTGCCCTCGAAGGTGCGGGCGCCTGAGCAGGGCACCGGGCCGAACGTCTTCTACCTCGGGGTTCACGAGGCGTCGATCGACCCGCTGGCGATGGCGAAGGCGCAGGCCTACATGACCGAGGTCGCCCCGTCCCAGCAGGAGAAGCTCGCCCCGCTGCTCGAGGAGGGCACGGCACGAGCGGTCGCCGACGTCGCCCATCCCCCGCCGTGGGGCTGGAAGGTCTCGAGCTACTTCCTGACCAAGGGCGCGGCCGCGGGGGCGATGATGCTCGCCGTCGTCCTGCTGGTGGTCGGCGCGGACGGCTCGGCGCTCGCCGACGTCGTCCCGGGGCTGCTCGCGCTCGGCGGCATCGCCGCGACAGGAGGGTTCCTCCTCTGGGACCTCAAGCGCCCTGACCGCTTCCACTACCTGTTCTTCCGCCCGCAGTGGCGCTCGTGGCTGGCAATCGGCACGCAGGTCATCAACGTCGCCGCGCTGCTGGCGCTCGCCTTCACGGTGGCGGCGTTGGCCGGCGCCGACGGTGTGGTCGACGTGCTGCGCTGGGCGCTGCTGCCCGCCGGCGCCGCGCTGGCGGCCTACACCGCGTTCCTGTTCGGCCAGTGCGAGGGCCGCGACCTGTGGCAGAGCCGGCTGCTGCTGCCGCACACGATCACCAACGCGCTCGTGGCCGGGGCGGGCTCGCTGGGCATCGCCGCGCTCGTGGTCGACGCGCCCGACGCGCCGGTGCGGGCGCTGGGCTGGACGCTCGCCGTCGCGGCGGCGGCCAGCCTGGCGATCGCGGTGGCCGACGCGTGGGGGCGCCATCCCACCCGCCAGGCCGAGCGCGCCGCCAAGAACCTCCGCCGCGACCTGTACGCCCGCCGCTTCTTCGCGGGGCTGGCGCTCGGCTTCGCGCTCCCGGCGCTGCTCGCCGCGGCCTTCCTCGCCGCGGGCGGCACAGGACTGCTCGGGCTCGCCGGCGCCTCGGCGCTGGCCGGGCTGTGGCTCTACGAGGACGCCTGGGTCCGTGCGGGCCAGAGCGTGCCGCTCAGCTGATGGCCCCGCCCGCCGATCCACCGCAGGGCCGGAGCAGGGAGCTGGCCGCCTCACCGCCGCCCGAGCGCTGGGACGACTGGCGCGAGTACGACCCTGCGGCCTGGCCGCGCAAGGTCGAGCGCTCGTACATGCTCGTGCCGACGGTCTGCTTCAACTGCGAGGCGGCGTGCGGGCTGCTCGCCTACGTCGACCGCGAGACGCTCGAGGTCCGCAAGTTCGAGGGCAACCCGACGCACCCGGGCAGCCGCGGGCGCAACTGCGCCAAAGGGCCGGCGACCATCAACCAGATCCACGACCCCGAGCGGATCCTGTACCCACTGCGACGCAAGCCGGGCACGCCGCGCGGCGCGGGGGAGTGGGAGCGGGTGAGCTGGGACCACGTGCTCGACACGTTCGCCGAGCGCATGCACGAGGCGTTCGCGGCCGGGCGGCCCAACGACGTCATGTACTTCGTCGGGCGCCCGGGGGAGGACGGCTTCGCCGACCGCTTTCTGGAGACGTGGGGCAGCGACGGGCACAACTCGCACACCAACGTCTGCTCCGCGGGCGGGCGCACCGGCTACGGGCTGTGGATGGGCACCGACCGGCCCTCGCCCGACTACGCGAACGCGAAGTTCACGCTGCTCATCTCCGCCCACCTCGAGGCCGGGCACTACTTCAACCCGCACGCCCAGCGCATCATGGAGGGCAAGCACGCGGGCGGAAAGATCGCGGTGATCGACCCGCGGCTGTCGAACACCGCCTCGATGGCCGACCACTGGCTGCCGGCCTGGCCCGGGACGGAGGGCGCTCTGCTGCTGGCGATCGCCAAGGTGCTGCTCGACGAGGACCGCTTCGACCGCGAGTTCGTGCGCCGCTGGGTCAACTGGCGCACCTACCTGCGCCACCGCGCCCCGGGCGCCGAGCCCACCTTCCCGAACTTCGTCGCCGAGCTGCGCCGCGAGTACGCTCGCTTCACCCCCGAGTACGCCGAGGCCGAGACCGGCGTCCCGGCCGCCACCGTGGTGCAGGTCGCCCGCGAGATCGCCGACGCGGCGCCCGCGTTCGCCTCCCACATCTGGCGGGCCGCGGCGGCCGGCAATCTCAACGGCTGGCAGGTCACGCGCGCGCTCTGGCTGCTCAACGTGCTGACCGGCTCGGTCGGCACGCCCGGCGGCGTCTCGGCGAACGCCTGGAACAAGTTCATCCCCGCGCCGTGGCGCAAGCCCTCGGCCAACAAGCAGTGGAACGAGCTCAACTGGCCGCGCGAGTACCCGCTCGCGCACAACGAGATGAGCATCCTCTTCCCGCACCTGCTGCTGGACGGGCACGCTCCGCTCCCCGTGCTCTTCACGCGCGTCCTGAACCCGATCTGGACCTATCCGGACGGCTACTCGTGGATGCGCACGCTGCGCGACGAGTCGCTCGTGGGCCTGCACGCTGCGATGACCCCGACCTGGTCGGAGACGGCGTGGTGGGCCGACTACGTGCTGCCGATGGGCCACGGACCCGAGCGCCACGACACCCACTCCTACGAGACGCACGCGGGCCGCTGGCTCGGCTTCCGCCAGCCGGTAAGGCGGGTGGCGATGGAGAAGCTCGGGCATCCGGTCGAGTTCACCTACGAGGCCAACCCGGGCGAGGTCTGGGAGGAGGGCGAGTTCTGGATCGAGGTCTCCTGGCGCGCCGATCCGGACGGCTCGCTGGGGATCCGCCAGTACTACGAGTCGCCCTACCGCCCCGGCGAGAAGATCCGCCTCGAGGAGTACTACCGCTGGATGTTCGAGAACTCCGTGCCCGGCCTGCCCGAGGCGGCGGAGGCGGAGGGCCTCGCGCCGCTGGAGTACATGCGCCGCTACGGCGCCTTCGAGCTCGAGGCCGACGCCGACGGCCAGCACGAGGCCGAGGTCTCCGACCTGGAGGACACCGAGGTGCGGGGCGATGAGGAGACGGTCACCAAGCGCTCCTTCGATCCGGGCCATCTGCCGCTCACGGGCCGCCCGGACACCGTCGCCGCGCAGGTCGACGGGGTGCCGCGCCGCGGCTTCAACACGCCCTCGCGCAAGCTCGAGCTCTTCCAGCCCGAGCTGGTCGAGTGGGGCTGGCCGGAGCACGCGGTGCCGGCCTACGCCCGCAGCCACGTGCACCACTCGCTGATCGACCATTCACGCGGCGAGTATCTGCTGCTGCCGACCTACCGGCTGCCGACGCTGATCCACTCGCGCTCGGGGAACGCGAAGTACCTCAACGAGCTCTCGCACACCCATCCGCTGCTCGTCTGCCCCGACGACGCCGAGCGCATCGGCCTCGCCGACGGGGCGCTCGCGCGCGTGGAGACCGAGATCGGCTGGTTCGTGATCAAGGCGCTGGTCACCGAGGGAATCCGTCCCGGGGTGCTCGCCGCCTCCCATCACATGGGCCGCTGGCGCCTGCGCGAGGACCAGGGGATGGAGCGCTGGTCGTCGGCGCTGGTGGACATGACCGAGACCCCCGAGGGCGTGCGCTTCCGTCAGATCCACGGCGTGGAGCCGTGGACGTCGGAGGATCCGAGCTCGAGCCGCGTGTGGTGGAGCGACGCCGGCGTCCACCAGAACATGACCTTCCCGGTGCACCCCGACCCGATCAGCGGCATGCACTGCTGGCACCAGAAGGTTCGCGTGACGCCGGCCCGCCACGACGACCGCTACGCCGACGTCGTCGTGGACTTCGAGAAGTCGCGCGCGGTCTACCGCAAGTGGCTGGCGCTGGCCCGCCCGGCCGCCGGCGAGCTGCGTCGGCCGATCTGGCTCTTCCGCCCCGTCAAGCCCGTCTTGGACGCCTACGCGCTGCCGCAGGACGAGCGGACCGCGGCCGCCAGGGAACGGCTGGCCTCCGGCTCGCTGCCCGGGCCCGACGACCTCGCCCGCCACGTGGACTGGGACCCGGAGGCTGTCTGGGGGCCGGCCGACGGCCACCGTGCCTGAGGCGGCCGATCGAGCCGTGGGCTGACGGCGGCCCCTCGATCGGCACGCCGGCACGGTTGTAGAGTTCATCGCGTGGACCATCCGCTCCCCGATCCGCTCATCGAGGTCATCGCCCAGCGCTTCCGCGTCCTTGGCGAGCCCCTGCGTATCAGGCTGCTCGACCAGCTCCGCGACGGCCCCGCGACCGTGCAGGAGCTGACGGAGATCACCGGCGCGTCCCAGCAGAATGCGTCCAAGCACCTGCAGGTGCTCCACCGGGCGGGGATGGTGCGGCGCGCCAAGCGGGGCAACTTCGTCTCCTACGAGATCGCCGACTCGACGGTGTTCGAGCTGTGCGACATGGTCTGCGGAGGGCTGCACCGCCAGCTCGACGCGCTGCGCGCGGTCCTCCCGGCCACGCGCGCCGGGGCCGATTCCGTGCACTGAGCGCACACAACGCACACTCAGCCGCTGCGCTCCGGCCGCGCCGGCGTAGCTTGCTCTCGCCGGGCTTGTCCCTGTGATCGGAGGAGGCGTAATGTTCCGCGCCCGTCCGGCCGGGGGGGCCGGATCGTCGTCGATGGAGGAGAGGCCTATGCGCCGGCTTGCCGCTGTATTCCTGTTCGTGGTGGCGGGGGTGCTCGCCGCGGTGGCCTGGGCGGGCGGAGGCGGGGGGACCACCGCCTCGGCCGTGTCTGGCGGTCACCTCACGCCGTTGCAGCAGAAGCTGATGTCGGGCTTCGCTTCGCGGGCGCTCGATAAGCGCGCCGCCACCGGGCCGGCCGCGCGACTCCGCGGGATGCGCCGGTTGTCCGCGGCCGCCGCGGGGAGCACGACTGAGACCGGGTGCCCGGCGAATCGCGGTGCGAACGTGCGCGTGAACCAGAATTGCCTGAACCTCACCGATCCGGATCTGCAGGGGCGTGGGCAGGCCCAGAACGAGACGTCGATCGCGCAGGACCCGAACGACCCGGCGCACCTCGTGTCGTCGCAGAACGACTACCGGCGCGGGGACGGCAACTGCTACAGCGGGTACTCCGGCGACAGCGGCGGGACGTGGACGGACTCGACGCCGCCGATGGGCTTCACGCGCGGGGACGCGTTCGGTGGGGTCGCCCGCCAGTACTGGCACGCCGGCGGCGACACGTCGGTGGCCTGGGACACCAAGGGCAACGCGTATCTGTCGTGCCAGATGTTCATGCGCGGGGCCGGTACTTCGAACAACCCTGATCTGTCGAGCGCGTTCTACGTGTTCCGCTCGACCCAGTCGCGCGGTGCGTCGTGGAACTTCCCCGCCCGGCCGGTCGTCGAGTTCAACGATGTGGCCGGGAACGGCGAGGTGCTGCTCGACAAGCAGCTCATGACCATCGACACGACGAAGGGCAGCCCGTTCCAGGACCGCATCTACGTCACGTGGACGCTGTTCGACGCCGATGGCACGAGCTACCTCTTCGGGGCGTACTCGCGCGACTACGGCGAGCACTTCTCCACGCCGAAGCTCGTGAGCCGTGACAGCGCGCTGTGCTCGAACCCCATCGGGGTCCCGACCCCCAAGGGGCGCTGCAACACGAACCAGTTCTCTCAGCCGTTCACCGGACCCGACGGCGCACTGTACGTCGTGTGGGCCAACTACAACGTGACCGGCGTGAGGCCGGGCGAGGGCGACGATCAGGGCGGAGGCGACGGCCTCCGCGCGGGCGCCGCGATCGACAACAAGGCGCAGATCCTGCTCGCCAAGTCGACCGACGGCGGCAACAGCTTCTCGGCGCCGCGGAAGGTGTCGGACTTTTACGAGCTGCCCGATTGCCTGACCTACCAGAATGATGATCCGGGTCGCGCCTGCGTGCCGGAGAAGGGCGAGACGAGCAACTCGATCTTCCGAGCCTCGAACTACCCGGTGGGAGCCGTCGACCCCAGGCACGCGAGCCGGGTCGTCGTGACGGTCGCGTCCTACATCAATCGTCACTCGAAGGAGAGCAACGGCTGCGTGCCGCAGGGCTACAACCCTGACACGTTCCAGGCGCTCTACGACGGTGTCAAGACGCCCGGAGCGTGCAACAACGACATCGTGATCAGCCGATCGACCAACGGCGGCGCGACGTTCACCGGCGGCACGACGAACGTGCGCTCGCTGCCGGCGACGAAGACCGGTGGCGCGGACCGCGCGGATCAGTTCTGGCAGTGGGCCGCGATCAATCCCAGCGGCCGGCTCGCGGTCTCCTACTACGACCGCGGCTACGGCGACGACGAGACGACCGGGTTCTCGGACATCAGCCTGTCCGGATCGCGCAACACCACGGACTTCGCCACCACGCGGGTCACCACGTCGTCGATGCCGCCTCCGACGCAGTTCGAGGGCACGTTCTTCGGCGACTACAGCGGACTGAGCGCTGGAAGCGACGTCGCCCACCCGTTCTGGATGGACACGCGCGACCCGGATCTGTTCGTGTGCCGGGACTCGGCCGGGAAGGTGACGCAGCCGCCGAGCGTGTGCACGGCCGGAGCTGACCAGGCGGCCGTGGCCAACGACCAGAACGTCTACACGCGGGGGCTGGCGCTTCCGCTGCCCTGAGCCGATGACCACGACCGGGGGTGGGCCGCAGTCCGCCGGCCCTCCCCGACTCGTGTGGTGCGACTCGGTCCTGCCGAGCGCGGCGTTGACGCGGCCGGCACGCGCGCGTAGCGTCCTGGCGGTCAGGCGATCATCGTGTGGCTCCGATGGAGCGGATCGCGCAAGTCCAGTCTCACAGGGGAGGGAAGTTGTTTCAGTCCGTGAAATGTGGGGCGTTCGTGACCGGCGCCGCCGCCGCCCTGGCGCTCGCCGTGGCCGTCCCGGCGCACGCAGCCGGGACCGCCGCCGGCATCAAGAAGCTCCGCACCGTGAATCTCCGCGAGGCGGCTGCCGGAGCGAAGCACGCGCAGTATCGGCCGGCCCTGCGCAACCTGCCCGCGGCCAAGCAGTTCGCGGCGCTCGAGGAGCGGCGCAACAGCGAGGACGCCGCCCAACGCAAGCCGGCCCCGACGCTCCAGCCGCCGACGGTCGCCGGACAGCGGATCACTTCCAACGAGGTGCAGAGCGGGTTCGAGGGTCTGGACATCCGCGACACCGTGTTCTCGCAAGGCTTCGAGGTCGAGCCGCCGGACCAGGGTCTTTGCGGCGGGAAGTTCGGCGCCACGACCTTCCTCTGGGAAGAGGTCAACCTCGCGATCGGACTGTTCGACACGCAGCAGAACCAGTACACGCCCCCCGCGCTCGGCCTGAACGCGCTCTACGGGGTGCCGCCGGCGTTCGACTCCGGCACCGGCGAGTTCGGGCCGTTTCTCAGCGACCCGAAGTGCTACTTCGACCCGGACACCGGCCGCTGGTTCCACACGGTGCTGGAGGCCGATGTCGATCCCGACAGCGGTGCGCTGACCGGCGGCGCCAATACGCTCATCGCGGTCAGCCAGACGCGCGATCCGTTCGGGCCCTACGGCGTCTACGCGATCGACGCATCGCACGCCGGCTGCACGCTGTGCATCGGTGACCAGCCGCTGCTCGGTGCCGATGCCAACGGCCTGTACGTCTCCACGGCCGAGTACGACCTCGCCCCGCCGGCGGGTTCGCCCGGCTTCTTCGGCGCGCAGATCTATGCCATCGACAAGCTCGCGCTGGCGTCCGGGGGCACGCCCAGGGTCGTGCACTTCGAGACCGGCACGCAGTTCACCGGCACGGTGCAGCCCGCGACGTCGCCGAGCGGCCGCTACGAGACGGAACAGTCCGGGACCGAGTACTTCATGTCCGCCCAGGATTGCGAGCCGCCCGACTGCCACGTCGATCCGGATTCGCTCGAGAACACCATCCACGTCTGGGCGCTCAGCCACACCCGGACCCTGCGATCCGCGCATCCGGACCTCAGGCTCTTCGACCGCACGGTCAACAGCGAGGTCTACGGCCAGCCGGTCCCGCAACGGCAGAAGCCGGGGACGCGCCCGCTCGGCGAGTCGGACGGCGAGCCGGTACCAAGCGTGGAGTCCAACGACGCGCGCATGAACCAGGTCGTCTTCGCGGGCGGCCGGCTGTGGGGCGGCGTCAACACGATCGCCAATCCCGGACCGCGCGACGGCATCGCCTGGTTCTCGGTCGTCCCGAGCATCTCGTCGAGCGGCGTGCAGGCCAACGTCCGCGAGCAGGGCTACGTCGCCGGCCGCGACCGCACGTCGTTCGTGAGCTTCCCGTCGATCGGCGTCAACGACGCGGGGCAGGGCGTGATCGCCTACAGCCTGATGGGGGACCGGTATCACCCGTCCGCCGCCCAGACCGGCATCAACCGGCAGGGGCTGACGACCGGAGTGCAGATCGTCCGCAACGGCTTCAAACCCGAGGACGGCTTCACCTGCTACGAGCAGGAGGGCTTCGGGCCGAGCTGCCGCTGGGGCGACTACAGCGCCTCGTTCGCCTTGCCGACCGGCGACATCTGGTCGGCGACCGAGTTCATCGGCGACAACGCCAGGACGACGTTCGCCAACTGGAGCACGTTCGCCTGGCCCTACAGGCCCTGACCATTGCCGCCGCGCCGGGCTTCCGCCCGGCGCGGCTCGCGTCTATCGCCGCGGTGTGCGCTGGCCGCGCCCCGGCTCGATCGTCCGGTGGGCGCTGTCCTCGAAGACGAGTGCCCCACCGTGCGCGAGCCACTGCTCTGCGCCGTCGGGACCGGTGAGCAAAGCGGCCTTCGCGCGCCACTCTGCCTCGAGGGCGGTGGGCGCGATCGCGGTGGCCTGGATGATGCCGGTGAATGCCGCGCGGCCGGTTGCGGGGTCGAGGACGTGGTGGGCGGGTCGCCCGTCGCTTCCGAGCCAGCTCCGTCGGCTGATACCGCTGGTCGCGATGCCTCCCGTCGTGAGGTCGAAGGTGTGGAGCATGCGCCCGTCGATCGGGTTGGCGACCTGGACGGCGCGTGGCAGTCCGACGCTCCCGCCGATCCGCAGGTCTCCGGCGCAGTCGACCGCAAAGCTGCGGTGACCGCGCAGGTCCTCGGCGAGGAGGTCGGCGAACAGTCCTTTGGCGAGACCGCCGCTGTCGATCCGCAGACCTGGCGGGCGCCGCATGTGCGTCCCCTCCGCGACGAGCGAGATCGCGTCCCAGCGCGCACCGGGGCGTGGGCCGGCGGGTCGTCGTGCGGGCGCGAGCCGCAGCAGGAGCGCGAGCGGCAGCGAGGGGCCGAGCTCGCCCCCGTAGCCGGTGGATTCGATCTCGTCGACGAGCGTCGCGTCGACGAGCCCGGCGGTCTCGCGCGCGGCCATGGTGACCGCCAGGATCAGCTCGGCCATGACGGGGCTCACCGGCACCTCCCCACGCGGATCGGCGTTCAGACGTGACAGCTCGCTCGTCGGTTCGAAGCGCGAGAACCGGTCATGCCACCCCAGGAGGCGGACGCGGGCAGCTTGGACGGCGGCGGCGGCGCCGTCCGGGCCGTCGTCGCCCACCAGCACGGTGCAGGTTGAACCGAAGCACGCGAAGCTCTCCACAGCCTCCTCCGCCGCCGTCATGACTGCTTCGTCGTGATGGGAGCCGGCGTGGACGCCGCTGCGAGCGAGGACGCCGAGGCCGTCGCGCTCGTCCTCGAGCGCTTGTCAGCCGTTGCCAGGGCGGGGTCATGCCCGGACGCCATCTGGATCACGGGAAGATCTGTGCGCCCGTCTCGTCGGTGAGGGTGATCGCCACCGAGGGGCACACCTGCGCGGCGGCGAGCGCGAGCTCGTCCGGGCCGGTGCCGACGACGAGCGCGACGTCGTCGACGCTGAAGATCTCGGGTGCGATGTCCTCGCAGTCGCCGTGGGCGGCGCAGGCGATGGTGTCGATGCTGATCGTGTAGGTCATGGTGTTCCTTTCGGGAGTCAGGCTGCGAGCGTGGCGCGGGCGGCGGGCAGGGCGGCGGGCCGGCCGACGAGCAGGACGGCGACCGGTCGTCCCGACCGCGTGAAGGTCACGGCGAAGTCGCGCTCGGCGGGATCTCCGTCGAGCGTCGTCGCGTCGGCGAGCGCGGCGTGGCCGAGGTACTGCACGCGGGTGTCGTAGAGGTCGGTCCAGAAGCTCGCGGGGGCGGCGGCTCGCGGCGCGAGGCCCAGCATGTTGCGAGCCACGGCCGCGCCCTGGCGGGCCGCGGACTCCCAGTGGCCGCCGGCGACATGGCGCCCGAGGGCGGGCTCGTAGGTGGCCGCGGCGTCGCCGGCGGCGAAGACGCCGGGCAGAGCGGTGGTGCCATGGACGTCGGCGCGCACGCCGCCGGCATGCTCGCCGCCCATCCACGCCACGTCGGGCTCGACGCCGACGCCGACCACGACGTGGTCGCATCCGACGCTGCGCCCGTCGGCGAGGGCGAGCGCCTCGACCCGGTCCGTTCCCTGGGCCGCGACGATCCGCGCGTTCGCGAGCACCACGACGCCGCGGGCCTCGTGGAGGCGGGTGAACCAGGCGCCGATCGCGCTGCCGAGGAGCGCGTCCAGGGGCGCGGCGGCGGCCTCGATGATGGTCACGCGCATGCCCGCCTTGGCCGCGGCGGCCGCGACCTCCTGGCCGATGAACCCGGCGCCGACGACCACGAGGCGGCCGCCGGCGGTCAGCACGTCGCGCAGCCGCTCCGCGTCGTCGAGCGTCCGCAGCGTGGAGACGTTGGCGAAGCGCTCGAGCGCCGCCAGGCGGCGCGGACGGCTGCCGGTCGCCACGAGCAGCCGCTCGTACCCGACCCGCCTGCCGTCGCCGAGCGAGACGGCGCGGGCCACCGGGTCGAGCCCGGTCGCCGCGACGCCGCGCACGAGCTCGACGTGGTGGTCCGCGTACCAGCCGGCGTCGCGGAACGCGAGCGTCGCGTCGGCCTCGGGGTCCGCCAGGACCGCCTTCGAGAGTGGCGGGCGGTCGTAGGGGAGGTGCGGTTCCGCGCACACCATCCGGATCGCCCCCTCCTCGCCGCAGCGGCGCAGCGTCTCGGCGCAGCGCTGGGCGGCGAGGCCGCCGCCCACGATCAGCGTGCCGGCGCTCATCGCGTCACCCGCGCAGGGGCGGCGTCGGCAGGCGGCTTGGACATGCGCACGATCAGCAGGAGGAGCGCGGGAGCCGTCACGATCGCCGTGGCGGCGAGGAACCATGTCTGACCGGCGTCGGTGCCCTCGCCGAGCGAATGCACGAGCCCGCCGATCCAGGCCAGGGCGGTGAAGCGGTGCAGCGTGCGCCAGCGGTTGACGCCGATCCGCGCACGCGCGTAATAGGAGAGGCCGAGCGCGATCAGCGCCCACCCGGACACGATGCCGATGCCCATCCACGGTTCCTTGTAGGAGCTTGAGAAGGGGAGGCTGATGTCGATCACGCTCAACTTCAGGAAGTTGTCACCGAGCAGCGAGACGGCGTGCACCAGCAGCGCGACGATCGTCGCCAGCGACAGCGCCTCGTGCACGACGCGCAGGTCGGGGCCGCGCTTGATGAGGCGGCCGCCCATCATCAGGCCCACGCCGACGGCGACGCTCGAGAGCAGCAGCGCGGCCGTGCCGGCGGCGCGGCTGATGAACCAGTACAGGTGCGGGCTGATCGCGGCGGCGAGCATTGCGCGTCAGGACTGCTGGGTGGTCACCGGCGTGGTCGAGCCCGCGGACGTCGAGGACGACGTCGACGGCGCGGCGGTCGCGGTGGACGACTTCGCGGCGGTCGTGGTCTGCGTGGTGGTAGAAGCGAGCTGGGTCGCGGTGCCGGCCTGGCCGAGCGACCCTGACGACGCGACGGCGCCGAAGGCCAGCGCGAAGGTGACGGCCGCGGCGGCGGCGATGCGCCGCCGCAGGAGGGTGACGCGGCGGGCACGCGCCCGCAGGCGTTCCTGGACGTTCGGAGGGAGTGGCTTGGGGGAGGCTGACTTGGACATGTCCTGCAACCTAGGTCCGCTCCCTGTGACCCCCCTGCGGCATTCCTGAGAGCAAGCTGAGTGACGTCTGGGCTCGCCGGCTGACGCGTCGCTGAGGGCCAGGGCTCGGTGAACTGTTGCCGGATACCCCCCGGGGGTTAGCTAGACTCTGTCGATGGCCCCTGCCGGATCACCCAGCCCGGCGCCCGCGCGCGGCTAGGGCGCATCGGCCGCGTCGGCGCTCGCGTTCCAGTTCGCCTCCACGAACCTGGTCTGGGAGCTCGGACTGGTGCTCTGGGTGCTCATCGGCTGGCCGTTCGCGCTCGCCGAATACGTCGGCGGCATCCTGATGATCGCTCTGATGGCGGTGGGTCTGCGGGCCTTCGTCTCGCGGCAACTGGAAGCGGAGGCACTCGAGCACGCCCATCACGATCGGATTCCTGCTCGCCGGGTTCGTCGCCCAGCTCGGGGACGACTTCTTCAACTGCCTCTTCCTCAGGGACTCCTCCACGCTCGTCCAGGCCGTGTGGGGCGCCTTCATCGGGCCGGTCATCGCCGTGTTGAGCTTCGTCTGCTCGGTCGGCAACGTGCCGCTCGCCGCCGTGCTGTGGAGCGGCGGCCTCTCCTTCGCCGGCGTGATGGCTTTCATCTTCGCCGATCTGATCGTGCTGCCCATCCCGGCCGTCTACCGCAAGTACTACGGGACGGCCTTCGCGCTTCGCATCACCGCGCTGATGTTCGTGACGATGGTCCTCGCCGCGCTCATCATCGACGCGCTGTTCAGCGGCGCCGGCCTCATCCCGCACGGCGCTCGCCCCAGCCGCGGGGACATCTTCAGCTCCATCCAACTCGACTACAAGCTGGTCCTGAACGTGGCCGGCCTCGTCGTCTTCGGAGCGCTGTTCTGGCTGACCGCACGCCGCGGCACGCAGACCCCGTGTGCGGAATGAGATCGCCCGGGTGAAGGCGCTCACGCGTGGCGGTGCATCGAGGCGCTTTCGCCGCAGTGGCTGCGTGGTTTCTACTGAGTCGAGCCGCGGTCGCGCCCTGAAGTCACGCGCTGACGATGAGCCTAAGTTGGAGCATCGCCATGTCCACGACGACGACATCACGCCCGCGGAATGCGCTGAGCTCGGCGGCGGGTGTGCGACGGGCTCGCAGGAGGCGCTCGGCGACCGTGCTTGCGGCGGTCCTCTCGCTCTCTGCGCTGATGGCGGTGCCTGCGTTCGGCGCGACCGAGGCGCAGCAGGGCGCGCAGGTGCTGGCCAGCGTCCAGGCCGGGAAGGCCAACTGCCGCTCGCTCGCGTCAGGTGACTTCGACCACGTCGGCGAGTACGTGATGGAGAGGATGCTGGGGTCGTCCGCCACCCATGACGCGATGAACCGCCAGATGGTGGCGACGATGGGCAGCGGCGGCGAGACCCAGGCCCACGTCTACATGGGCCAGCGCTTCGCGGGCTGCGCCACCGGCCGCACGCCCGCCGCGTTCGGGGCGATGATGGGGATGATGGGCGCGGGCATGATGGGCTCCACCTACAGCGGGACCGGCTCCTCGGGAATGATGGGCTCCGGCGCCCGCGGGCCGAGCGGGACGAGCGGGATGATGGGCTTCGGCTACGGCTCCCCGACCGCCGGCGGCAGCCGTGGCTGGAGCGGCGCCGGCACCGTGATGGTGATCCTCATGGGTCTGCTGATCGCGCTCGCAATCGGCGCGCTCGCGGCGTGGCGCCCGTGGCGCCATCAAGCGGCCACGACGCCGCTCGAGACGTTGCAGACCCGCTACGCGCGCGGCGACATCGACGCGCAGGAGTTCGACCGTCGCCGCGAGGCGCTCGGGGGCACGGCATGACCGCGTCCGGCCCACTCCGTCGGCTCAACGCGCAGGACGGCTCGGTCGCGATCGCAGTCCCGATCGTGCGCCTCGGGCATTCACGCGAGCTCGCTCCTGCAGGGTCACCGATCGCGATCAGCGCGATCCTCGTCACGTTCAGTCGACTCGTCGAGCGGGCGGCTCGGGCAGCGTGATCCAGACGTCCGCACCGCCGCCCTCCAGGTTCTCGGCGTAGGCGCGGCCGCCGTGGAGCTCGGCGGTGGCCATGACGATCGCGAGTCCCAGTCCGGTGCCGTTCTCGGTATGCGCGGCGTCGGCGCGCGTGAAGCGGTTCCAGGCATGAGGCAGGAACGCGGGCGGGAAGCCGGGGCCGTCGTCGATGACGTGCAACTCGGCGTGGTCACCCCCGTCGCGCGCCGCGAGAACGACGTGCGTCGAGGCGTGGCTGACCGCGTTGTCGAGCATGTTGTCGAGCGCCTGGGCGAGGCGTGACGGGTCGGCGGCGATCGTGGAGACCTGACCGGGATCGACCGTGATGGTCTCGTCCATCCTCGGGTGTCGGCGGCGCGCTCGTTCGGCCGCGGCGACCAGCGTTTGCGCTGCGGAGACTCGCGCGACCTCGAGCACGATCTGGCTGTCGTCGGAGCGGGCGAGCATGAGCAGGTCGTCGGTCAGCTGTGTCAGCCGTTCGGCCTCTTCGATCGCGGAGGCGACGGCTTGGTCGAGGGCGGGTCCCGTGGGGTGGTCGCGGGCGACCAGCTCGAGCTCGATCCTGAGCATCGCCAGGGGGCTGCGCAGTTCGTGGCTGGCGTCGGAGACGAACGTCCGCTCCCGTGTGACGGCGGCTTGGATGCGCTCGAGCATGTCGTTGAGGGTGCGGCCGAGCCGGCCGAGCTCGTCGTTGCCTCCGGCGGGCGGCAGCCGTCCATCGAGGTTGGTTGCCGTGAGGTTGGCCGCATGGCGGCGCATCGCCTCGACGGGTCGCAGCGACGCCGCGGTGAGCGCGTAACCGGCGAGTGCCGCGAGCAGCAGCGCGGCGGGTCCTCCGATCAGCAGGACGCCGCTGAGGTCGCGGACGGCCTGGTTTCGGGCCTCGAGCGACTGCCCGACCACGACCACGAGCCGCTGGTCCTGAGCGCGGATCTGCGCGGCTCTGACACGCACGGGTTCGTCAGTGGCGAGCACCACCTCGCGGGTGACGACTCCCCCCCGCCGAGCCGCGGCGAGGGCTGCGCCGTCCAGAAGCGGTTGCGTCGAGAGTCCAGGCGTGCGATCGAGGACACGATCGGAGACGTCGATCAGCTGGGCGAACCCGATCTCCGAGCGCCCGGGTCGCAGGGTGCGTGCCTCCTGCAGGCCGGTGTCCGATTGCTGTGCGAGCGCCGTGACGTCCGCGATGCGCGCGCGCAGCGAGGCGGCGATCGAGCTGTCGAGGTTCGCGGCGAGGCGCTCGTGGACGAACGCGCCGGTCACGCCGAGCACGGCGGTCATGACGAGGGTGAAGGCGAGCGTGAGCCGCCAGCGGACGGGGATGCTTCTCATGTGCGGACCTCGGCGTCCTCGCGGAGGCGGTACCCCCGGCCGCGCACCGTTTCGATGCTGTGCCGTCCGAACGGTCGGTCGATCTGGTCGCGCAGGATGCGGATGTGCTGGTCGACGACGTTGGAGCGATTCTCGTAGTCCCCTTCCCATGCCGCTTCGAGCAGCTCGAAGCGGGACAGGACGATCCCCGGATGACGCATGAGCGTGTGGAGCAGCGCGAACGACTTCGCCTGCAGCACGATCGGTTGACCGGCGCGGGAGACCTCGCGCGTCGCTGGGTCGAGGCGCAGGTCGCCGGTCTGCAGGATCGGCGGGCGCTCGATGGGTTCGCGTCGTGTCAGCGCGCGCAGGCGGGCCATGAGCTCGGCGAGCTCGAACGGCTTGGTGAGGTAGTCGTCGGCTCCGCAGTCCAGGCCGGCGACGCGGTCGGCGAGCTGGCCGCGGGCGGTCAGCATCAGGACGGGCGTCCAGATGCCGTCGGCCCGCAGGCGGCGGCAGGTCTCCAGGCCGTCGATGCCGGGCAGCATGACGTCGAGGACGATCGCCTCGTAGCGGGTCGAGCCCGCCATCCACAGCGCGTCCTCGCCGCGGATCGCGACATCGACGGCCAGTCCTTCGCCGCGCAGCGCGCGGCGAAGGAGGCTGGCCATCTTGATCTTGTCCTCGACGATCAGTACGCGCATACGCTCGCGTGGTGCAGCCGGCGCCGGCGTGAAGCATGCGCCCCGATCGCCGGCCGGGCGCCCGCGCGTCGTGCGAGGACGCTACTCGGCGCCCTGGGCCTGGTGGTCGGCGTTGGGGTTGGCGGGCTCATCGGCGTGTCCGCCCGGGCCGTCGCCGTTGGCGACCTCCGAGCCGCTCTCCTCGGCGTCGGGCTTCTCCGCGCCCGCGGACCGCTCGGTGGCGTCGTCCTTGCCGTTCTCGTCCTGGACGTTGTCGGTGTCCGCGGCCGCGGACTGCTCGGTGGCGGGCGATGCGGGCTGTGACTTCGCCGCCGGCGCACTCGTCGTGGAGCCGCCGTTCTGGGCGGCGGCGATGCCTCCCCCGCCAAGCGCGGTGAGCGCCGCGGCGATGCGCGCCGCGATCGCGCGGTGGTCTCTGAGCTTCGTGAACATGCTGGTGCTTCCTTTCCGTCGTGGTCGTTGACTGCGTGACCACGGTGCCAGGACCAAATGTAGGGATCGTGTGGTCCTGCCCGGCACGCCGCGCAGACGATGCTCGGCGAGCTGCGGGTGACCTCGCGGCCGGCGACGGCCGGGGTTTCGCGGCGTCTGGCGGCGCCCTGTGTCTTCCCGCCCTTTGCGGTCGTTTGCGACGGAGCGATCGAGCGGCTCCGGCAGCCTCAGTTGTCGCCTGCGAGGGCGGCGAGGAGCGGCGGTGCGACTTGCTTCTTACGGCTCATGACTCCGGGCAGGTCGATGACGCCGTCGTCGACGTGGCTGCCAAACGCGCGTCCTACGAGGTCCCGGTCGCCTGACACGTACAGCTCGGTGCGCTTGGCCACGATATCGGTGACCATCAGGGCGGCGAGCGCATCTCCCGCTTGCTCGCGCACCGCATCGAGCGCCTGTAGCAGTTCGTCGCGGCGTTCGTCCAGGCCCTTGCCCACGGTCTCGACCTGCGCGATTCGGAGCTTCCGGCCGCCGGCGTCGTACTCCTTCGCGTCGCGCCTGACGATCTCCTCGGCCGGCACGCGCGTGAGATCTGAGGTGTTCTCGAACATCTCGCGCCCGAAGTCCGTCGCGTCGACCGCCAGGACCTGTTCCAGGTAGCTGATCACCGCCCGGTCGCGGTCGGTCGTGGTCGGCGAGTTCAGGATCACCGTGTCCGACAGCACGGCGCCGAGTAGGAGCGTCGCGGCCGCATGGCTGGGCTCCATGCCGCTCTGCCGGAACCGCTCGATCACGAGCGTGGCGGTCGAGCCGACCGGGTCGAACGTCGCGCGAACCGGGATGCGCGTCTCGATCGAGCCGATGTGGTGATGATCGAGGATCTCGACGATCTCGGCATGCTCGACGCCCACCACGCTCTGCGCCTGCTCGGCGTGATCGACGAGCAGCACGCGCCGGGGCTCAGGGCCGACGAGATCCGAACGGGTGACGACGCCGACAGGGCGGCGGCTGCCATCGACGACGACGGCGGCCCGGTAGTCGACGTCCTTGACGGTCTCGGCGATGTCGGCGAGCAGATCGTCGGGCCGCACGACCAGCGGGTCGGTGTCCATCAGGGCGTGACACGGCGCTGACAAGGTGATCATCCGGCTCGTCACGTAGCTGTCAAGCGGGGACGTCGCCACCGCCAGGTCGCGCGCCCTCGCGAGCGCGAGCACATCCTCGGCCGGCGCCGTGCCGTTGCTGGTCACGAGCAGTGCGACACCGACCTCGATCGCGATCCGCTGCGCGTCCGGCCGGTCGCCGACCACGACCACGTCGCCCGCCGTGAAGCCCAGCGGAAGCGACGTGGTCGCCATCGCCAGCACCCACACGCGCCCGGTCACCTCTCGCTCGGGCTCGCCCACGAGCTGTTGCCCTTCGAGCACGTCGGTGATCGCGCCGACGGTCGTGGGCGCGTCGAGCCGGGAGGCCTCACGTGATTCGCGCACGTAGCGCCGCGCGAGCGCGCGCTCGGTCATCACGCCCACCAACGCCCCCTCACCATCGACGACAGGGACAAGGTCGACCTCGTCGCGGGCCATGATCAGGCCCACCTCCCGCACCGCATCGCCGTGCGTCGCCAGGGGGAACTGGTCGCGCATCACATCGCCCACGCGCAGCAGGACATGCGGCAGCATGTCTGGCTTCTGCGCGCCGCTTCGCTCGAGCACCCATTGCGTCTGCGCATTGAGCTCGCCGAGGCGGACCGGCACGTACTCGTTCGCCGGGTCGAGCCGCCCCTTGAGCTCCGCATAGCCGACCGCCGATGCGATCGAGTCCGTGTCCGGATTCCGGTGCCCGGTGACATAGATTCGCGCCACCGACGCATCATCGCGCCCCGGGGGCGCGGACGCACTTCAGTCCTCCTCGGGCGCCAGGGCAGGACGTGGGCGATGCGATCGCTCTCGCCCGAATCCGGCGGAGTGCCGGCGTCCTACCCGACCGCCATCGCGGCGGCGAAGTGACTGCGAAGCTCGGACCGTCGCCCTCCGTCAACTCGTCGGGTGCAGCGCGCAGACGTCCCAGTCGTAGCGCCGGGGCAGCGCCTTCCGCCACCTGGCGTTGTCACGGAAGGTCTCCTGCACGGACGTCAGCGAACAGCGGCGTTCCCCTGCCGGTCTCGACGTATCCCTTGAGACTGCTCATGAGGATGCCCCAGGTCATCGCGGCGCTTGGCAGCGGTCCCTCGTCGGAGGCCCAGCCGTCATGCGCGAAGTGCACGCTCGTGCCGCCGCCGTTTCCGCTCGGGCGCAACGTCCAGACGACCTCGGTGCCAACCCAGTGCGGCGGGAAGTCGCCAACAGAGGCCCATCGCACGCGCTGCTCGCTGACCTCGTCGACGCGCAGCTCGAACGGCTTCGGCGCGACCGGGAAGCCGAGCGTCATCGTTGAGCCGGCGCCGCCGGCGAACGTCACGTCGCGTGTCCACCATCCGGCGATGGCGCGCTCGCTGTTGAGCGCCTCGACGATGCGCTCCGGCGGCGCCTCGATGTCGAGCTCGAAGACGATTCTGGCCATGTCATCACCTTTCGTTAGCAATTGCTTACGTTAGCAAAATGCTAACATAACAGCTATGGACGCACAGCTGCGAGCACTGGCAGCGCCCCGGCGGCGCCAGATCCTCGAACTCGTGCGTGACCGCGAGCTGGCCGCGGGCGAGATCGCCGCGCACTTCGACGTCACGCGACCGGCGATCTCGCAACACCTGGCGGTACTCAGGGAGGCCGGGCTGGTCGCCGAGCGGCGCTCCGGAACGCGGCGGCTGTACCGCGCCGACAGCGCCGCGCTCGCCGGGCTCAAGCAGTTTGTCGACCGCTTCTGGGCGACCGGCCTGGAGCGCCTCAAGGACAGGGCCGAGGCCGAGGCCGCCTACCGTGCGAGGCCCGCGGGATGACGATCGCCGGCGGTGCCCGGCATGCAAGGCTCCCGGCATGACGATCGCCGGGGATCGGATCGAGCACGAGATGGTGATCGCCGCGCCGCCCGAGCTCGTCTTCGCGTTCTTCACCGACGCCGAGCTCTACACACGCTGGATGGGCCGTGAGGCGACGCTCGACCCGCGTCCCGGCGGCGTCTACCGCTGCGTCGTGCACGACACCGCGACCGTGGTCGGCGAATACGTCGTCGTCGATCCGCCCCGGCGCGTCGAGTTCACCTGGGGCTTCGACGGCGGGGCGGCCGTCCCGCCCGGCAGCAGCACGGTCGCCGTCACGCTCACGCCGGTGCCCGAGGGCACGCTGCTGCGCCTCGTGCACACAGGCCTGCCGCACCCCGCGCTCGCCGGCCACGACACGGGCTGGACCGGCTACCTCGCGCAGCTCGCCGGTGCCGCGGCGGACGGCTGATGACCGCAATCCTGCACCCCGCCCATCGGGCCCGCCGACGGCATCCATCGCGCGCTCGATCGCGTCGAGCAGGACGCCTACGACATCCTCGCCGTCGGGCGAACGGTCGCCGGCGAGTACTCCGCGGGAACAGCGCCCTTCCAGGACCAGGTGCACGTGCGCGCGTTCGTCTTCGACTACCTGACCACGCACGCCACCGGGATGCTCGACTGGGTCGCGCGCACGCGCGAAGCGCTCGACGAGTGGCCCGAACTCGACCACGACCAGCGCGCGGCCCGCGCGGTCGGGAGGATCAGCGCGCGAGCGCGAACCCTGCCCGACGCACTGGCGCATCCGGCGACAGGCGGCGGGTGAGGCTCAGCGGGGTCGACAGGCGACTGCTCGCGCAACCTCGTCGCATCATTGGGCGGCTTCGCTGCGAGCGACCCATCGTCGCACGATCTCTCCGTCTTCGACGGGCGTGATCGGAGCTGGGGACGACGCGCCTGCAGCACGCTGTATCGCGCCCGTCGTCACGACCCCTTCAATGCGACCGGCGCGGTGCGCAGCTCCGCTTCGTCGGGGGCGACCGGGGTGCCGGCGAACTGTGACTTGATGCCGTCGATCCACTGTCGGCAGCGCTCGGTGAGCTGGTTGTCGTCGGTCTGCATCCGCCCGCGCGTGACGAGGATCCCGAGATCCGCGCCCTTGAACCGGTATTCGCCGCGCGCGGCGACACTGAGGTAGAAGGCCTCCGTCTCGTCGATCAGGTTGTGCCAGTCGTTGGCCCAGCGCGCGAACGAGACGCGCCCGCGGTCATCGAGCTTCCAGACGCCGGTCTTCGGCGCGGAGGTGAGCAACTCGGCCTCGGGATGCGTCTCCTTGATGATGAGCTGGCTCCAGACGTCTTCGCCGGCGCTCCGCGCCCACCGCCGGTTGATCTCGCCGACGTCGATCTCGTAGGGGACCTCCATGTAGTCGAGGAGGTGAAACAGGAACAGCGGCATGTCGGCGTAGGCGCCGGCGGTCACGTTGGTCATCGAGCTGGCACCACTGATCCGCGGGTTGAGCTCTCCCAGGTACAGCTCCCCGGTGTCGCGGTCGGCGAGGAAGTCGACCTCGAAGAAGCCGCGGTATCCCTCCTGAGCCAGGCGGGCGCCGAGCTTCTCGGTCAGGTCGCGGGCACGGTTGCGCTGGGCCGCGGGAAGCGCGTCGGGGAAGATGTCGTTGCCACACCAGCCGCCCTTGTACGGGGTCAGCTCGGGGTAGCCGATCAGGCTCGTCATGAAGGGGCCGACGACGGTCCCGGAACTCGTCAGCGATGCTTCGAGGCAGACCTCGTAGTTGTTGATTCGCTTCATGATCTTCAGCTCGCTGCCGACCAGCTTCTCGGCGTGCCGGTCCCAGTCGCGCTCGCCCCGGATGAAGAACGTGGTCTTGCCGGAATCGCCGTACGGCGTCTGGACCACGAGGTCGTCGCCCAGCGCGGCGGCTGAAGCGATCGCGCTCAGCTCCTCATACGATGAGGCGCGGCCGATCACGTTGGGCACGCTCGGCACGCCAGCCTCGTTGCCGATCTGCGTCGTCACGATCTTCGAGTCGAGCCGCGCCCGCAGCTCTGACGGGGGATGGATCACCTCGAGTCCCGCCTTGCGTGCCAGCGCCTCCGTTTCCTCATCGAACATGACGAAGGCGGCCTTGCCGCCGGGGCCGCGTGCGGCCATCCAGTCGAGGATCTCGCGGTCGCGAAGCAAGTGGTTGCAGACGTCCTCGATCGAGTCGAAATCCTGGCGGCTACGGTCGCTGGGCACGACGACGCGGGGGTGACTGCCCTCGAAGGAGTCGAAGTACGTGACGTAGAACAGGTTGCGCACCCAGCGGTCGATCCCGAGCAGATTGAACGCCGTCGGGGAGATGAAGTAGATCGGCGTCAGGTTCGTCCGGAAGAATTGCCGCACCTCGGCGATCCCGCGCAGGGTGCTGTCCGGCGCCGCGCCGGCCGGCGTGTCGGGGATGTTCGACATGTCCTCAGCTCCTCGAATTGGTGGTTGGGTGCGCGACCGGTCGGGCGCTGAAATCGACGAGCCGCTCGACGGCCTCGGCGGCCGCCAGCACGGCGCCGTCGCTGCCGCGCGGCCCGAGCACCTGCATGGACACCGGCAGCCCATCGTCGCCGAGCCCGATCGGCACGGCGCACGCCGGCAGGCCGGCGAGGTTCGCGTCATAGAGCAGGCCGCACCAGTCCAGCCACGGTGGCTCGATGGCCATGCCGCCGATCTCCGCCGGGTGTGCCGACCCGTGCGGAAAGGCCTCGAGGCCGAGCGTCGGAGTCAGCAGGACCGACGTCCCCGATCGCTCGAAGAGTCGCGCATACGCGCGATGGATCGCCTCCCGTGCCATCTGCGCGCTCACGTACTCCTCCCGCGTCACCCGGCCGCCGTGCCCGATGAACTCGGCCGCCGCGTCTCCGAGCAGGCCCCGCTGGTGCTCGTATTGCGATGCCTCCGAGTAGCGTGCCTCGGCCGTGGCGATCGTCGACCAAGCGATCACTGACGAGTCCAGGCCGGGCGTGTCTTCAACGACCCGCGCGCCCGCGCGCCCGAGCAGCTCGACCGCCGTTCGGAAGGCTCGACGCACGTCGTCGTCGACCGGCGCGAAGCCCAGGTCCTCGGATGCGATCACGCGCAGGGTGGCCGGATCGGCGGCGGGCGTGCCGAGATGGTCGACGGCGAGGCTGTGCCGGTCACGCGGATGCCATCCGGCGAGCGTCCCGAGCGCGAGCCGCGCGTCGTCGACCGAGCGTGTGAGCGGGCCGTAGGAGACGAGCGTCTTCCAGCCGGCCGAGCACGGCTCGCGCGGTACCAGCCCGAACGTCGGCTTGAACCCGACGATGCCGCAGAACGCCGCCGGAATGCGGATCGATCCGCCGCCGTCGCCGCCGAGCGCGAGCGGTCCCAGCCCGGCCGCGACTGCCGCACCGGCGCCGCCGGAGGACCCGCCCGGCGTGCGGCCCAGGTCCCACGGGTTGCTGGTTCGCCCGTTGACCGGCGACTCGGTGATCCCGGAGTAGCAGAACTCCGGTGTCGTCGTCTTGGCGAAGATGACCGCGCCCGCCGTCTCGAGCCGCTCGACCGCCGCCGAAGTCTCGGCCGGAACGAAGTCCTGCAGCGCGCGCGACCCGGAGGCGGCGGTGACGCCGGCGAGATGGTGCGAGTCCTTGATGGTGACCGGGACGCCGCACAGCGGCCCGCCGGCCCCGCGCGCGAGCGCGGCGTCGGCGTCGGCGGCCGCGGCCAGCGCGCGCTCGTCGAGCCGGACCGCGAACGGGTTGAGCGGGCCGGACAGGCGGTCGGCGCGCTCGAGCACCGCCTCGAGCGCCTCGACGGCCGACAGCTCGCGGGCGGCCAGCGCCGCCCGCAGCTCTCGGGCCGAAGCCTCACAGACGTCCATCTGACTGTCCGCGCTTCTAGGCGACGCCGGCGCCGACCGGTGCCCAGTGCGACGCGGCCCGCCGGCGCACCATCGCCCGGAACTGCTCGGTCGTGTGCGGGAACAGCTCGCCCGTCCCCCAGTCGACGATGACCGCGTACTGGCGCACGAGGTCGAGCGTGTCGAGCTCGCCCTCGCGGTAGCGGCGCGCGACGTCCTCCGCGTCGGCCTCCAGCCAGCCGAGGCGCTCGCCGCGGATGCGGTCGCGCTCTCGCTTGGTGGCCGCGGTGTCCACCTCGTGGAGCCCGAGCTCGGCGTCGGTCTCATGGACGACGACCCCGTAGTCCTTGACCGCGCGCTCGACGGACACGTACCCGTCGATCACGTCCTCGCGGACCGACGCGGGATCGCGCTCGAGCGGGTCGCCGAAGCCGCCGCCACCGGCCGACGGGCGTGTGAACGTGTCGCCCTTGCTGACGGAGACATTGGAGAAGACCGCGCCGAGGAAGCGCGCGTCGTCGCGGTCCTTGTTGAGCCAGACCCCGTGCGGGATGGACGGAAGGCCGCCGTTGATGCCCCACGTGATCGAGCGGGCGCGGTCGCAGCAGTAGGACATGACGGTGCGCTCGCACTCGCTCAGGGTGCCGCCCTTCTCGACGCCGCAACCGCCGCGATGGAGGCCCGGGCCACCCGAGTCGGTGACGATCTGGTGGCCGGTCGTGATGACCGGCGAGAGGCGCTCCTGGCCTTCGAGCGGCTGGACGGCGAGGCCGACCCCGAAGACCGGGGCCGTGGCGTTGGAGCCGTCCTTGCCGTTGCGGCCGCCCCAGCCGCCGACCATCCAGTCGTACCACATGAAGAACGGGTGGTCGGCGCTGCGGCCGTCGCGCCCGCCGACGAGCAGGTATTCGAGGTTGAACGCGCAGGCCATCGCGCGCTCGGGCATGATCTCCGACCAGATCTCGAAGCACGCGTTCATGATCTTCTCGTAGGGGCCCGCGCAGAATCCTGTGACGGCGATCGGCCACGGTGCGTTGACGACGCTGCCCACGGGCCCGAGGTCGACTTCCACCGCGCGGTAGAAGCCGGAGTTCAGTGGCACGTCCGGGAAGAAGGTCTTCGTGCCGGCGACGACTCCGGAGAACGCGCTGCCGAAGCCGGCGTTCAGGAACGTCCCCACGGCCGGGTGCGATCCGGACAGGTCGTAGTGGAGCTGATCGCCCTTGATCTCGAGCTTGACCTTGATCGGGACGAGCCCCTCGTCGCGGTTGGGGTCGAAGTCGATGTAGTCCTCGCTGTGCCAGACGCCGTCGGGCAGCTCGGCGACCCGTTGGCGGGTCAGGCGCTCGACGTAGTCCTGGACCTCGTCCATCGCGGTCAGGACCGTCTCGACGCCGTACTTGCCGACGAGCCGCAGGATCTCGCGCTCGCACACCGCGGTCGCTTCCGCCTGCGCCTTGAGATCGCCCTCGGTGTCCTCGGGCGCGCGCGAGTTGGAGAGGATCAGCCCGGCCACGTCGGACAGGTAGACGCCCTGCGACCAGATGCGCACCGGCGGGATCCGCAGGCCTTCGCCGAAGTGCTCCTGGGCCGTGACGTCGAACGAGCCGGGGACGCTGCCGCCGACATCGGCCCAATGGCCCTTGCACTGCGCGATGGCGATGATCTCGCCCTCGTGGAAGATCGGCCGCAGGATGCTCACGTCGTTGAAGTGCGTGCCGCCGACGTAGGGATCGTTGACGGCGAACACGTCGCCGGGGTGCAGGTCGCCCTCGAAGGCCTCGAGCATCGCCTTCGCCGTGAAGTGCAGCGTGCCGACGTGCACGGCGATGTCCTGGCTGCCCTGCATGACGGTGTTGCCCTCGCGGTCGCAGAGCGCGGAGGAGAAGTCGCGCGCGTAGATCACGAACGAGTGGCAGGTGCGGAGGATCTGCTCGGCCATCAGGTCGACGGTCGTGGCGAAGGCGTTCTTGACGACTTCGAAGGTGACGGGGTCCAGCGTGTAGGTGCGCTGCTGGGAGCTCATGAGTGCGTCTCCAGGATCTGCATGCGAATGATTCCCCACTCGTCGACCTCGGCGGTGACGTTGGGCGGGACGACGACGGTCGAGTCAAAGCCCTCGATCACGGCCGGGCCGGCGATCAGTTGCCCGGGCTCGAGCATCGGGCGCTTGAAGATCGGCGTCGCCACCATCTCCGTGAACTCGTCCCACTTGGCCGGGCGGGTGGTATAGGGCTGTGCCGGCTTGTCGCGCCCGGTCAGCTCCTTGGGCGTGAACTCCGGCTTCGGGGTGACGCCGATGGCGCGCAGGCCGAGTTGGTAGATCTCCACCGGGGCTTGGTCGCGGCGATAGGTGAATTCGCGCTCGTGCTCGTCGTGGAAGGCGGCGACGGCATCGTTGATCGACGCGCCCGGCGCGATCGGGACGGCCAGGGAGCGCCACTGCCCCAGGTAGCGCATCGCGATCGTTCGCTGCAGGGTGACGTGCTCGTCGGGGACGCCCTCCTCGCGCATCCGCTCGCGGGCCTCGTCCTCGAGCTTGGCGAATTCGGTCTCGATCTCGTCCGCGTCGGCCTCCGCCAGCGGGCGCAGGTACATGGTGGCCAGGTCGTGCCGCACGTCCACGAGCAGGCAGCCGAGGGCCGACGTGATTCCGGGGTTCGGTGGGACGAGGACGGTCGGGATCGACAGCTCCCGCGCCAGCGCGGCGCCGTGCAGTGCCCCGGCGCCGCCGAACGCGACGAGCGCGAAGTCGCGTGGGTCGTAGCCGCGGCGGATGGAGATCAGCCGCACGGCGTCGGCCATGTTGGCGTTCGCCACCTGGATCACGGAGCTCGCGGCATCGAGCAGATCGAGCCCGAGCGGCTCGCCGATCCCGTCGCGGACGGCCGTCTCGGCCAGGCCGTGGTCGAGTGTCATGGCGCCGCCCACGAGCTCGCCGCCGAGGCGCCCGAGGACCAGGTTCGCGTCGGTGTTCGTGGGTTGGTCCCCGCCGCGCTTGTAAGAGGCGGGCCCGGGGTCCGCTCCGGCCGACTGCGGGCCGTTGCGCAGCGACCCGGCCTGGTCGATCCAGGCCAGCGAGCCGCCGCCCGCGCCGATGGTGAGGATCTCGATGCTGGGGAAGCAGATCGGGTGGCCGTACTCGACCGACCATTCCTTGGTCGTGCGCATCTCGCCGCCGTAGACGAGCGAGATGTCGGTGCTGGTGCCGCCCATGTCGAGCCCGATCGCGTTCTCGTACCCGCACAGGGCTGCCAGGCGCTGGCAGGCAATGGCGCCCGCTGCGATCCCGGACGCGGCGAGACGCACGGCGTACTTCTGCACGAGCGCCTCGGTCATCACGCCGCCGCCGGAGTGCAGCAGCAGCAGGTCGCCGTGGTAGCCGCCCTCCTTCAGTCGCGCGCCGAGTCGCTGCACGTAGCCGCCGACCAGCGGCGAGAGCACGGCGTTGGCCACGGTGGTCGAGAAGCGCTCGTACTCGAAGATCTCGGGCAGGATCTCGCTCGAGGTCGAGATGGAGACCCCGGGCAGTTCCTCCTCGAGGATCTCGCGCATGCGGTTCTCGTTGGCCGGGTTCGCATACGCGTTGATGAAGCAGACGGCGACGGTCTCGACGCCGCGCGCCCGCAACCGGCCGGCGACCTTGCGCGCCTCGGCCTCGTCGAGCTCCTGGAGGACGCGGCCCTCGTAGTCGATGCGCTCGGTGACCTCGAGCCGGTCGCGCCGCGGAATGATCGCCGGGGCGACGTCGTTGTAGGCGTCCCACAGGTCGTCGCGGGTGCCGCGGCGGATCTCGAGCACATCACGGAAGCCGCGCGTCGTGACCATCGCCACGGGCGGGAAGCGGCGGGTGATCAGCGCGTTCGTCGCGACGGTCGTGCCGTGCGAGAACAGCGTCACGTTCTCCAGGTCGACGTTGGCCGCCGACACGCCGCTCATGATCGCCTCCATCGGATCGTGCGGCGTGGACGGGACCTTGGCGACGTTGACGTCCGCGGTGTCCTCGTCCAGGACGAAGACATCGGTGAATGTGCCGCCGACGTCAACGGCCACTCGGTAATTCGACACAGCGCTCTCCTTCGCTCGGAGCCAATAGCGTCCTCCCTCGCCTGGCCCCGCGCCACTGGTCATCCACCAGCGCGCGGTTCTGGGTTCCGGAACATTTCTGAACCTGGGCGCCGAGGCCGTCAGGCGACCTGCGACGGCGCCGCCCTCGGCGGCCGTACTCCAGCGCCTCCTCGCGTGCCGCGGCGTGGAACGCGGGGCCGGTCGCGTCGAAGAACTGGCTCGTCGCCGTGTCGGTCATCTTCAGCGTGACGCCGATCGCGGTCGCCACCACCCAGGCGACGATCCCGCCCGGATTGAACGCGGGGATCCGGCCGGGACGGAACTCCATGCGATCGAGATCCGCATGCTCACGACGCAGGTAGGCCATGTGCGCCAGCGCGATCGCGACCCAGGCGACGATCGCGAACGATCTCGCTGCGCTCAGCCCGCGCGGTCGATGAGAAACAAGCGAACCCCATCGGCGCCGGCTCGGCCGCGGTGGCCGCTGCCGTCGGGCAGCGTGAACCCCTCGCCAGCGCGCACAGCCAGCGCCGTACGACCGTCCTGGAACTCGTAGCTCACCGCGCCCTCCAGCACGTAGCCCGAGTGGCCCTCCGTGCACCACTCCTCCCGCAGGACGCCTCGCTCGTACTGCACAACGGCCCAGCGCACGCCGTTGACCCGTACCGCACGCGAGGCGATGCCGGGTGCCTCCGGCTCGCATGCTGTCACGGGGAAGGGCACGATCTGCGGCTCGCTCATCGAGGCTGCCTCCAAGCTAGGGAGAACGATACGCGAGAGCATGCCAGGGAAGGGGTGACCTGGCCATGCGGTTGCACTCCTCTACCGCCCGGCCTGAAACCGTGGTGCCCCACGTCGCGCGCGCGGTGAAGGTTGGCGATCCTGCTGTCGAAGATCGCGCCAGCGCTGGCATTCGCGGCTACTCGTGCAACGACCTGCCCAGCGCTGACGAGCGCGGCGCGTCCGCCGCGTCACGGATGACAGC
>JBDTMF010000028.1:0-30045 GCA_039934455.1 Solirubrobacteraceae bacterium
GTTCTGGCAGGCCGGCGTCGACGCGGGGTTTCGCGACGACGGGGAGCCCGGACCGCGCCCCGGGTACGGGCCGGGCTACGACGGCGGCTTCCTGCTCGACCCGGACGGCAACAGCGCCGAGGCGATCCACAGCGAGCGCGCGGACCCGGTGCCCGCGGGGCGGATCGACCACCTGTGGATCCGCGTCCGCGACCCGCAGGCGTCCCGGCGCTTCTACACGACGATCGCCCCGCACGCCGGGCTCCGGCTGACGCACGACGAGCCCGGCCGCGTGCAGCTCTCCGGCCCGGACTACAGCTTCTCGCTCGTCCGGGACGGGCGGCCGCTCACGGAGCACGTCCACCTCGCGTTCCCCGCGCGCGAGGACGCCACGGTGCGCGCGTTCCACGCCGCCGCGCTCGCGGCGGGCTACGCGGACCACGGCGCGCCGGGCGAGCGAGCGGTCTACCACCCGGGCTACTACGGCGCGTTCGTGCTCGACCCCGACGGGCACAACGTCGAGGTCGTCAACCACAACCAAGTCTGAGCCGTGGCCGACGAGTGCGCCCACGCATCTCAGCCAAGGGCGTCGGCGGCGCTCCCCTCCGCGTCCGCGCTCACCAGGATCGGCCGCGGCCGATATTCTCGCGACCCCGGCAGTCCGGCGATCTGAAGCGAGTCGTTTGACCTCAATGGACAGCCGTCGCCCCGGCGTCACCAGCTTCGTGCACATCGGCCTTGTCGTCGAGGACCTCGGCGAGACGTGCCGGCCGCGAACCGTCCTGGGCTCCGGCACGCCGCGTTCAAAGTGGACGACGTGCGTGGCGTCGTCGACCGTGTCCGAGAGGCCGGCTGGGAACCGATCCGGGGAGATCGTCGACTTTGCAGAACACCTTTCTCCTCTGCTACGGCCGCGGACCCGAGGGCCTGTCGTCGTACTCGCCGAGCGGCTCGACGGCGCGCGTGGCTGAACGGCCAGACTGAACCGCCCCGGGTTTCGTGGAGGCGGCGGTCACCGGCTGGGCCGTGGCGCGGGGCGCATATCCACCTTGACGCGGATGGCGCCAACGGGGAGTGTCGGAGGATGGTCTCGAGCCGAGCCTTTACCGACCTTGTGGGCTGCAGGCTGCCGATCCAGTCGGCGTCGCTGGGTGGACCGATCTCAACGCCGGCTCTGGCCGCGGCGGTATCCGAGGCCGGCGGGCTGGGGATGATCGCGAACCCTTCCTCGGCGGCAGAGGTGCAGCAGGTCGTGGACAGCGCGCGAGCCCTCACCAGTCAACCGATCGGGATCGGCTTCCTGATCCCATTCGTCGTCGCGGAAGCCGTTGGGGCCGCCGCTGCCTCGATCGACGTGGTCGAGTTCTTCTACGGCCACCCCGATCCCGACCTCGTCGGACTCGCGCGAGCTCACGGAGCGATCGTCGGATGGCAGACCGGCTCGGCCACCGAGGCCCGCGCGGCCGCCGAGGCCGGGTGTGACTACGTCATCGCTCAAGGGATCGAGGCCGGTGGCCACGTGCGCGGGACGCAGTTCCTCGACGATGTCCTCGCCGAGACGCTGGCGAGCGTGGAGGTGCCGGTCCTCGCCGCCGGAGGCGTCGGCACCGCGCAGCGATTCAGGGCCCTGCTCGAGGCCGGGGCGTCGGCCGTTCGCGTGGGGACGAGGTTCGTCGCCGCTGAGGAAGCCGACGCTCACCCCGACTACGTCGCGCGGCTGATCGCTGCGTCACGACATGACACCGTGCTGACCGATGCGTTCGGAAACGGCTGGCCGGACGCTCCCCATCGCGTCCTGCGCTCGGCTCTGGAGGCGGCTGAGCGGTTTGATGGCGCCGTCGTCGCAATCGTCGGCGAACGCGAGATCGGCGTGTTCAGCCCGCGGTCGGTCACGCGGGACGTCGACGGCGAGATCGGCGCGATGGCGCTCTACGCGGGTCAGTCGGTCGATCACGTCATCAGCACCCAGCCCGCGGCCGAAATCGTCGCCGAGCTGACCGCGACCGCGTGAGGCAGCCCGTTGCACCCGCGTTTCGGTCCGTGCGCTTTCCTTCCACATTTCGCCAAGCCATCAACGGGCAGCGGCGCGGCCCGCTTCCCCGTCCGGGAGATGTCGATGACCGAGGTGCCTCGAGACCTGCCGATCCTCGAACGTGACGCGGTGCGCGTCGTCGTCCGCGACAGCGAGGATCGGATCCTGCTGTTCCACACCCACGACGTCACCGCACCGGAGCTCGGCGAGTGGTGGGAGCTGCCGGGCGGTGGCATTGACGAGGGTGAGACATACCTCGACACCGCGGTACGGGAGCTTCGGGAGGAGACCGGCATCAGGGTGTCCGGAGCCCAGGTCGGCGAGCCATCCTGGCGGCGCACGGCTTCCTTTCGCCATCGCGAGCTCCGGCACTTACAACATGAAGTGGTGGTCGAAGTGCGACTCGATGTCCCCGGCACCGCGATCGACGCGGCCGAGCGGCTCGACTACGAGAAAGAGGACTACTTCGACTTCCGCTGGTGGAGCATCGGCGATGTCGTAAGCAGCTTGGCGCTCTTCTACCCTCGAAGCCTGCCGGCGCTGCTGCCGCGTTTCCTGGACGGCGAAGCGATCGACGAGCCGTTCGAGCTCTGGTCCTGAAAAGGATCGTCTGCGGTCATCGCCGCAGTCGACTCGCACGTTCCTCGCTAGCCGCGGCGGGTCTCCGCGACCCCAGGCGTCGACCGATGACATATGCCGCCGCGTCCAGTCATAGGAGGTGAGGTGGACCTGAAAGCGCATCGACAGATGAGCCGCGCGCGCATCTCCGCGGTGATCGCGGCCGCGCTGGTCGCGGGCGCGGTCGTCGTCGCGCTCGAGCTCACGAGCGAGCACCGCGACGCCAAGGTCGTGTGGGCGGTGTTCGGGCCCGTGGTCGGCTTGAGCTTCGTCGGCACCGGCCTCTACGCGTCGCGGCGGCGGCCGGAGAGCCGGACCGGCGCGCTGATGATCCTGCTCGGCTTCGCATGGTTCCTGTTCACCCTCGACGCCGCGAACTCGCCGCTCGTCTACACGGTCGCGCTCGTGGCGGGCGGCCTGTGGGGCGCGCTGTTCCTGCACCTCGGCCTGAGCTTCCCGACCGGCCGGCTGCGCTCGCGGCTCGACCGTGCGCTCGTGCTGGCTGGCTACCTCGTGTTCCCGTTCGCCTCCGTGCCCGCGCTGCTGTTCGCCGACCCGGAGCGGCTCGGCTGCCCCGGCTGCCCGGCCAACCTCCTCCTGATCCGCAGCGACGACGCGCTCGCCGCCTTCTTCACCGCCTTCGGCGTGCTGCTCTTCTTCCTGCTGTTCGTGGTCGTGCTCGTGCGGGCGATCGGGCTCTGGCGCAGGACCGGGGCCTTCGAGCGTCTGCAGCTCACGCCGGTCTACGTCTGCTCGCTGCTGACCTTCCTGCTCGTCACAGTGGCGCGGGCCGGGGCGGGGGACGCCGCGTGGTGGGCCGCCTTCATCGCCACCGGACTGATGCCGCTGGCGTTCCTGGGCGGGCTGCTGCGCAGCCACGTCTCGCACCTCGACGCCGAGCTGCAGGAGCGCATGGAGGAGCTACGGGCGTCGCGCGCGCGGCTCGTCACCGCGAGTGACGCCGCGCGGCGACGGCTCGAGCGCGACCTGCACGACGGCGCGCAGGCGCGGCTCGTCGGGCTCGCGCTGCTGCTGCGGACGGCGCGGCTGCGCGCGCCCGGGGACCACGAGCTGACCGGGCTGCTCGACCGCGCGCAGGACGAGCTGCGCCAGAGCCTGGCCGAGCTGCGCGAGCTCGCGCGCGGCATCCACCCGGCCGTCCTCACCGAGCGCGGGCTCGAGCCGGCGCTGCAATCGCTCGTCGCCCGCGCTCCCGTGCCCGTGTCGGTCGACGCGCGCAGCGCGGAGCGGCTCCCCGGCCCGGTGGAGAGCGCCGCCTACTTCGTGGTCTCCGAGGCGCTCGCCAACGTCGCGAAGTACTCGCGCGCGTCGCACGCCACGGTCAGCGTCGAGCGCACCAACGGGCACGTGACGATCGAGGTCGCCGACGACGGCGTGGGCGGCGCCGACGCCGGCCGCGGCTCGGGGCTGCGCGGGCTCGAGGACCGGCTCGCGGCCCTCGACGGCACACTCAGGCTGGAGAGCCCGGCGGGGGAGGGGACCCGGCTGCGCGCGCGGATCCCGGTGGGCTAGCGGTCCGGACCAGCGCGCCGACCATCAGCTCGATCTCCGCCTCGATCTCGCCCTCGGGGGGGCGGGCGGAGGGCGCCGCGCGGCGCAGGTCGATCACGCCGACGTAGAGCGCGTAGGCGATCCGCGCCCGGCGCGCGGCCTCCGCGGGCTCGAGGCCCGCGTCGCCGAACAGGCGCTCGAGCGCGGCGAGGCGGGCCACGGTCACGCGCTCGAGGACGGGCGCGACGCGCGGGTCCGACGCCGCGGCGAGCACCCCGGCCTGGGGGTCGGTCCCGCGGGCCGCGGTGCCGTACGCGCCGTGGGCCAGCGCGACCAGCCGCTCCTGCGGGTCTGGGATCGCCTCGAGCGCGGCGAGGAGGTCGAGCGTGTCGCGCTGCTCCCACCGCTCGAGCGTGGCGGCGATCAGCTCGTCGCGGCTGGAGAAGTGCCAGTAGAAGGAGCCCTTCGTCGCGCCCAGGCTGCGCGCGAGCGGGTCGATCGCGACCGCCGACAGCCCCACCTCCGCGAGCGCGTCGAGCGCGGCCGCCACCCAGTCATCGCGTGACAGGGCCATCGCCGTACTGTACGGTATGGACGAACCGTACCCCATAGTATGGAGACGACCGTGCTGACCATTGACGAGCTGCTGCCGGCCCCGCACTTCCGCGAGCACCATGAGCGCCGCATCTCCGCCCCGCCGGCGGCCGTATGGGAGGCGATCCAGGAGCTGCGGCTGCGCGACCTCGCGCTGTCGCGCGCGCTGATGGGCATCCGCCTGCTGCCGGCGCGGCTCGCCGGCCGCCGGGAGCCGTCGCGGATGGTCGATGGCCGCCTGCTCGACGAGGGACCGGTGACGCTGCTCGCCTCCGACCCGGACCACGCGGTGCTCGGCGGCGGCGTCATGCAGCCGTGGAAGCTGACCGGCGGCGAGGAGCCGCCGGAGCTCGACGCTCCCGCGCTGCAGGCGTTCTCCGAGCCCGGCTGGGTGAAGGTCGGCTTCGATCTCGTCATCGAGCCCACCGGGGCCGGCTCGCGGGTGACCACCGAGACCCGTATCACCGCGACGGACGCGCTCACCCGCGCCCGCTTCGGGCTCTACTGGCTGTTCGTCCGCGCCGGCTCGGGCCTGATCCGGCGCGACATGCTGCGTGCGGTGGCGCGCCGCGCGGAGGCCACTCTCTAGCCGACCGGCGCGAGCAGGGTCTTCTTGCCCTCGAAGGCGAACAGCAGCAGGTCGACCATCCGGAAGGTCGTGCTGTTCGGGCCGAGCGTCGGCCGCCACGCGGGGTCGCGGACGATCGAGAACTGGCTGCCCTCCATCGCGCGGTGGAACGTCTCGGCCACGACGCGCGCGCCGACGCCACGCAGCTTGCCGCCATTGAGCTCGGACTCGCGCAGGATGTAGAACCACAGCGGCGTGTCCTTGAGCAGTGCCGCGCTCTGCTTCGCGCTCAGCCCGACCAGCACGACCCCGTTCTTGCCGTCGCGGATCTGCGCCTTCGAGAGCCTGGGGAAGTTGACGCCCTTGCTCTTCATGAACGTCGCCATCTGCTGGCCGGTGGCGAGCCGGACCATGCGCGCGCGCGTGAGGTTGCGGAAGGCGAGGTTGCGGCGCGGATCGTCGAACGGGATCCCCGAGCCGCCGAAGCTCTGCGCCGGCAGGTTGGCGAGCGGGTCGACGAGGTGGGTGTCGATCGCCTTCGCGTGGTTGAACCTGGCGGCCGGGACCTTCAGGTTCGCGCGCCCGGCCTCGCCGAAGTCGTAGAGGCGGCGGAAGTCGGCGATCCAGTTGCTCGGCAGCCGCTCGTTGCCGCCGAGGTCGCCGCTCGTCGCCGAGAAGGTGAACAGGAAGTCGAGCGTGCCGGCGCCGTCGTCGAAGATCTTGTTCCAGTTGTAGGCGGCGCGGATCATCGAGTGGCCGAGCCGGAAGCCGGCGACCGAGAACTCGATCGGCATCGTCGGCACGGAGGTCGGCGTGGCGCCGACCTCGAACACCTTGCGGCCGGAGTTGAAGACGTTGTCGACCGCGTTGGGCCGGCAGATCCGCGGCAGGTAGTCGGTGCGGACCATCCACTGGTAGTGCTTGGTGACGAGCTCGCGCGCCTGGGCGAAGCGCTGCGGCGCCGGCACCGAGGCGGGGAGGCTGTCGAGCGCGCGATTGTGGAAGCGGATCATCGCGGCGTGGGTCTGCGCGACGGCCAGGTTCTCGTCGTTGCGCGGGTCGGGGATGATCGCCTTGCGCTTCGCCTTCGCGCTCGAGCCGGCGCCGCGCGGCAGGTCGAACCCGGTCTTGGCCGGGATGCCGTCCGCGGCGATGGTCTTCCCGACCTTGAGGTGCATGCCGTCGGCCTCATAGAACCTGGCCGACTCCGGGTCCTGCGGGCCGGCGCCGTAGAGCGAGTCGAGGTCGAGGCTCGGCGAGCGCGCCTGCAGCAGCACCGTTGGGGAGATCGTCGTGCCGAGCATGACCGTTGTCTTGTCGAAGGTCAGGTCGTGGTCGAGGAACTGGCCGAGGTAGGTGAACCCGGACGGGACCTGAGACGTGCCACCGCCGCCCGCGGCCATCAGGACGCCGAGCTTGCGGCGGTTGATCTCGCCGAGCTGGCGGCCCGTGCCCTTCGGCCCCATGCGCGAGAAGCGGAACGGCGGCGCCGCCGCCGCGCTGGCCACGGCGCGCGCGGCGTCGCGACCCTCGCCGCTCTCCCCGAGCAGCCCCTCGCCGATGACGAAGTAGCTCTCTGACCCGTGCTCCATGACCGTGGGTGACCCTCTCACCGAGCGCGGGAGGCTGTCAAGAAACCCCCGGATAGACTGAGCCTCCTCCTACGGGAAGGTCGCATGCCCAGCAACACCACGATCGAGCCGTCCGACGCCGAGGAGCCCGAGACGGGCCCGCCCGCGCTCGACGACGACACCCTCCGGCTGCTCGTGACGCGCCTCGCGCGGCCGCACCGCTCCGGTGGGCGCGCCATCGAGCGCGCCTCGCTGCTCTCCTCGGGCAGCGACTTCGACGCCGCCGTCGCGTGGATCGTGGCGCACGGCGGGGAGCCGGAGCTGCCGGTGGTCTCGCGCTCCTCTGGCGGCCTGCATGCGGAGCGCCACGGAGTCTCCGGCGGCTCGGCGCCGCTGCGCTACGTGCTCCCCGCCGGCGCGCTCCACTAGCAGCCGCTCGCGGCGAACACCCGCCAGGACGCGTTGCGATACAGCAGCCGCGAGCCGGTGGGGCGCTTCGCAGTCGGGAAGTTCACGCTGTAGAAGCGCCGCATCGGGCGCGTGCGGCGGGGCAGCAGGAGGAGCCGGGAGCCGCGAACCGCGGCGGGGACGGTGACGGGCGCGACCGTGCCCGGGTCGCTGTCGAGCCACCAGCGCAGGTGCGGGATCGGGCGGTGGTCGGCGGTCGCGAGCGGCCCGCAGCGCCGCAGTGCCGCGCGCACCGCGGGCGCCTGACCGACCGCGCGCAGGTCGCGGTAGTAGGCGCCCTGGTTGACGAGCCGGTCGTGGAGGTCGGAGAGCATGTTCACGTGCCACGGCAGGAACGCGAGCGAGAGGGCGGCTGCGAGCACGCCCGTGATCGCCCAGCGGCGGCGCGCCTCGCCTGGCGGGAGCATGCGCCAGCCGAACACGGCGAGGCCGTAGAAGAGCGCGAGCAGGCTGGCGGGCGTGCGCACGTAGCGGCCGATCAGCGGCAGCCCGAACAGCGGGCTCGCGAGGAAGACCGCGAGCATCGCGGCGGCGACCGCGAGCGGCAGAACGGCGCCGCGCAGCCGCCGCCGGTAGGCGAACACGAGCCCGATCGGGATCCCGACCACGAGCGGCTCGCGCAGCGTGTAGCCGAGGTACTTGGCGGTCCAGTACGGCCCGGTCAGCGGGTCGCGGCGGCGGTCGACGGTCTCGGCCAGCGCGGCCGTCCCGTGCAGCGAGTGCAGCGCGTCGCCGGTCACGAGCCAGTCCATCAGCGCCCACAGCACGGGTGCGAGCGCGGTCAGCCCCACATACGTCGCGCGCTCGCGATTGGAGGCCCCGCGCCAGACGTAGAGCGCGTAGAGCCCGGCCAGCGCCCATGCCTCGGGCCGCATCAGCCCCGCGACGGCGAGCAGCACGAGCACCGGCGCGCCGCGCCCCTGCCTCGCCTGGCGGCTCGTCACCGGCTTCGCCTCGCGGCGCGCCTCGAGCAGCACCGCCCACAGGATCAGGACCGCGAACGCCGTGTCCTGATAGCCGAGGAGGGCATCGCGCTCGAGCGCCGGTCGCGTCAGCACCACGAGCGCCGTCACGACGCCGACCGCGGGCGAGAACAGCTCCGCGCCGAGCCGGTACGCGAGCCAGACGAGGACGCCGAAGCAGAGCAGGACGGCCCACACCATGATCGCGTCGCCGCCCTGGCCGAACGGCACCGCGACGAGCGAGACGATCGTCTCCAGCGGGTGCGGCGTGGGCGCGTACGGGCCGGTGTAGTCCGGCGTCAGGCCTCGCGCGATGTCGCGCGCCCACACGAGCGCGTAGCGCGCGTCGTAGTTGAGGAACCACGGCCGGTAGACGAGCCGGAGCAGGACGGCCACCGCCACGACGGTCGCTGCCGCGGGCAGCACATGGCGCGCCGCCCGCACGCCCTGTGGCATCGTGGCCGGCGCCGCCGTCGGACGCGAGGCGGTGCCCATCCGCGGCGACGATAGCGCCCGCGCCGGTTCCGTCCGCGTCACCGCGTCGAATGTCGCGCCAGGGGTTTCTGAGCTTTCGATGATCCGACCCGCCTCCCGCCTCCTCCTCGTCCTCGTGCTCGCCACCGCGACGGCCGTCCCCGCGACGGCCGCCGCCGCGACGAAGTCGCGCGTCACGCCTGCCGGCTGGGCGGTGCGCCCGGCGGGGGCGGAGATCTCGGTGGCGCGGACGACACAGGGCTTCCAGGGGCCGCTCGGCTCGGCGCTCTCGCCGTCGGGGCAGAAGCTGCTCTCGGTCTCCAGCGCGGCCACGCGGATCAACTCGGCCGACCTGTTCGACCTGCGCCGCCGGCGGCGCACCGGGACGGTGCCCTACGACTCGCGCCGCGGCATCGGCGAGGCGGTCTTCTACGGCGTGGCGTTCTCGCCCGGCGGCAAGCGCGCCTGGGCCTCGGGCGGCGGCCAGAACGTCGTCCACGTCTACTCGGTCGGCAAGGGGCTGCGCGAGACGGGCCAGATCCCGACGCCGTACTTCCCGGCCGGGCTGGCCTACGGCAAGACCCCGCGGGGGGACCGCATCTACGTCGCCAACAACCTCGGCGGGGTGGCCGGGGCGACCAACCCGCCCGGCCGTTCGGTGACCGTCATCGACCCGAAGTCGAACCACGTCGTCAAGACCATCGACCTCGGCTTCGCGCTCCAGCCCTACGGCGTGACCTTCGGCCGCAGCGGCCGTCGCGCGTACGTGACGAACTGGATGGGGCGCTCGGTGTCGGTGATCGACACCCGCACCGAGCAGGTGCGGCGCCGGATCGTGCTGTCGCCCCCGACCAGGCCGCAGCTCGCCGACCACCCGAACGCGATCGTGGCCAATCCCCGCCGCAGCGAGGTCTACACCGCCAACGGCAACTCGGACACGGTCTCGATCATCGACACCCGCCGCGAGCGCGTGATCCGCACGATGGCGGTCGGCCTGACGCTCGGCGCGCGCCCGGGCGCGATGCCCAGCGGGCTCGCGGTGAGCCCGGACGGGAAGCGCCTGTACGTCGCGCTCGGGGGCGAGAACGCGATCGCCGTGCTCGACCTCGTCCACCGCAAGCGGATCGGCTTCATCCCGACCGCGTGGAACCCGACCGACGTCGACATCACCCGCGACGGCTCGAAGCTCGCGGTCACGACCGCGAACGCGGCGGGCCGCCGGCCGCGCCGCTGCGCCGGCCCCTACGCCGTCGGCGACTGTTCGACGGGCGACCTCGCCTATTCCTCGGCCTCCGGCCGGCCGAGCACCAAGGGGGGCATCAGCGTCGTGCGCACGCCGCGCACGCGCAAGCAGCTGCGCCGGCTCACCCGCGCCGTGCTGCACAACAACCGCGCCCGCGCCCGGCTGGCGGCCAAGCCGCCCTACCTCGGCGCGATCCGCCACGTCATCTACGTGGTCAAGGAGAACCGCACCTACGACCAGGTGCTCGGGAACATCGGCAAGGGCGACGGCGACCCGGCGCTGACCCTGTTCGACGACGACTCGGCGCCCAACCACCGCGAGCTGGCCCGTCGCTTCACGCTGTTCGACAACTTCTACGCCGACGCCGATGTGTCCGCCGACGGCCTCAGCTGGGCGTTCGGCGCGGGGGTGACCGACTACATCGACAAGACGTGGCCGATCACCTACTCGCCCGGCGCCCGCCGGCGCCAGCGCGCGCGCGACTTCGAGCACGCCTCGTTCGCCGAGCAGTTCTTCACCGAGCCGCTGGCGTTCGACCGGACGATCTTCCGGGGTGCATCGGCGCTGACGCGCGGCTACATCTGGGACAACGCCTGGCGTTCGGGCCGGTCGTTCCGCGACTACGGGATGTACACCCGCATCCCAGGCGACTGCAAGGGCGCGGGCAACACCTCGGACGTCACCCACCTCGACGACCGCCGCTTCGGCGACCACGTCGACGAGCGCTACCCCGGCTTCAACCTCCTGTGCTCCGACCACGCGGACCGCGAGCCCGAATGGGCGCGCGAGTTCAGCGCCTACGAGGCGCAGTTCCGCGCCGATCCCTCCAAGGACCCGCTGCCCGCGCTGACCCTCCTCCGGCTGCCCAACGACCACACCTGGGGCACGACGCCGAAGCGCGCGATCCCCGAGAGCTACTTCGCCGACAACGACCTCGCCCTCGGGCGGCTCGTCGACCGGGTCTCCAAGAGCCCGTTCTGGCCCAACACGGCCATCCTCGTCACCGAGGACGACGCGCAGAACGGGCCGGACCATGTGGACGCCCACCGCACCCTCGCCTACGTGATCAGCCCCTACACGCAGGCCGGCCGGGTCGACCACACGCACTACGACACCGCAGGGATGGTCGCCACGGTCGAGAACCTGCTCGGGATGCCGCCGATGACGATCGTCGACCAGCGCGCGACCCGGATGTGGAAGGGCTTCTCGCGCACGCCGAACTTCCGCCCCTACGACGCGCGGATGCCGGCCGTCATCCCCTTCGGCGCGGAGGGCGCGCCCGTCAACGCCGACAACGCCCCGCTGGCGACCGCGTCGTCGAGATGGAACTTCGCGGTCGAGGACGCGACGCCGGAGATCCCGCTCAACCAGGCGATCTGGAAGTCCGTCAACGGCCGGCGCTCGACGATGCCCGCGCCGCGCCACGACTACATCATCGGCTCGCAGCCCGCGGACGCGGGCGGCTAGTTTCCCGCCGGTGACGGTCGCCGTCGCCCACTTCGCCGAGGGGACCGCGGCGCTCGCCGCGGCGCTCGCGGCCGCCTGCGTGCTCGTGCTGCGCGAGCCGCGGTCGCGCGCGGCGGCGATGCCGGTGGCGCTCGCGCTCGCCGCGGGGGCGGTCGGGCTGCTCTCGGCGTCGAGGATCCGCGACGAGCTCAGCGCGCGCGCGGGCCTGCTCGCCGTCGCGGCCGTGGTGGGCGTCCTGTTCCTGCTGGCGCTGGCCGTGCTGTTGCACCGGCGCCCTGCGCTGGTGGTGCTGTTCGCGATCGCCGCGCTGCCGTTCCGGATCCCGGCGCCGACGGGCCACGACGACACCGCGAACCTGCTCCTGCCGCTCTACGTCGTGATCGCGGCGGCCTGCGCCGCACATGTGTGGCGGGCGCTGCGGGGGGAGCCGGAGGCCGGCGAGCTGGAGCGCGAGGACCCGCGCATGCGCCGGTTGACGCAGGCGCTCGCGCTGGTCGTCGTGGTCTACGCCCTGCAGGCGCTCTACTCGACGGACGTCGAGCACGCGGTCAAGACGCTCGGCTTCTTCGCCGTGCCGTTCGCGGTTCTGTTCCGGCTGCTCGTCGAGGTGCGCTGGTCGCGGCGGCTGCTGCTGCAGGCGCTCGGGGTGATCGTCGCGCTGGCGCTGCTGTTCGCCGTCGTCGGCTTCGCCGAGTGGGCCACCGGGCGGCTGCTGATCTCGAACGAGAAGGTGCTCGCGGCCAACGACCTCAAGCCCTACTTCAGGGTGAACTCGCTGTTCTTCGACCCCAACGTCTACGGGCGCTTCCTCGCGCTCGTGATGGTCGTGCTCGCCGGGGTGCTGCTGTGGGCGCCCGCGCGCCGCGACGTCACGCGCGTGGCGGTCGCGCTGGCGCTGCTGTGGGCGGCGCTCGTGCTGACGCTGTCGGAGTCGAGCTTCGCGGCGCTGCTCGTCGGCCTCGCGGTGCTGGCCGCGCTGCGCTGGAAGCCGTGGCCGGTTGCGGGGGTGTGCGGCGGCATCCTCGTCGTGGCGCTGGCGGCGGTCGCGCTGGCGCCGGGGGCGCTCGGCGTCAAGACCGGCTCGTTCTCGTCGGTCAACGAGGCGTCGAGCGGCCGGGCGAAGCTGATCCGCGCCGGCCTGAACATGGCGCGGGACCGGCCCCTGACGGGCTTCGGGTCGGGCTCCTTCGCCGAGCGCTACCGCGTCCGCGAGCACGTGGTCTCCTCGCGGCTGTCGGCCGAGTCGCACACGATCCCGGTCACGATCGCCGCCGAGCAGGGGCTGATCGGGCTCGCGGCCTACGCGTTCCTGCTCTGGACCGCGTTCGCGGTCGCGTTCGGCGGCCTGCGGCGAACGCTGCGGCGGCGCCAGGCGGGCGTCGTGCTGGTCGGACGCTGCGTGGTCGCGGCGGCGTTCTGCGCGCTGCTGCTGCACACCTTCGTATACGCGGCGTTCCTGGAGGATCCGCTCACGTGGACCCTGCTCGCGATGGCCGCGGCGCTGCGGCGGGTGGACCCCGACGCGGACGTCCCCGCACTGGCTGCGGCCCGCGCCGAGCCCGTTCCGACCTGACGCCTTCCTACCCTTGAGCGGTGCGCCGCCGCATCGTTGTGATCGCAGCGGCCGCTGCGACGGTCCTCGTGGGGGCGGGGGCCGCGGCGGCCGCCTACCACGCCTTCCTCGCTCCCGAGGACGGCTCCCCGATCCCGCGGGCGACGCTCCGGGCGCCCGATCCAGCCGAGCGCGCGGGCCCGAAGCCGGCGCCGCCGAAGCCGCAGCCCGACCGCTTCGTCTGGCGCCACTACGGCTACTCCCAGGACCACCGGCGCTTCTTCGCGCCGCCGGCGTCCTTCCGCGGCCCGTTCCTGACCGTCTGGAAGCGCAAGGCGCCGGCGCTGCTCGAGTTCCCGCCCGTGATGGCCCGGGAGGCGATCTTCCAGCTCGCCGACAACGGCCAGCTCTCGTCGCTGCACAAGAAGAACGGCAAGCTGCGGTGGAAGAAGAAGCTGGGGCGGCTCGCCGCGTCGGCCCCGGCGCTCGGCCGCGGGCGCGTCTACGTGACGCTGCTCGAGGGCGGCCACAGCGCCGGCCGCGGACGCGTGGTGGCCCTGCGCCAGCGCAACGGCAGGCGCCGCTGGTCGCGCACGTTGCCGAGCCGCAGCGAGTCCTCGCCGCTGCTGCACGGCGGGCGCGTCTACTTCGGCACGGAGAACGGGACGCTCTACTGCCTGGACGCCGACAACGGCCGCGTGGTCTGGACCTACCACACGGCGGGCGCGATCAAGGGGAGCCCGACCCTCGCCCACGGCAAGCTGTTCTTCGGGGACTACGGCGGGCACGTGCAGGCCGTGCGCGCGTCCAACGGCCACCGCGTCTGGTCGGTCGGTGGCGCGGGCCGGATCTACGCGACCGCGGCCGTCGCCGGCGGCAAGGTCTTCCTGGGCAGCCTGGCGGGGAGCGTCTCCGCGTACACGACCCGCACCGGCCGCCGCCTGTGGTCGCACCGGACCGGGAGCTACGTTTACGCGTCGGCCGCGGTGAGCCGGATCCCCGGCCACGGGTGGAGCGTGTTCATCGGTTCCTACGACGGCCGCTTCTATGCGCTGAACGCCCGGACCGGCGGCGTCCGCTGGTCGCACAACGCCGGCGGGAGGATCTCCGGGTCGGCGACGGTGATCGGCAAGGTCGTCTACTTCGCCGACCTCGGACACCGCCGCACGATCGGGCTCGGCACCCGCAGCGGGACCGTCGTGTTCCGCCGGCCCCAGGGCGCCTACGACCCGGTGATCTCGGACGGCAAGCGCCTCTACCTGACCGGCAACCACTCGCTGACCGCCATGCGGCCGCTGCAGCGGCACGGCAAGGCGGCCCGCCGGCGCGCGCACCGGGCCGCGAAGCGGGTGGCTCGGCGGAAGGCGCATCGCGTTGCGCACCGGCGGGCGGTGGCGAAGCGCGCCGCTCGGCGCAAGGCGCACCGAGCCGCGCACCGGCGCGCGGTGGCGAGGCGCGCCGCTGGGCGCAAGGCGCACCGTCGGCGCGCCGCGCGCGGCTAGGCTCGGGCCCATGGCCACGACCGAGGAAGCGCCGCGCGGCCTGGTGCTGCCCGAGTACGGGCCGACCGGGCCGGAGCTGATCCGCCGCCGCTTGGGCCGGCGCGCGCGACGGCTGATCGCCGCGGCCGCCGCGGTCGTCGTCGTGGCCCTTGCGCTGCTGATCGCGACGCGGTCCGGCGACGGGCTGACGACACTCGAGCACCGGTCGAAGCCGGTCTTCACGATCCTCCACCCGGCCGGGCAGGTCCGCCGGGTCGCGCCCGCCTCGGGCGAGCTCGTGCGGCTGCGCTCGCGCCGCGGGCAGCTCGAGATCCTGGTGACCGTGCGACGGCTCGCGCTGCCGCCCTACCGCGGCAGCATCAGTGGGTTCCTGCCGGTCTACGCCGCCCGCCATGTTCGCTCGCTGGCCGCCGAGATGCCCGGCTTCCAGGCCCGCACCGACGGCAAGGCCCGCGTCAACGACGCGCCCGGCTACCAGGTCAAGTACCGCGCGGGCACGGCGCAGCGCCGCGCGACCGGCATCGACATCTTCGTCGTGCCCGAGGACGGCAGCCGCGACGGTGTGATCCTCCGCTACCTCCAGACCAACCCGCCACGCGCACTCGGCGCGCCCGGCAAGGACCTCGTCAAGGCGACGCGCAAGGCGTTCCGCTCCTTCCGCTTCGGCCTCGACCGGCCCTAACCCGCGACCGCCTCGGGCGCGGACCGCTCCAGCGCGTGCCAGCCGACATCGCGCTCGCGCTCCCGCTCGTCGGCGGCGACGCCGCCGCGCAGCCCGAACAGGCGCTTGGCGAAGAGCAGGTAGGCGACGACCGCGACGTTGATGACGAAGGCCAGGAGCTTGAACGGGCTCAGGCGGTGCGCGAGCTCGTAGACCTCGAGCGGCAGCAGCGACGCGGTGACGAGGAAGGTCAGGTACTCGGCCCAGCGCTTCTGGTACCACAGCCCCCACGCCTCGAGGCCTTCGACGACGGCGTAGACCGCGAACACCGCGCCGACGAGCCGGATCGTGTCGGACTGCAGCGAGAACCCGCGCTCGATCTCGTGGAGCAGGCCGTGCTTCGCGGGCCGGCCGCCGCCGGCGCCCGTCTGCAGGTCGACGATCGCGCGGTACACGCGGCTGCGCAGCGCGTCGCGGTGCGAGGCGAAGAGGAAGATCAGCGCGGCGATCGCGCCGAGGACGACGAAGTGGAGCGCACGGTTGATCGCGATCAGGCGCAGCACGATCTTGTCGCGCAGCGGCTTGCCGCGCGGGGGCAGGTCGATCTCCTCCCGGGCGGGCGGGACGTCGCGCGCGGGCGAGGCCGGTGGCGGGACGGGCAGCCAGGAGTCGCAGCGCAGGCAGCGGTGCCAGCGCACGCCGTCGATGACGCGCGCGAAGAGCGCGTCCTCCGGCCGCAGCTCGCGCGCGTCGACGCCGAGCAGCTCGTGACCGGCGATGCCACAGACGAGGAGCTCGTAGTGGAAGCGCGGGCGGAAGCGGCTCGGCTCGACGAGCTCGACGCCGGGCAGCTGTGAACGGGCGGGCACCGGCGCAGCCTACGCAGCTTCGGATGATGGATGACGACGGCGGGCGAAGAGATCCCGGCTTGCGGTCGCGGTTGCGCGGGCGAACGTCAACGGCGGCTGGGTGGGGGTCGGTTCGGGGGGAGGCGGCGTTTCGTTCGATTGGGGGCGGCCGATCGGGCGGTGTCTAACGTTGTGCCGGTGGGAGTGGCAGTTCGTTCGATGGCGGGGTGCAGAGGGCGGTTGAATCGAACGAAATGCCGGTCGGAACCGGCGCAGCGTTCCGCAACGGGTGGGGAGGAGCTCGACAGGAACGAAATGCCGGTTCACTCCGAACCTACCCCTACCCGGCGCCGCTGACTACAGCCGGAGCCGCCGGAGCGGCCCCGATCCACCTCGGAACCCCCCGACCCGCCGCTGGGCACCGAGGACGCTGGAGCAGTGGCACCGCCGCTCCACTCCCGGCAGACTGCGCGCAATGCGAAAGCTTCAGAGCCAGGGCGTCCACCACATCACGATCGTGGGCGCCGACCGGCAGACCTCGATCGACTTCTGGGAGGGCCTGCTGGGCATGCCCTTCGTATTCGATCAGCCGAACCTCGACAACCCGTCGGAGGGCCACCTCTACTTCGACCCGGGCGACGGGCGCCTGATCACGATCTTCACCAACGAGGACCGCGTCCCCGACCCGGAGCGCACGCCCACCGACCCCGGCTGCGTCCATCACCTCGCGTTCGCGGTCTCGCAGGCGACCTTCTACCAGGCGGTCGAGCGCCTCGATGAGCGGGAGATCCGCCACAGCGGCGTCAAGGACCGCGGCTTCATGGACTCGATCTACTTCGAGGACCCGCTCGGCCTCCTGATCGAGCTGGCGTCCTACCGCTTCGAGCCGCCGGTCGGCTTCACCCACGCCGAGGTGCTGCTCGAGGCCCACAAGCTGCGGCTCGCGCGCGACGACCACCACATCGATCGCGCCCACCTCGCGGACGCCATCGAGCAGATGACCGGACGATCGCGCGCCTCGCTGTCCGACGACCGCTCGCCCAAGAACCCGTACCGCTAAGCGGGAGGCAGCCATGGCCGCCAGCACGCTCAACGTCCTGATGCCGAGCGTCAACCATCTCACTGCGCGGGTGTTCGTCCGCGCCGCCGACCGATTGCGCGACGAGGCCTGGATCGTCTCGGTCCGCGAGGGGCGGCGCGCGTAGCGTCTGGACCGGGCGAGTCTTGGAGGGGCCTGCCGCGAGCCGTGCGCACGACCGGAGTCCGACCCGGAAGCACGGCGATGTCCGACCGCGATCTCGGATGGGCATGGTCGCGCTGCTGAAGCAGTTCTACGGCCGCGGGCCGACTCGTACGAAGACGCACCACGAGGGCGACTTGGTTGTCTCCCTGCTGCGTGGCGGGTTCTCGCGCGTGGAGCAGACGCGGGTGGAGGGCGGCCGCGGCGCGCCGGTGATTCAGCAGCGGATGGACTTCCAGGACCTGATGCGGAAGCGCTTCGAGGAGGTGATCGAGGACGCGACCGGCCGGCGCGTGATCGGCTTCATGAGCGGCAACCAGCAGGACCCCGACAGCATGTGCGAGGTGTTCATCCTCGCCCCGACCGATCGCATCGACGAACGCGAGATCCCCGGCGGCGGACCGACGACCCGCCGGTGACGGGCGAGAGGGCGCGCGAGCTGTGCAAACTGCGGCCGGCGCCTGACACAGGCCGCCTGTCGGTTTCGCGGGCGGTGTAGCGTAGGGGTTGGAGGGCATCCTTCGTGAAGTGGTCCCCAGCGGGGCGCAGCACGACCTGACTTCCGAGGTCGCAGCCAACCCCGGAGGTCGACATGCCCTACACCGATCAGATGCTCGCCCGCGCGCATGCGCCGACTGCCTTTGCCTGCACGGCGACGCAGGCAGGGCTGGACGCCGCCTGGGTCGACGTTGCGGGCGAGCTGGACCTGATGACGGCACCGCGACTCGAGCGGACGCTGCGCGAGTCTCAGCAGTTGGCGCACCTCACCGTGCTTGACCTGCGCGAGCTCAGCTTCATGGACTGCGCCGGCGTCCACACCATCGTCGAGGCCAGTCTCCGGGCTCGGAAGACCAGTCGCCGGCTGGTCATGGTGCGCGGCGGTCCAGACATCTACCGCATGTTCACGCTGACCGACAGCAGCGCCCATGTCGACATCGGTGATCCCGAACCGGCGCAGCCCGCCCACGCTCTCCAACGCTCGCTCGTGTCGCAGAGTCTGCTCGCGACCGATGGGACCACTCGCCATCGCGGGCCTTCTCACTGACAGCGAAAAGGCGAGGAGCCTCAGGCGCGGAAGCGGTCCGCGGGGCCGCTCGCGTTCTCGCGATCGCGCCGGTCGCGCATGAGCGCGCGCACCCACCTGGTGACCGCGGCATCCGAGCCGGCCATGCGGCGGGCGTTCGCGCGCGCCTGCGCGACACGCAGGTGTGCCGCCCACTCGGGCGAGGCGTTGGTCACGCGCGGCGCGCCCGCGTCCCGGCGGGTTCCGTTGGCCCGGTTCACATCGACACGCCGCGAGCTGCGGCCGCGTCGGGCTCCACACGCTCGGACTGAGACGACGGTGATCTCCAGGCGACGGCAGGTCCCAACCGTGCCTGCGGCCTCGGAACGATGAGATCGAGCAGCCGGCCGAGGAGCGTGAACGCCACGTGCAACGGATTGAGCATGTCGCCTTCCCGCCAGGCGCACCCCGATACGGCCTCCGCAGCAGGACAAGTCCAGCGCTGAGTCCGAGTTGCCCGCCGGCGGCAAGCGACATCGTCTTCGTCGTGTATGACGTGGAGGACGGACACGAAGGTCCACCGTCGCTCCCCGAACGTCCCAAGCTAGCACGAACGCGCCAACTTCGCACACCAATGAACAGGCCTCTCCCGCCGGGTTCGCCGGGATCGACGACCGCTCACGACGGGAGGACTCGCGATCTTCATCTCCGCATGAGGCGGCCTTGATGGCTGCTTACGCAGCCGGCGCGACACTCGATCGCATGGAAGACCTTGGACAGATCGCCGCAATCGTGATCGCCTGCGGTGCAGCGCTCGTCTTCGCCGCGATGGCGTGGGCGGGGCAGCACCAGAGCTGAGCGCGCCGGCTCTCACTGGATGACCGTGTGTTGCATCGCCCAGAGCGCGGCGGCGGCCCGGGTCGAGACGTCGATCTTGCCGTAGATGTGCTGGATGTGGTGATCGGCGGTCTTGGGCGAGATGGAGAGCCGATCGGCGATCTGGCGCGTGGTGAGTCCCTTGGCCGCGAGTCGCAGCACGTCGACCTCGCGCGACGTGAGCCCGCCCGGATTGACCCGCCGTCTGCCTGACGGCCTCCGCGGCTCGCCGTGCCCTGCCGCCACGAGCACCGCACGGCTGGCGCGCGGCTCGAGCACGCCCGTTGATTCGAGCCGGCGGAGCTCGGCGGCCGCGTCGTCCGGCGAGAACGGCTGACGGTCCGCTCGCTCGGTGGTCAGCCCGACGTAGATCTCCGTCGCTGCGAGGACGCACGCTCCGAGATCGTCGGCGTCGGCTCGCGCGCGCTTGTGGTAGCCAGACCCGTCGCATTTCTCATGGTGCGCGCAGGCGACCGTGTTCAGGAGGTCCAGTGCCGGCGAGCGGCGCAGCATCTGCTCGGTCAGCATCGGGTGCAGCTCCACCCGGTCGAACTCGGCCCGCGTGAGCGGACCGGGCTTGTCCCAGATCGAGTTCGGCACCACGGTGGTGCCGAAGTCGTGCACGAGCGCCGCGCGGCTGAGCGTGGTGACGCCCTCCTCGGCGAGGCCGAGCACCCTGGCGGCGTCGGCGGCGAGGTCGGCGCAGCGGCGGCTGTGCCCACCCATGTACGGCGACTTCAGGTCGATGAAATCGGCCACGACGGTCAGGGCGTCGTCGAGCTCGGGCCCGGCCAGCATTCGGTGGGGCTCAGGCTCGGCGGCGAGCACGGCGTCCCATGGGTCGGTCTCGCGGAGCCGGTCGAGCCAGGCGCCACCGTGCGCGAGGAACAGGTCGGCGAGCGCGGGGTCGTACGTGCCGTCGCGGCGGTCCCGTGCGGCGTCGAGGGCATGCTGCGGCGAGAACAGGCGGCCGATCGCCTCCATGTCGTGGCTGAGGTGTACGACGCGCATCGCGAGCGGGATCGACTCCCCCCGCGCGTGGGCCGGGTAGCCGTTCCCGTTCCAGCGCTCGAACGTGAAGCGCAGCGCTTCGCGAACACCGGGGCCGACGTCGAGGCGCTGCACGAGCATGTCGGCGACCTCGCACCCGGACGAGAAGTTGTAGACCGCCCACTCGCGGGCGGTCTCCTGGATCATGCGGACGATCGCCTCGCGCTCGTCCGGGCCGTGCCCAGCCGTCGCGAAGGCCATCACGTCCCGCATCACCTCGGCGGGATTGGCGGCGTCGTGCACCAGCGTCTGGGCGCGAATCGCGATCTCGTCGCCGAACACGGTGGCGACCTCGTGTGCGTGGCCGGTGCAGCCCACGTACCGGAGCAGCGCCACCCAGTAGGCGGTGTCGCGTGTCTCTTCGTCGAATCCGGCGGCCTCGCAGATCCACGTCGCGAGCAGGCACGACCGCAGCTGCGACTCCAGCGGCTGCCCGAACGCGTTGTCCTGCGCGAGCGCCAGCGTCGCGACGAGCTGGCCGAGGCGGAGCGGTGTGTCCAAGATGGGGAATCCTCCCGATGTATCGGCCCGCCCGGTCGGGGACGATCCTTTCACGACGCGTCGCCGTGGTCCACACGCTCACTCGAAGGAGGCATCATGGCGGCATCACAGACCCCTGGCGGTGATCCCATCAAGGTGGGAGTCATCGCCGACCAGACAGGCCCGCTGTCGGTGATCGGGCTCGCCAACGCCAACGTGGCCAGGATGGTCGTCGGCGACATCAACGCCAAGGGCGGCCTGCTCGGGCGGCAGCTCGAGCTCCACCTCGAGGACAGCGCGACCGACGACAGCGTCGCGGCGGCCAGGGCGACGAAGCTGGTCGAGCACGATCACGTGGACGTCATCCTCGGCGGCATCTACAGCTCCACGAGGCAGGCCATCAAGGGCCCGGCCGTGGTCGAGGGCAGGACGCTCTACATCTATCCGGAGCAGTACGAGGGCCAGGAGTCCGATCCGCTGATCTTCTGCACCGGCCCGGTGCCCGCGCAGCAGGTCGATCCGTTCATCCCTTGGCTGATGCGGGAGACCGGGGCGAAGCGCTTCTACCTGCCGTCCGCGGACTACATCTGGCCGCGCGTGATGAACGCACGGGTCCGGGAGATCGTCACCGCCCTCGGCGGGGCGATCGTCGGCGAGGAGTACTTCCCCCTCGACCACGCGGACTACCGGGCTACGGTCGACCGGATCACCTCGACCGGCGCGGACGTCGTCTTCAACACCACCGTGCCCCCCGGGGTCGCACCGTTCCTCGAGCAACTGCACGACGCCGGCTTCGCCGGGCACCTGGTCTGCACGTATTTCGAGGAGAACCTCCTGGGCATGCTGCCGGCCGCTCACGTCGACAGGGTGTACAGCTGCCTCGACTACTACCAGGCCGTCAGCGACCCGTTCAGCCGGCGGCTGCTCGCCCAGTACGACGCGCTCTATCCCGGCGCTGCCAAGTTCTCGGGCGGCAGCGGCTCCTCCGGCCTGTATCGCGGGCTGGCGCTCTGGGCGGCTGCCGTCGAGGAGGCCGGCTCGCTCACGCAGGAGGACGTGATCGCGGCGCTGGATCACGCGCGGATCGCCGAGGGCCCCGGCGGGCCCGCGGTCATGGTGCCCGGCCAGCACCACGTGCGGATGAGCATGTACATCGGCCAAGCACGCGGCGGTCGGTTCGAGATCGTCGAGAACCTCGGGGCGATGGATCCGCAGGAGCGCCTCGTGGACACGCAGGTCCTCACCGCCTGATGGCGGCGCCGCGGACGCGGCGACATCCACACCCCGAACGAATGGAGATCGCAATGCTGCTCGCAACCACGCAGGTCGAGGACTTCGACCGCTTCATGGAGATCTTCTCCACCGCGGGCGCGGAGAAGCGCAAGGAGCACGGCTCCAAGCACGCACTCGTCTTCCGCGACCCCTCCGAGGAGGACCGGGTCTGGGTCGTCTTCGACTGGGACGAGGAAGGCTGGCAGAGCTTCGTGACCGACCCCCAGGTGCCCTCGATCATGAAGCAGGCCGGGCACAAGTCGAGGCCGGTCGCCGCGCAGTTCGCCGGCCAGTGCGAGGCCTGACACCCACCGCTCCGCAGGGCGGCGCCGCTTGGCGTCGCCCAGCGAGCATGCGGCGGACGGGTTCCGCAGGGCGACGTGTGCGCGAAGATGAGGATTGTGAACACCGGATCCGTCGATGTTCGCGTTGAGCTGCTCGGACCGTTCCGTGTCGTGCTCGGCGACCGCGTGGTCGTCGATGGTGACTGGCCGGTTCGTCGGGCGCGGGAGCTCGTCGCGCTGCTTGCGCTCGCCGACGGTCATGTTCTCGTGCGCGATCAGGTGATCGAGCGGCTGTGGCCGCATCTCGGTGCTCAGGCGGGTGCGGCCAACCTGCGCAAGGCCGCGCATCACGCGCGGCGGGTGTTGGGCGAACCGGAGGCGATCGTGCTGCGCGGCGGGCGTGTCGAGTTGTATCCCGGCCGCAGCGTGATCGTCGACGTCGAGCGCTTCCTTCGAGACGCCGAGATTGCGTTGCGTCGCCCCGATGACGACGCGTGTGCGAGGGTCGCCGGCGGCTGCACCGCGGAGCTGCTCCCAGGCGCGCGGTATGAAGCGTGGGCTCAGGAGCCGTGCCGGCAGGTGCAAGCCCGCCTCGTGGAGCTGCTGCGTCGGGCGGGGGAGTGGGAGCGTCTCGTGGAGCTCGAGCCGACCGATGAGGCGGCGTGCCGGGAGCTCATGCGGGCGGCGATCGAGGCGGGCCAGCGACACGTCGCGATCCGCTGGTATGAACGCCTCCGGATCGCGTTGGTCCGCCAGCTGGGGACGCGGCCCGATGCCGACACGCAAGCGCTGCACGATCGCTGCACCGCGGGCGTGCGCCTCGGCGAGCAGGCGTTCGTGGGCCGTGAGGCGGACCTCGGCGAAGCGCGGGAGCTGCTCGGCGCAGTCGCCGGCGGCGGTGCGTCGGCGCTGATGGTGCGCGGCTCCAGCGGCATCGGGAAGTCGGCGTTCTGCCGCAAGGTCGTCGACGTGGCGCGCGAGCGGGGCTGGCGCGCCATCGCGGTCACGGGGACCGGCTCGGGAGCGCCCTACGGCCCGCTCGGCGACGCCGTCGAACAGCTGCTGGTTCACGGGCGCGGGTGGTTGGAAGCGCTGCCGGCGCGCTCGCGGTCGATCCTGGCCGAGCTGACCGCGCTCGCGGGACCAGCGCCCTCGCTCGAGGCGTCAGTGACCCGCCATCAGGTGGTGGCGGCGCTGCGCCGCGCGCTCACGTCGCCGGCGACCGGCACCCCGACCGTCCTGTTCGTCGAGGACGCGCACCTGCTCGACGAGGCGACCGCGGACGTCGTACACCAGCTTGTGGCGGGTGGCGGCCAGGATCGGCTGCTGGTGCTGCTGGCGTGTCGTGCAGAGTGGATCCGGACAAGCCTGCCGCGCGGCGTCACCGAGCTCGCCGGAAGCGACCGGACGCTGTCGCTCGAGCTCGGTCCGCTCGGCGACGGCCAGCTCGCGGAGCTTGTCGCGCTGGGCGCCTCGGTGCATCCGAGTCCGGAGGTCGTCACGCGGATCGTCGCCGCCGCTCAGGGCAGCCCCTTCTTCGCGCTCGAGCTCGCCCGCGCGCTGACGTCCGGCGAGCCGGAGGCGCTGCCCGAGACGGTGCGGCAGGCCATCGGCGCGCGCCTCGCCGGACTGGACCCGCCAACGCTGGAGGCACTCACGTCGCTCGCCGTCGCCGAGGACGAGCTGGACCTGGCCGGCGTGCTCGCGCTCACGGGTCTGCCGGAGCGGGTCGCGTTCACCGTGCTCGACGCCGCGCTGGACTTCGGAGTCCTCGTCGTCGCGGGAACGCGCTACCGGTTCCGCCACGAGCTCGTGCGGCAGGTGCTCACCGACGAGCTGCCGGCACACCACCGGGTGCAGCTGCACCGCGACGCCGCCCGGCGCCTGGCCGCCGCGGGCGGGGCTCCCGAGCGCATCGCGCGTCACTGGCTGAAGGGCGACGTGCCCGGCGAGGCGATCGACTGGCTCGTGGCCGCCGCGCGTCGCGCGGTCGGCATCGGGGCCTTCGCCGACGCGCTCGCGCAGGTGGAGCGCCTGCTCGCCGTGGCACCGGTGCATCACGACGGGCTGTGCCTGCGCGCCGAGATCCTCGATGCGCTGGGCGACCCGCGGGCGCCCGACGCCTACGCCGCCGCGGCGATCGCGCTCGGCGACCCCGAGGCCCAGGAGCTGCGGGCGCGCCAGGCACTGGCGCAGCTGAAGGCCAGCAACCCCGACAGCGCGCTGCGGACGCTGGCGGGCATCACCCCGAAGACGACCCTCGGCCGCTTGGCCGAGGCGCTCACGCTCAGCGCCGCCGCGGCGATCGGGCGCTACGCCGACGCCGACACGGCCGCCAGGAAGGCGGAGATCGCGCACGGACTCGCCATCGAGCTCGGCGATCCCGGGTTCATCCTCGATGCCACGTGGGCTCACGCATTGGCGGCACACGCCAAGGGCGAGCTGCCGGCGCGGCTGCGCGAGTACCTGCGCGCCACCCAGGATCTGCCCGAGCTCGCCACGCGCGTCTTCGACGGGCAGTTGTGCGTCACCGAGCGAATGCTCTACGGCGGGCTGCCCAACGACGAGATCATCGCGATCGCCGACGAGCTCGCCGGCGAGGCGAGGCGGATCGGCGCAGCCCGCGGGCACGCGTTCGCGCTCACGCTGCGGGGCGAGGCCGGCTTCCTGGCCGGGCGGCTCGACGCGGCCGATCGCGACTTCGCTGAGGGGGCCCGCCTGCACGGCCGGATCGGTGCCGTCGCCGGCGAGGCGCTCTCGCTTCTGGGACGCGCCCAGGTCGCGATCTACCGCGGGCGGCCCGAGCACGCCCGGCCGTTCCTGGCCGACGCGCTGCTGATGGCACGCGAGTCCGAGATCGGCCACCACACGCTCGACCGCGTCTACGGCGCCATGGTCCAGGCCGCCCCGGACCCCTCCAGTGCCGCGCGGCTCGTGCGCGAGGCGGAGATCGCCATCCGGGGGCCCGCCGAGACGTGCCCGACGTGCCGGATCGCCTTCATCGTTCCGGCGACGATCGCCGCCGCCCGGGCCGGTGACGTCGCCCGCGCCCACCGCTACGCGCAGGACTGCGCGACAGCGCTCGAGGTCGTCGCGCTCCCACCGGCCTGGCATGCGGCGGTCGAGGAGGCACGCGGCTGGGTGGCCGACGCCGACGGGCATCCCGACGCCGCCCGCGGGCGCTTCGGCGCCGCGGCCGCCGGCTTCTCGGCCTGGGGCCAGCCGCTCGACGCGCAGCGGTGCGCGACGCTCGCCCGCGCATAGGGAACGTCTCAGGAACGCAGTGGCGGCAAGGTGATCGCTGACGCCGCCCTCCGGCGGCGGCGAACAGCATCATCATCGAAGACCCAGGAGGTCTCCCATGCGCTCGATCGCACGTCAGGACGTTCCCGTCGCCATCGCCGACGGCGACCTCGAGGTCCGTGTCCTCGATCAGGCAGGTCTGATGGTCGGCTTCGTCCGGCTGCCGGCCGGCGCCGACCTGCGCCCCGCCACGAAGGGGCTGCCCGACGACCTGTGCCCCTGCCCGCATTGGGGCTACATGCTCAAGGGCCGCGTCCGCATGCACACGACCGACCACCACCAGGACTTCGTCGCCGGCGAGGCCTTCTACTGGGCCCCGGGCCACGCACCCGAAGCGCTCGAGGACAGCGAGTACGTCGACTTCTCGCCGACACACGACTTCCAGCCCGTCCTCGACCATCTCACCGGAGCACCGGCCCCTGCTGAGCGCTGACGCATTCCGCCTTCGCCCATGCCCGCCGACCGCGAGTCACCGGTGTAACGTCGTCGTTCCCTGACCAAGGAGCGAGCGTTGAGCCTCCATACCGACATCCCGACGCGTTCGGAGGTCGAGCGCCTGCTGAGGACGCGAGATCCTTCCTGCGTCTCGCTCTACGTTCCGACCACTCCCGTCACGCAGGACGCGCAGGCGGACCGGATCGCGCTGAAGAACCTGGCGGCGGCGGCGATCGAGCAGATGGAGGCCGCGGGAGCCGAGCGAGACGCCGTCGCGGAGGTCGATGGGTTGCTGGCCGAGCTGGTCGACGACGACGCGTTCTGGGCCGGGCAGGCTCGCAGCCTCGCCGTGTTCGCCTCCTCGGCCGGGCTCCGGACCTTTCGGTTGCCGAACCGGCTCGCGGGTGAGGTGGAGGTCGCTGACCGCTTCTACCTCAAGCCCCTGCTCCGCGCGGTCACGTTTCCGCACGCGGCGTTCGTGCTGGCGCTGTCCGCCGGCGCCGTCCGCCTGGTTGAGGTCACGCGCGAAGGCCCGCCCCTCACCGTCGACGTCCCCGGGCTTCCCTCCGACGCGGCAGACATGGCGGGCACGGTGTCGATCGCCAGACGGTCGCCGGCGGGGCGCCTGCAGGGGTCCGAGGGGCAGAAGGTGAGGCTGCGTCAGTTCGCCAGGAAGGTGGATCACGCCCTGCGCGGCGTGCTCACCGGCCTCGAGCTCCCACTCCTGCTCGCGGCGACGGACCCGCTCGACGCCATCTACCGCTCGGTGAGCAGCTACCCCCATCTTCTCGAGACGACGATCCGCGGCAATCCGGACCAGAGCACGAACGAGGAGCTCGCCGTGGCCGCGCGGGCCGTGTTGGACGGCGTCTACGCGCGCGAGGTGGCAGCGATCCGCGATCGCTTCGCGCTGTTCTCCTCGGATGGTCGTGCGTCGGCTGATGTGGCGACCGTTGCCCGCGCGGCAACCTACGGGGCGGTCGACACCCTGCTCGTGGACATCGACGAGAAGCTGCCCGGACGCGTGGACGACGAGTCCGGCGCCGTGACGATCGGCGAGGACGATGCCACCAGCTACAGCGTGATCGACGAGATCGCGGGGCGGGTCCTTCTCTCCGGCGGCCGGGTTCTCGCCGTCCGCAAGCCTGATGTCCCCGACGGCGGACCGCTCGCAGCGATCCTGCGCTACGCGCTGTGACGACCCGCTGTGTGACGCAACTCGTCGTCCGGCCGCGCGGAAGGCGGCGATATGAGGACCCGCGCCGACTCCGGTCGCACTGAGGCTGGACCGAGGACGAGCCTGACCAGGGCCGTGCGCGCCGGCTAGGCCACGCCCGCTTCGATCAGCAGGTTCCAGATCGCTGCCTGGTCGACGACCTCGACCTCCAACTTCTCCGCCTTTGCGATCTTGCTCGCGCCCACGTCGGAGCCGCAGATCAGCATGTCCGTGTTCGCCGAGACCGACGAGGCGCTGGTCGCCCCCGCGCGCTCGACCAGGCGCTGGAACGTCGGCCGGGGGATCTTCTCGCCGCTCCGCGGGTCCGCGATCGAGCCGGTGACGACGACCGTCCTGCCGGCCAGCGGTGCGTCGAAGGCGACCTCCGGCGGCAGGTCCTCCTCGCGCACGTCGAGGTCGACGCCGAGCTCGCGCATCCGCACCAGCTCCGCGCGCATCGTGTCGCGATTGAGGTGGGCGTGGAGGCTGGCGGCGACCTTCGGCCCGATGTCCTCGACCTGCATCAGCGCCTCCTCGCCCGCGTCGGCGACCTCCTCGAGGTTGCGGAATCCCGCCCGGCACAGCCGCGTGGCGGCGGCCTCGGACGCCATCGGGATCGCGAGGCCGATCAGCGCGCGCCGCAGGCCGACGCCGCGGCTGTGGTCGATCGACTCGATCATGCGGTCGGCCGAGACCTCGCCGATGCGGTCGAACTCCAGCAGCGTCTCGCGGTCGAGCGCGTAGAAGTCCGACACGCGCTCGAGCCGCCCGGCCTCGTTCAGGCGCTCGATCCAGACCGGCCCGACCGCCTCCATGTCGGCGGCCGCGCGCGAGGCCCAGTGGATCAGGCGCCGCACGGTCTGCGCCGGGCAGGTGACGTTGGTGCAGTAGAGCTCGCGGCTGTTGCCCTGCTCGGTCAGCGGCTGCGCGCACGAAGGGCAGACCTCGGGTGGGACGATCTCGCGCTCGGCCCCCGTGCGCTTGGAGGCGTCGAGCACACCGGCCACGAACGGGATGACGTCCCCGGCGCGGCGGACGAGCACGGTGTCGCCGATGCGGACGTCGCGGGCGCGGATGACCTCCTGGTTGGCGAGCGTGGCGCGCGTGACGGTCGTGCCGCCCACGAACACCGGCTCGAGCACGGCGACCGGCGCGACCTTGCCGATCTTCCCGACGTCCCACAGCACGTCGGCCAGGAGCGTCGTCTTCTCCTCGGCGGCGTACTTGAAGGCCAGAGCGCCGCGCGGGCTGTTGGAGCGCGTCCCGGCCGCGGCGTAGGCGTTGCGGTCGGCGAGCCGCAGCACGGCCCCGTCGAGGTCGTAGTCGAGCTCATTGCGCTGGGCCTCGATCGCCTCGATCACCTCCTGCGCGGCGGCCGCGTCGTCGCAGTGGCGCATGTCGGCGGCGTCGAAGCCGAGCGTGCGCAGCGCGGCCTCGAGGTCGGCGTGGGCGCCGTCGGAGCTGTCGAGGTCGAAGGCGAAGAAGCGCAGGTTGCGGCCCTCGACCGTCGCCGGGTCCTTCGCGCGGATCGTGCCGGCCGCCGCGCCGCGAGGGTTGATCAGCGGCTTGTCGGGATGGGCGGCGTTGTAGGCGGCGAAGGTCGACCGCAGCATCACCAGCTCGCCGCGCACCTCGACGCGGCCAGCGGCGTCGAGCATGTCCGGCACGCCCGCGGCCAGCGCGCGGACGAGCGGCGTCACGTCGTCCCCGGTCGAGCCGTCGCCGCGCGTGATCGCACGGCGCAGGCGGCCGTCCTCGTAGACGAGCGCGAGCGAGAGCCCGTCGAGCTTGGGCATGACCACCACCGGCTGGCCGGGGAAGCGGTCGAAGAAGGCTTCGACCTGCGCGGGCTTCGTCGCCTTCTCGAGCGAGAGCATCGGCCGGCTGTGGCGCACCGGCGCGTGCAGCGCCACGGGCGCACCGACCTGCTCGAGCGGGTTCGGGTCGGGCGTGAGCTCGGGATGCTCGGCGATCAGCGCTCGCAGCTCGTCCTCGAGCGCGTCGTAGTCCGCGTCGGCGACGAGCGTCTCACCGCGGTAATAGGCGTCGCGCAGCTCGGTCATCCGGGCGGCGAGCGCGCCGATCCGGGCGGCGGTGTCGGTGCTCGTGCTCATCCCGGTCAACGCTATCCGCGACGCCGTCATACAAGCAGGCCGGCCGCCACACGGTCGCGCGCGAAGGACTGACGCGCGCGGGCGCGGGCCGGCCCGGTCGAGCCGGCCCGCATCGCGGCCCGCCGGTCAGGCGGAGACGCGGTAGAGCGTCATCCCGCTCGTCGAGACGCTCTTGACCGCCGTGCCGTGCGCCTTCACCCAGGCGGTGACGTCCGAGGAGGAGGAGCCGCCGGGGCCGCCGCCCTGGCCGCCGATCAGCACGTAGGACAGGTCGCCGCCGGCGACGAGCTTGGCGAGCTGTGCCGCGGTCGGGGCCGGGTCGCCGCCGTTGAAGCCGCCGATCGTGATGACCGCCTCGCCCGTTTTGATGATGATCGGCGCGGTCGTCATCGAGCCGGTGGCCGCGACGAGGTAGCGGGCCGAGCCCTGGTGGGCCTGGAGGTAGGAGATGAGCTCGCTGCTCACCTCACCGCCACCCATCCGGGCGCCGCCGCCGGTGGGCCGGGTCCCGCCCATGCCGCCGCCGAAACCGCCCTGCGACGCGGCCGCGGCCGGCCCGGCGATCACGTTGTTGCCGTTCAGCGCGCGGCCCACGTTCGCCGCGCTGTAGGCCGCCGGCCCGGCGGCGAGCGCGATCGCGGCCGCCACCGCGGCCACCGCCAGCGCGCGGCACGGGAACCGCCCGGGCGCGCGCAGGGCGACCAGGCCGACCACGGCCAGC
>JBDTMF010000029.1:0-28847 GCA_039934455.1 Solirubrobacteraceae bacterium
CTCGGGCCGTCTGCTCGCGCCTGACGGCCGGCGACGAACGGCCACTTACGCCCGGTAGGCCGCCGATTTGTCGCCGACCGCCAGACACGACCATCCGGGCCGATTCCTGCACACGAAATACCGACTCACGACACGTTGAGCACGGTGAACCGCGACGCGATCCGCCAGCGGCCCTTGCGGTCGCCGCCGCCCATGATTGCGGACCGCCCAGCGCCTCGACGGTGTGCTCGCGCTCCGCGTCGGAGGCGCGCACACCGTCGGGCGGTCCGATCTCGCTTATGCCGTGATCTCCGCCGCCATCTCCTCGAACACGGAGACGTAGGTGTCGATCGACTCGTCGGTGTGCGTCACCGACAGCGTCCACTCCTCCTCGCGGCCGGGCGTCATGAAGATGCCGCGGTTCATGTTGAACAGCCACGCCAGCTCGGCGAGGTCGGCGTCCTGGTTGGCCTTGAACGTCTGGTAGTCGACGATCTTCTCGGGCGAGAACGTGACACAGCCCTTCGAGCCGGCGCCGAGCGCGTAGCCCGGCAGGTTGTGCCTTTCGATCACGGCCGTGCAGCCATTGAGGATGCGGTCGTTGAGCGCGTCCAGGTGGGCGTAGGCGTCGGGCGTGAGGACCTCGAGCAGGTTCGCGCGCGCGGCCGCCATCCCGAGCGGGTTGCCGTTGAAGGTGCCGACCTGGAAGACGCTGCCGTCCGCCACCACCGACATGACCTCCTCGCTGCCGCCGATCGCGCCGGTCGGCACGCCGCCGCCGAGTGCCTTTGCGAGCGTGACCATGTCCGGCTTGACGCCCCAGCGCTCGGTCGCGCCGCCGGCAGCGATGCAGAGGCCGGTCTTGACCTCGTCGAAGATCAGGACGATGCCGTGGCGCTGGGTGATCTCGCGCATGCCCTCGAGGTAGCCCGGCTCGGGGAGCACGATCCCGAGGTTCATCATCGCGGCCTCCATGATCACGCAGGCGGGCTTGCGATCCTCGGCGATGAGGGCCTCGATGCGGCGCTCGGTCGCCTCGAGGTCGTTGAACGGCACGGCGATCGTGAGGTCGACCACGGCCTGCGGGATACCGGCGCCGTAGGCCAGCGACTCGAGGTTGAAGCGGTCGCCGATCTTGTCGTACTCGACGCCGATCGAGACCATCACGCCGTCGTGGTGGCCGTGGTAGGAGCCGAAGATCTTCATGATCGTCTCGCGCTTCGTATACGCGCGAGCGATCCGGATCGCGTCCATCGTCGACTCCGAGCCGGAGTTCGTGTAGCGCCAGCGCGGCAGGTCCCAGCGGCGCGACAGCTCCTCGCCGACCACGATCGCATCCTCCGTCGGCGCGGCGAAGTGCGTGCCGAGCGCGTAGCGCTCCGAGAGCGCCCTGCCGATCGCCGGGTGGGCGTGACCCTGGACCATCGAGCCGAAGCCGTTGTGGAAGTCGTAGTACTCGTTGCCGTCCACGTCCCAGACGCGCGGGCCGTCGCCGCGCTCGAGATAGATCGGCCACGGGTCGCGCAGCTGATAGGACGACGCGACGCCGCCCGAGAGGGAGCGCTGCGCCCGCACGTACATCTCCCCCGATCCCTTGGTGCGCTCGTTGAGCGCCTGCTCCTCACGCTCGATGAGCTGCTTGATCTTGGTGCGGTCGAGCTCAGCGGGGGTACTGACTGCCATGGTTTCTCCTCGTTCTTTGCGGCCTTGAGGCTATCCGAGCCGTCCAGATCGCGCCGGGGCCGTTGCTACGCTGGCCACTCGATCGGGCTCCTCTGAACCGCATGACGCCCCCCATCCAAGATGAACGCGACGGGCCGCGCGACGAGTGCGGCGTGTTCGGTGTCTATGCCCCGGGCCACGACGTCGCTCGCCTCTCGTACTTCGCGCTCTACGCCCTCCAGCACCGCGGCCAGGAGTCCGCGGGCATCGCGACCGCGCAGGGCGGCCACATCATGGCGATGCGCGACAAGGGGCTCGTCAACCAGGTCTTCGACGAGCAGAAGCTGCGCGCGCTGCAGGGCGACATGGCCGTCGGCCACGTCCGCTACTCGACCACGGGCGCCAACTCGTGGGAGAACTCGCAGCCCGTCTGGCGGGCCGATCTGCGGGAGGTCGCGCTCGGCCACAACGGCAACCTGGTGAACGCCGTCGAGCTCCACACCGGCCTGCGGGAGCGCGGCGTCTCGTTCCGCTCGACGTCGGACTCGGAGATCATCGCCGCGCTGCTCTCCACCCACGAGGCCGACACCATCGAGGATGCGGTCGAGGACGTCATGCCGCGTCTCGAGGGCGCGTATTCGACGGTCGTGATGACCGCCGACCGGGTCGTCGCGTTCCGCGACCCGGCGGGCCTGCGCCCGCTCGCGCTCGGTCTGCTCGGCGACCGCTACTGCGTCGCCTCGGAGTCCTGCGCGTTCGACATCATCGGCGCGCAGTACCTGCGGGAGATCCTGCCCGGCGAGATGGTCTCGTTCACCGAGCGCGGGCTCGAGACGCGCCAGGTCGTGACCGGCGACCGGCTGGCGTTCTGCGTCTTCGAGCACATCTACTTCGCCCGCCCCGACTCGCGTCTCGAAGGCCGGATCGTGCAGACCTCGCGCGGGCGCATGGGCGAGCTGCTCGCCGCCGAGTCGCCCGTGGAGGCCGACCTCGTGATCCCCGTGCCCGACTCCGGCAACGCGGCCGCGCGCGGCTACGCGCGCGCCAGCGGCCTGCCGCAGGACGACGGCCTGATCAAGAACCGCTACGTCGGGCGCACGTTCATCCAGCCGGGCCAGGAGCTGCGCAAGCACGGCCTGCGGCTGAAGTTCAACCCGCTGCCCGAGGTCGTCTCCGGCAAGCGCCTCGTGGTCGTCGACGACTCGATCGTGCGCGGCAACACGACGCGCCAGATCGTTCAGATGCTGCGCGACGCCGGCGCGGCCGAGGTGCACATGCGCATCAGCGCGCCGCCGATCCGCCACCCGTGCCACTACGGGATCGACATGTCCACGCGCGAGGAGATGATCGCCCACGGCCGCACGGAGGCGGAAATCGCCGCCGAGCTGGGGGCGGACTCGCTCGCGTATCTCTCGCTCGAGGGCGTCTACAGCGCGATCGAGGGCGACCGCTCGACCCACTGCGACGCCTGCTTCTCGGGCGAGTACCCGCTGGAGAACACCGGCTCCGGGCAGGCGAAGGACCGCTTCGAGCACGCTCTGCCGCTCGTCAAGGCCTGAGGCGACACTCGACGTGCCGCTCCCGCTCGTCACGACGTAGCGGGAGCGACGCTCAGTCAGCGCCCTTGATGGCGGATCGGGCGGCGCGTCTGGCCGCCGCCCTTGGGCGGCGTCGCCGCGGCGCGCTGCTGCTCCTTCTTCTCGCTCCGCGCGGCGAGCTTGTTCGCGAGCGCCGTCGGGATCGCGGGGTTCGAGCTCTTGCTCTTGGCACCTGAACTGCGCTTCGACATTCGGAACCTCCGTGGATCGGGGCCGGGCAAGACGAGGTCTCGCACCCGTGACCCGGGCTGGATGCGAGGGATGCGGCGGCTCCTACACGGCCCCTGAAGCTACGCCTGCCTCGCGGCATCGTCAAGCCGGCCAGTCGCGAAGCGCAGCGCGCGGCAGGTGTTGAGGATGACGTCGGGAGCCGAGCGGGACGTCGCTGTCGCGGAGGAGCGAGCGGTCGATCCCGAACCAGAAGCCCTCGATCTCACCCGGTTCCGCGTCGACCCGGAAGGGCATCTCCGCGCCCTTGTTGAGGCACGCCGCCGAGTCGCCGGGCCAGCTCCGCGAGGTCGTCGTCGAGCGCCACGGTGTGCCAACTCTGTCACGGGTCTGCGCAAGGTCCGCGCAAACCCCGGAGCCCTCCGGGAGTGGGGGTAATGTCCGGCGGCCCATGGAAGCCGCCTCCATCCTCGCCCTGCCCGGCCTCGGGCCGCCCCCGCCGGTTCCCGTCGCGCGCGCGACGGATCCCGTCGGGGCGCTGCACGAGCTGTTCGGGTTCCCCGCCTTCCGCCGCGGCCAGGCGGACGCGGTCGGCGCCGCGCTCGCGGGCCGCGACGTGCTCGCGGTGATGCCGACCGGCTCGGGCAAGTCGCTCTGCTACCAGCTCCCGGCCCTGATGCGCACGGACCTGACGCTCGTGGTCTCGCCGCTGGTGTCGCTGATGCAGGATCAGGTCGAGGCGCTCGAGCGGGTGGCGCCGGGCCGCGTCGCGCTCGTCAACGCGCAGCGCGATGCCGCGACGAACCGCCGCTCGGTGGACCAGGCCGTGTCCGGCCACGTGCGGCTGCTCTACGTGGCGCCGGAGCGGTTCTCCTCGCCGGGGTTCCTCGAGCGCCTGCGGGGGGCGGACATCGGCCTGTTCGTGGTCGACGAGGCGCACTGCGTCTCCCAGTGGGGGCACGACTTCCGCCCGGACTACTTCCGGCTCGCCGACGCGGCACGCTGGCTGGGGGCGAAGTCGATCGTCGCCTCGACGGCGACGGCGACGCCGCAGGTCGCCTCCGACATCGTCGCGCGCCTCGGGCTGCGCGACCCCGTGCGGGTGGCAACGGGCTTCGACCGCCCGAACCTGTCGTTCGCGGTCGTCCCGTGCGCGACCAAGGAGGCCGGCCACCGCGGGATCGCCGCGGTGCTCGCGGAACCGGACGCGCTGCCCGCGATCGTCTACGCGGGCACGCGCGCGGAGTGCGACAAGCTCTCCGTGCGGCTGGCGCGCGAGCTGGGCGTCGAGGTCGCCGCGTACCACGCGGGCCTGCCGCGCGAGGCGCGCGCGGAGGCGCAGCGGCGCTTCATGGCGGGTGATGCGCAGGTGGTGGTGGCGACGAACGCGTTCGGCATGGGCGTCGACAAGGCCGACGTGCGCACGGTCTGCCACGAGAGCGTCCCCGGCTCGGTCGAGGCCTACTACCAGGAGGCCGGCCGCGCCGGGCGCGACGGCAGGCCCGCGCGCTGCCTGCTGTTCGCCTCGAGCCGCGACAAGGGCCTGCACGTGTTCTTCATCGAGCGCTCGACGGTCGACGAAGCCGCGATCACGACGGTCGCCAAGCGGCTGCTCGGCCGGGCGGTCGACGGGCGCTTCGCGGTCGGGATGCAGGAGCTGCGCGCGGTCGCGGGCGGCGCGGAGGACGATGCGGTCCGCGCCATCGTCGGCCATCTCGCCCGCGCGGGCGTGATCCTCCCCTCGCCCTCGCCACCAGACCTCGTGACCGGCCGCGTCGCCGGCGCGTGGGACGGGCGCGCCCTCGCCGCCTGCCGCACGTCGGCGCGCGAGGGGACGAAGGCGCGCTGGCGCCAGTACCGCTCCGTGTGGGCGTGGGTCGAGGGCGCGGAGTGCCGGCGTACCGGGATCCTGCGCCACTTCGGCGACCCGTCGGAGCCGCAGGCCGACGGTCCGTGCTGCGACGTCTGCGATCCCTCGCTCCTGCCCGCGCCGCCGCCGTCGCGCGCCCGCGCCCGCGGCGACCGCCCGGCCCAGCTCGCTCAGCGTCCCCAGTCCGGCTCGCTCGAGGGGCTCGACGACGCGATCCTCGACGTCGTCGCGGCCGCGCAGCCCGAGGTCGGGCGCACGCGCGCCGTCGAGGTGCTGCGCGGCGGGCGCTCCAAGGTCATTCAGAAGAATCATTACGACGGGCTGCCCGGCTACGGCACGTTCGGACATCTGAGCGCACCGGCCGTGCTCGAGCGCGTCGACGCGCTGCTCAACGCCGGCACGCTCCGCTCCACGGGTGGGCGGTTCCCGAAGCTCGAGGTGTCGTGAGCCTGAGGGTCGGCGTCCTCGCCTCCGGGGCGGGCACCAACCTGCAGGCGATCCTCGACCGGGTGCACGGCCGCGAGGGCGTCGAGGTCGTCGCCGTCGGCTCGGACAAGCATGCCGCGCAGGCGCTCACGCGCGCCCGGGGCGCCGGCGTGACCACCGCGGTGTTCGTGCGCGCGGCGTATCCCGACCGCGCCGCCCGTGACGCCGCGATGGCCGCCTGGCTCGGGGAGCAGGGCGTCGAGCTCGTGGTGCTGGCGGGCTACATGCAGCTGCTCAGCCCCGGCTTCCTCGACCGCTTTCCCCAGCGTGTGATCAACGTCCACCCGGCGCTGCTGCCTGCCTTCACCGGGATCGGCGCCGTCGAGCAGGCGCTCGCCTACGGCGTGAAGCTCTTCGGCGTGACCGTGCACTTCGTCGACGAGGGCGTGGACTCGGGCGCGATCATCCTGCAGCGCGCGCTCGACCTGCCGGAGGCCACGGAGGCCGCGACCGTCCGCACCGCGCTGCGCCCGATCGAGCACGACCTGCTCTGCGAAGCGGTGCGGCTGATCGCCCGCGACGCCGTCCAGATGGACCCTGACAACCCGCGGCGCGTGCTGATCGCCTCGTGACTATCGTCCGGCCGCGATGACACAGCCAGGCGAGGTCCGCATCCGCCGCGCGGTGCTCTCCGTGTCCGACAAGACGGGCATCGTCGAGTTCGCCCAGGGGCTCGCCGCGCTGGACATCGAGATCGTCTCGACCGGTGGGACGGCGCAGGCGCTGACGGCCGCCGGCCTCACCGTCCGCGCGATCGACGAGTTCACCGGCTTTCCGGAGATCATGGACGGGCGCGTCAAGACACTGCACCCGAAGCTCTACGCGGGCCTGCTCGCCCGCCGCGACGACCCGGCCCACATGGTCGCCGCCGAGGAACACGGGATCGAGTTCGTCGACCTCGTGTGCGTGAACCTCTACCCGTTCGAGGAGACCGCGGCGCGCCGCGGCGCCACCGAGCAGGACGTGATCGAGAACATCGACATCGGCGGCCCGACGATGATCCGCGCGGCCGCGAAGAACTTTCCGTTCGCGGCTTGCGTCGTCAAGCCCGAGAGCTACGACGCGATCCTCCAGGAGCTCGCCGACCGCAACGGGCAGCTGTCGCTCGGCACCCGCGAGAGCCTCGCGGCCGAGGCGTTCTCCTACACGGCGCGCTACGACTCGGCGATCGCGCGCTGGTTCGCCGAGAAGCTCGACGACTTCCCGGCGGTGATCCTCGGGTCCTACGAGAAGGTCACCGACCTCGCCTACGGCGAGAACCCGCACCAGCGCGCCGCCTACTACCAGCAGGTCGGCGCGCGCATGCACGTGCTCTCGATGGTGCGCCAGCTCGGCGGCCGCGAGCTGTCGTTCAACAACGTCCTCGACCTCAACTCCGCGCGGCTGCTGATCCACGAGTTCGAGGTGCCGGCCAGCGCGATCATCAAGCACAACAACCCGTGCGGGGTTGCCGCCGCCGGGTCCGCGCTGCAGGCCTACGAGCGCGCCTTCGCGTGCGATCCGCTGTCGGCCTTCGGCGGCGTCGTGACCGTCAACCGGCCGGTCGACAAGGCCTTCGCCGAGGCGCTGGTCAAGCAGTTCTGCGAGGTCATCTTCGCTCCGCACTACACGCAGGAGGCGCTCGAGATCCTCTCCTCCAAGCCGAATATGCGGATCCTCGAGGACAACGAGCGCCGCCACGTCAACGTCGCCGAGCGGGACCTCAAGCGCGTGATGGGCGGCCTGCTCGTGCAGGACCGCGACATGGACCTCGAGGACCGTTCCGCGATGGAGGTCGTCACCGAGCGCAAGCCGACCGAGCGCGAGTGGGGCGAGATGCTGTTCGCCTGGAAGGTCTGCAAGCACGTTCGCTCCAACGCGATCGTGCTGTCCAAGGACCTCGCGACCGTCGGCATCGGGGCCGGGCAGATGAGCCGGGTCGACTCCGTCCGCCTCGCGATCGAGAAGGCTCGCACCACCGGCACCGATCTCTCCGGCTCAGTCCTCGCCTCGGACGCCTTCTTCCCGTTCTCCGACGGCCCGCAGCTCGCGGTCGACGCGGGGGCGACGTGCATCATCCAGCCGGGTGGCTCCAAGCGCGATCCCGAGGTCGTCGAGGCCGCGGACGCCGCCGGCATCTCGATGGTCTTCACCCACCGCCGGCACTTCAAGCACTAGCCCACCGGCGCCTCCGCGTGGGCGGCGATGAAGTCGAGCACGGCCGCGTTGAACTCCTGCGGGAACTCGAGCTGCAGCGCGTGCGAGCCGCGCTCGATGAGCGTGAACTGCGCGCCCGGGATCTCGGCCGCGAGCTCCTCCTGCTTCCAGCGCGGGAGCAGGACGTCGTGGGCGCCGGAGATCACGTGCACCGGCATCGAGAGGCCGCCGAGCCTGCCGCGCAGGTCGAACGTGCTCGAGGCGCGCGACTGGCGCTCGAAGCCGTCGGGCTGCTGCGGGTGCTCGTTGGAGCGCATGACCTGCTTGACGAAGTCGACCATCCCCTGGTTCTCATAGAACGCCTCCGAGACGGTGGCGAGCAGCAGCGAGTCGATCCAGTCCTCGCGCGACCGCAGCCGCATCTCGGACGCCCACAGCCGTGTCTTCTCGCGCGCGTAGGCGCCGCTGCCGGCCCAGGTGACCGCGAGCTGGAGCGTCCGCACGCGCTCGGGCGCGGCGAGCGCGAGGTGCTGGGCGGTCGCGCCGCCGAGCGACGCGCCGAGCAGGTGGAAGGTGTCGAGGCCGAGCGCATCGGCAAGCCCGAGCGCGTCGGCTGCCATGTCGGCGATCTCGTAGGGACCGTCGGCGTAGGAGCTCTGACCCACGTCGCGGTTGTCGAACACGATCGTGCGGTGGCGCGCGGCGAAGGCCTCGAGCTGGAGGGCCCAGGCGAGGTGGTCGGCCGCGAGGCCCATGATGCACAGGAGCGGCTCGCCGTCTCCTTGCTCCTCGTAGTAGAGCGAGATCCCGTTGGCGTCGGCGACTGGCATGGGCGGGCACCGTAGCGGGTGCTTGGTAGCGTCCGCGGGCAGTGGACGCCCGGATGTTCGCCCGCCAGCATGCGCTCGGCCGCGTCGTCGTCGGCGCCGGCCTTACGCTCGCGCCTCGGCTTGCCGGCGAGGGCTGGATGGGCCGTGACGCGCACCGTCCCGCCACCCAGGTGGCGATCCGGGCACTCGGCGCGCGCGATCTCGCGATCGGGCTCGGTACGGCGTACACGGCCGGCCAGGGCTACGGCGCCCGCCCGTGGCTGCTCGCCGGCATCTTCGCCGATGCGACCGATCTCGCCGCCACGCTGAAGGCCCGCGACGACCTGACGCCGCTCGCTGTCGCCCTCGTCGGGGCGATCGCCGGCGGGTCGGTGCTGCTCGGGCTCTGGTTCAGCCGCGAGCTGGACTAGCCGGTGCCGTAGAGCGTCCGCGTCCAGATCGTCGACAGCGTCTCGACGACCGTCTCGGCCGTCGCGGTCCGCGTCCGCCCGAGCGCGGCAAGCAGATAGCGGTCGTTCATCAGGCACAGCGCTCGGGCGGTCTCCTTCGCGTCGAGCGGCAGGATCCTCCCGGCCTCGATCTCGGCCTCGATGTGCGTGGTGGTGGCATCGATGAACGTGTGCATGATCGAGCCGTAGGTGAGCTCGACGTCGGGGTCGACCGTGGCGGCGTCGGCCAGCGCATGCAGGACAGGGCCGTGGCGCTCGTACACGGCGACGATGCCCTCGAGCGCCTCGCGGAACTTCGAGGCGCCACCGTGCCCGGCGTCGTCGAACCACCGCTCTGACATCGTCAGCATCTCTGAGCCGAAGCGCTCGGCCACCCGAAGGACGAGGTGGTGGCGGTCGCGGAAGTAGACGTAGAAGGACGGCCGGGACAACTCGGTCCGGCGCATGACCTCGTCGACGGTGAGATCGCGGAACGGGCGCTCGCGCAGCAGCTCCTCGGCGGCCGCGAGGATCTCCCGCTCAGCCACCTCAGGCGAACGCCGTCGCCGGCGCTGTCGTCCCACCGAGCTCCTCCCAGGGCTCATCGCGAGCAGCTTAGCCCCATAATCTCTGAGCACGGGCCGTTAGCTCAACTGGCAGAGCAAGGGACTTCAAGAGAAAAGGAGCGCTAGTCGAGAGATCGCTAGTTCGTCGGCGGCTATTTGCTGGGACCCCCTGAGAGCCCCGGAGTACCCATCGCGGTGAAAATCTCCGGGGATTGGGCGATCAGCAGGCAACCCCGCCTCGGCGGGAGAGCCCTCAGAGGCCATACGCCGCCCACCCGTCCGGTCCGGCCGAGGGTGAAGAGATGGTCCAGACCGCAACGCCGGCGCTCGTCGCCGGAGGCCGGTGAAAGCCGGTGCGGCAGGTTAATCCCGTGGTTCTGGGTTCGAGTCCCAGGCGGCCCATACACTTTTCGGCTCAAGCCCCCATGGTCTAGCGGTTATGACGCCGCCCTTTCAAGGCGGAGATCGCGGGTTCGAGCCCCGCTGGGGGTACTGATTCCGCCGCTGCAGGTGCGAACATGTGTTCGTGTCTGGAGCGCGCGCGCTGGCGGAAACCGGAATTGAGGGAACGGGCGCGCGCGCTGCGGCGACAGGGCGCGTCACTCGCTGCGATCCAAGCGGCGGTGCCGGTCGCGAAGTCGACGATCAGCGCCTGGGTTCGCGACATCCCGTTGGACGAACAACATCGGCGCGCGCTCGAGGCGGCCAATCCGGCCGTCAACGGCCGGCGGGTCGGGCAGCGCGCGTGGAGCCGCGCCTGCCGTGAGGAGCTCGACGCGCTCAGGAGCACGGGCGCGCGCTCGCGCGCCGCGGAGATCCGCTCCACTGCGCCGGGTGCATGCTCCGTGCGGCGACCGTTGCTCCACGGGACCGCCGAGCTGCGGGTCGGCTCGACGTGGATCGTTCAGAGCATCTACGGGGCGATCCAGGAGTATGCCGGGTTCGATCGCCCGGAGTGGCTGGACTGAGGCGCTCAAGAGACGCTGACCGTGAGCCCGCCGTCGACCAGCAGCGACGTGCCCGTGATGTAGCCGGCCTGGTCCGAGCACAGGAAGGCCGCGGCGGCGCCCATGTCGGCGACGTCGCCGAGGCGGCCGGCGGGGATCGTGTCGCGGGCGGCGTCCTCGGCGGCCTCGCGGGAGCCGGACGTGTCGATGATCCGGTCGGTCGCGATGCGGCCGGGCAGCAGGGTGTTGAGCGTGACGCCGTCGCCCGCGGACTGGCGGGCGAGCACCTTGAAGCCGACGATCATCCCCGGCCGGTGGACGTTGGAGAGCTGGAGCGGCGGGAGCGGCTCGCGCACGGCGCTCGAGGCGACGAGGATCACGCGGCCCCAGCCGCGCTCGCGCATGCCCGGGAGGAGCCGCTTGAGGATCGTCATCGGCGAGAGGACGAGCGTGCGGTGCGCGCGCTCCCACTCCTCGCGCGAGAACCCGAGCGGGTCCGGGTTCGGCGGCGGGCCGCCCGTGTTGGCGACGTAGATGTCGATCGGGCCGAGCGCGGCCTCGACGTCGTCGAGCAGGCCCGGGATCGCGTCGAGGTCGTCGGAGTCGAAGACGAAGCCCTGCGCGCCGAGCTCGCCCGCCGCGGCGTCGATCGACGCGCGGCTGCGCGACGCGATGGCGACCTTGGCGCCCTCGGCCGCGAGCGCCCGGGCGATGCCGAAGCCGATCCCCTTCGAGCCGCCGGTGACGAGCGCGACCCGCCCCTCGAGCCCAAGATCCATCCCTACCCCTCCCGCGACCGTTGACGCCGCGGATCATCGCAGCGGTCAGCCGCGCGAGGCCGCCCGGCCCCTAGGGTGTGCGCGTGCTCCCCATCGCCGACGATGTCTGGCAGCTGCCGCTGACGCCTCGCAACGCGATCAACGCCTATCTGATCGGCGACGTGCTGGTGGACACCGGCGTCAAGCAGTCCGCGGGTAACCTCGCCGCGATGCTCGAGGGGCGGCGGATCTCGGCGATCGCGCTCACGCACGCGCACGGAGACCACGCCGGCGCGACGCAGGCCCTGGCCGAGCGCTTCGCTGTCCCCGTCTGGTGTGGCGCGCGCGACCGCGAGGCGGCCGAGACCGGCCGCCTGGTCCTCTCGCCATCCCTCGGGCGGCCGCGCCTGGCCGCGCTCGCCAACGCGACCGCCGGGTTCGACGGCGCGCCCGTCGCCCGCACCCTGGCCGAGGGCGACGAGCTCGCCGCGGGCTTCACCGTCCTCGACACCCCCGGCCACTCCCCGGGCCACGTCTCGTTCTGGCGCGAGTCGGACCGCACGCTGATCTGCGGTGACGTCTTCTTCAACATGTTTCTGCTGACCACAGTGCCCGGCCTGCGCCAGCCGCCCGGCCTGTTCACGCCCGACCCGGCCGAGAACCGGAGGTCGGAACGCAGGCTCGCCGCGCTCGAGCCGGCCAGCGTGGGCTTCGGCCACGGTCCGGTCCTGCGCGGCGACGCGGCCCACCGGCTGCGCGACTTCGTACAGGCGCTGCCAGCGGGCTAGCATCGATCGGGCGAGGGCGGTTAGCTCAGCTGGTCAGAGCGCCTGCCTTACAAGCAGGAGGCCGGGGGTTCGAGCCCCTCACCGCCCATCCATTGGAAAGCCCGCTCCGATGGGCTTTCAGCCGCTCGTCGCTGACCAGGTCACCGACCCCGTCCTGCATGTGAACGTCGCAGCGCCGGTGACGTCCGTGTCGTTGACGTTGACCGACAGGCGGCCGGAGGCCTTGGTCTTGCCGACGCGGCCGCTGATGGCATAGGCGAAACTCCGTTTGCCGCCGCCGTCGATGTCGCCCGACTGGCGGAAGGCGTCGCCGAACCTGCCGACCGAGATCGGGAAGCGGACGAGGTGGTCGCCGATCAGCCAGCTACCAGAGGGGGTGCAAGCCGCTCCCCAGCCGACCAGCAGATCGGTGACCATCTTGCGCCGCTTGTCGAGCTCGATCACAACCGGCTGGTCCTGGGACGTCGATCCGGCATAGATATGCCCCTGGGCGCTGCGCGCCGTCCAGCGCAGGATGCCCGTGTTGCAGGTTGCGACCTTGGCCCCCTGGTTGTCGATCAGAGCCACGGTGGCGCTGTAGGTGCCTGACGCGGCGCCGTTGGACTTGATCCTGCCCTTGATCTTCTCGGTTACGGCGCCCGAGTTCTCACCGAAGCGCTCGCTGCCCAGGCCGGCGGAGTTGAACGCATGCCGCTTGGAGAGCTTGCCGTTCGCGAAGAAATGCTGCCCTTGTCCGATGAACGATGGTGAGTCGTCCTCGAAGGTGAGTGTCTCGGAGGCTTGGAGCGTTCGCCCGTCCGAGCAGTTCGCGCTGATGATGATGGCGGCGTGATCGACGCTACGCCCACCGCGGCGCAGCTTCAACACGAACGGCGAGTCCTGGTTGGTCTTTCCGCCGTAGACGAGTCCGGGTGTGAGCTTCTCGGCGCCGGCGGCCGCAGCGGGACTGAGCGCGAGAACCGCCAGTGACAGCATTGCGCCCGAGAAACGGGCCATGTGGATCTGTGACGCGATCACCGCGACTCCTCTCGTCATCGGCAGGATGCGGATCATGTTCGCGCCGCACGGACGACGATCCAACAGGTCCCGGGGTGGGCTGTCCGACCCCTAGGTGGCGATCGGACACCACCCTGGGTGGGTCACCGGTCCCGGCCGCCACGGTTAGGCTCCGTCTCGTGCCCCAGTCACCGCTCGAAGCTCACGTGGCGACCCCCGCGGAGCTGCGCGACCGCATTGCCGCCGAGCGTCGCGGGGCGCCCTTCCTCGTCTTCCGCACGAGCAGCGACCAGCAGGTCCTCGTCGACCTCGGTCGCGCCGGCGACCGGCTGACGATCGGGCGCCGGGCGACGAACGACGTCGCTCTCGATTGGGACACGCGAGTCTCGCGCGTCCACGCGGCGCTTGAGCGCGTCGGCGAGGACTGGGCGGTGCTCGACGACGGCCTCTCCCACAACGGCACCTGGGTCAACGGCGAGCGCGTGATCAGCCGCCGGCGCCTCTGCGACGGCGACACGCTGTCCGTGGGGCGGACCCTGATCGTGTTTCGCTCGCCGCCCGGAAGCTCCCTCTCACGCTCGACGGTCTCAGCCGCCGGCCCGCACATCGGAGAGCTCCTCACGCCCGCCCAGCGGCGGGTGCTGATCGCGCTCTGCCGACCGTTCAAGGAGTCGTCCTACAGCACGCCTGCCGGCAACCAGCGGATCGCCGATGAGCTGGTGATCAGCGTCGATACGGTCAAGGGCACGCTGCGCGCGCTGTTCGAGGCCTTCGGCGTCGCGGAGCTGCCCCAGAACGAGAAGCGCGCGGCCCTCGCCATGCAGGCGCTGCGTACCGGGGTGGTAACGCGCCGCGAGCTCTAGCCGGGCAGCACGTAGCGGACTCGGGCGACCTCGCCCCGCCCAACGGCGGTGAGCCAGACGCTGTCGGCCGTCAGCGCCACCGCATAGGGGTTGAGGGGCACGGCGACCGGCGCTCCCGTCGGGCGGCTTGTGACAGGGTCGATGCGAGTCAGGGTGTGATCTACGAGGTTGGCGACCCACACCTGCCCGCCGCGGGCGGTGATGCCCTGGGGGCGACGGCCCACACCGCTGGTGATCTTGGCGCCCGACTTCTCGTCGATACGCGTCACGCTGTCCTCGAGTTGGCTCGATACCCAGAGGACGCCGGCGCTGTAGGTGGCGTCGGTGGGGCTGTTGTGCCCCACGCTGATGCGTTGCGCGACCGCTCCCCGGTGCAGGTCGAAGCGCGATACGGCAGCCGCGAGCCGGTGGACTATCCACAGTCCCGACGGGGACGAGACGACGGTCCGGATGCCCTCCGCGAAGGGGATTGTCCGCAGGATCCGCCCCGTGCGCGGCTCGACCATGGCGAGCCGGTCGCTCACACCGGCGGCCGTGCTGACCATGCCGACCCACACCGCTCCGTGGCCGGTCGTCACCGTATGCGGCTCCATGGGCATCGCGATCTTGGCGAGGCGGCGCCCGCTCGCGGGGTCGAGTCGGAAAAGCGCGTTCTCCCTGCCCACGACGACCCACACCGCGCCAAGCCCGGAGGCGGAGTCGAGCCCTCCCACACCGACAGTCGGCCCGGGCCGGCGCAGCTTCGCTGTCTTCTCGTCGATCAGCGTCACGCGGCGGTCTCCGAAGTTCGTCACGAAGACGGTGCCGCGGCCGATCGCGATGCTGTTGGGCCGCTTGCCCACCGTGACCCTGGCGACGACGTGCGGAACCATGGGGCCCGCCCCGCGCGTGGCTCTCGGGTCGGCAGGGCGCCGTGGCGCCGGCGTCTCGCCATTGAGGGCGCCGGTCGCGATGACCGCCGCGACCAGCGCGGCGAAACCGGCGGCTAGGGCGGCGCGCGGCGGGCGGCGACGCTGCGGCGCGCGCTCGACCTGCGCTCGCGGGGGCGGGTCGGCGGGTCCGCTCAGGCTTTCCGTCGGTGTCTCGTCGGGGGCGGCGGCACCGACGCCGACCATGCGCTCCCGCTCGCGAACCGGTTCACGCGCAGCGGCCGCGACCGCCGCGCGGCCGAGGTCGCCCGCGGACGGGTAGCGGTCGCCGGGCCGTTTGGCCATGCCGCGGGCGACGACATCGTCGAGCTCAGGCGCGAGTCCGGCCACCCGCTCGCTCGGCGCCGGCGGCGGCTCGGAGATATGCGCCCACAGCTTGGCCTCCTCGCCGTCGTGAGCAAACGGCGCGCTGCCGGTGAGAGCGAAGTAGAGGACGCAGCCGAGCGCGTAGACGTCGGCGCGCGCGTCCAGCCGCTCGCCTCGGATCTGCTCCGGAGCGACGTAGTCAAGCGTGCCGACCCAGCGGCCCGAGGCCGTCTCCCCGCGGTCGGAGAGCGCATGCTTGCTGAGTCCGAAGTCCGAGAGGTAGACGTGCTCCTGCGGTCCGAGCAGGATGTTCGCGGGCTTGACGTCACGGTGCACCAGCCCGGCGCCGTGCGCTGCGTCCAGCCCGGCGCCCACCTGGAAGACGATTCGCGTCGCCCGCGGCGCCTCGAGCTCACCCTCGCTGCGCACGAGGCTGCGCAGGTCGTCGCCCGCCACATAGCGCATCACGATGTAGGCGATGCCGTCCTCCTCACCGGTGTAGTACACGGGGATGACGTTCGGATGGTCGATCGACGCGGCCGTACGGGCCTCGCGAAGGAAGCGCTGGCGGGTCGAGCGGTCCTCGATCAGGTTCGGCGCGATGACCTTCAACGCAACGGTACGGCCGAGCGCCAAGTGGGTCGCGCGGTACACGACACCCATCCCGCCGCGTCCGGCCAGGGCCACGATCCGGTGTCCGGCGAAGACCGTCCCAGGCGCCAGGTCCGGCATACCTGCGTTGTATACCTACGCTCGTGGGCATAAGCGAAACGAAGATGCCCGTCCGGCGTCTCACCCATCGCCACACGGCCCTGTTTTGGAGGGCCAAGCCCGGTCGACGCTTCGCTGAAGGTAGGGAGCGAGGCTCGCGGAATACACCTGGGTGAGATGGGTGGCGTCCTTGTACACGAGGGCGCCGCCCACGACCGGATAGCACTTCTGGCGATCGCAGAAGAACGGCGTCAGGTCGGCGACCCGGACACGCGGCGAGTTCATACGGGCGGCGGCGACGGCCGCGGGGTCTCGAACCAGCGCCTCGCGCCGGGGCACCGCGCAGGCAGGTCCTGCGGGCCGCCGGCTGTCGATCGCGCCCTGTACACAGTTATCCGTGTCCCCGCGGGTGTGCGGGGTGTCCCGGATCACGACAATCTGCTCGACCGAGGCGGGTAGCGCATTCCACGCGCCGGCGTAGCCGGAGGCTTGCGCGCCGAACTGATCCTGCCCAGGCCGCGTGGCGACGCCGGTGCCGTGCGAGAACTGCGAGACGAACACGGTCTTGACCTCCGGGTGCTTCCCGAACCACGCGAACACCGCTCGCTTCCATTTCAGGCAATGGGAGCGGTCAGGCTCGGGCAGCAACTTGGTCGCCTTGGAGAATGGGCAGCCGGCATGCCCGATTGCGAGGACCCGCCAGCCTTTCTTGCGAGCAATCCCGACGACCGCGAGGCGCCAGTGACCTGCGTGGCTGTCGCCGATCAGTGCAACCGTCCTGGTGGCCTTCGCGGCCGAGGCGCCGATGGCGCACACCCGCTTGCCGACCAGGGAGAAGATCACGGTGCAGGGAAGCTTGGGCGGGCGCTTCGCCTGCAGCGGCGTGGGCACGACGGTCAGCCGCAGCGTCGGGTCGCGGCAAGGCCGGAGGGGGTCGCGCGCCGCTGCCCCGAAGCACTTGGAGCGGGGGATCGGGCCTGGCTCGCCCTTCGTACGCGCGGCGGCCGCCCCGGCGGCGCTGACCGCGAGCACCACCGCCATGCCGGCGACCGCTGCTGCGAACGTGAAGCGCGGCTTGCGGTGAGTGAGCAAGCCGCCCGTCCGGACGGGGTCCTCGATCAGGAGCTTGGTGAGCCAGGCGGCGAGGAGCGTCAGGACGAGGATCCCGATCCTCGTGTCAGTGCCGACCCGGCCGACCACGTAGGGGGCGAGAATGAGCAGCGGCCAGTGCCAGAGGTAGACGGAGTAGGAGATGTCGCCGACGAACTGGACCGGCGGGAGCTTCAGGAGCGGGGCGGGTGAGCCCGCGCCCGCGGGCGCGCCCGCCCGCATGACGGCGAGCGCGCCGAGCACGGGCAGCAGCGCCGCGTGGCCCGGGAACGGGGTGGTCCCGGCGGTATAGGCGAACGCCGCCAGGACGATCGCGATGAGGCCGATCCAAGCGAGGCCGGAGGGGACGAGGACGCCTGACCTGGGGCCCTGCGGGAGCAGCGCCAGCAGGCCACCGGCTCCGAACTCCCACCCGCGCGTCGGGGTGATGAAGTACGCTGCGGCCGGATTGGTCCCCGTGTGGCGAATCGAGTAGGCGAGGCTGGCCGCCGTGACAATGGACAGCACCGCAGCTACCGAACTCCGTTTCGTGCGGATGGCGATCGCGAAGACGATCAGGACGGGCCACACGGCGTAGAACTGCTCCTCTGCGGACAGCGACCAGTAGTGCTGCACCGGGGATGGCTCGTTCTCGCTTGCGAAATAGTCCACGGCGACAGAGGCAAGGTGCCAGTTCTGGCCGTAGACGGTGCTGGCGCGCAGGTCTCCGAAGTACTGCTCCCAGCGGGTGATCGGGACGATGAGGATCGTGGCGACGGCGCTGAAGAGGAGGACCACGAGTGCGGCCGGGAGGAGGCGACGTGCGCGACGCGCCCAGAAGGCCGGAAGCGAGATCGTTCCCCGGCGATCGACCTCGCGCATCAGGTGCGAGGTGATCAGGAAGCCGGAGATGGCGAAGAAGACGTCGACGCCGATGAACCCGCCGGGTATCGACGATGGCCAGAGGTGGTAGACGAGGACGAGGAGGACTGCGATGGCCCGCAGCGCTTGGATCTCGGGGCGGACCTCGCGGGAACGCTTGTCGGCGGCCACGCGCGTCGGCGCGAGCGGGGCGGCGGACGAGTCGCGCGGCACGGAGGCGTCGTGCCGGACAAGGGGATGCGCGCAGGCGAGCTCGCCGACGGCGTGGCGTCGTGTCACTGGTGACCTCGCGGGTCGGAGGGGTGATGGCCCGAGCGTCGAGGCCGGCGCGCGAGCGGGGGAGGCCCCAAAGGTGGGGACCGAGCCCACCCTGCTCACCCCCACGGTGGACACCTACGCGCACTTGTTCCGCACCGCTCGGCATGCGAGGGGCGCGTAGCGCTATAGCGCGCAGCCACGCCGAACTGCCGGCTGTGGCATCGACGGGCGCCGAGCTTACAAGCAGGAGGCCGGGGGTTCGAGCCCCTCACTGTCCATCCCGAACGCCCTGCAAATCCGTGGTTTTGGACCACGCATCCATCCGACGTCGCGCCGCCGGGAACAAGCAAATCGTCTCGCCGGCCGCTGAGGCAGGCTGATCGTGCTCTTGTCACACCGTGCGGCTGACATCCCGCTGACCGCCTCGACCACGCCGGCGCGATCCGCGCCGCCCGGACGTGCGTGGAGGTGGATCCGCTCGACGAGCGCTGGCACCGTGAGCTGATCGCCGCCTACGCCCGCGACGGTCGCACCGATCGCGCGTTGCGCCGGTACGAGAAGTGCCGGCACAGCGCCGGCGGGCGCCGCCGCGATTAGATCGCTCGCAAGACTTCCTCGGCGGGCTTACGGAGTGATGACACCATCGATGCTCTCTCCCGACTCGCGTCGCTCGCGCTGCCTCCGCGTCGACTTCCACGACCGGTCGGACGGGCCCGCGCGCGCGCACGAGACGCGGCTGCAGGGCGGCGACTGCACCACGGAGATCTTCCAATGACGTTCGCCCACGTCATGGGGATCCCCATCGAGGAGAGCGCGCTCTCGCTCGCGCCGGCGGGCCCCGCGATCCTGACGGGTGCGGCACTCGTCGCGCGGGCCAAGCTGGCCGAGATCGTCGGGTGGCTCCGGCGGCACTCGACCCAGAGGCCGACCTCCCGCGATCGCCGGGTGGGCTCGTCAAGCTAGCCGAGCGTCAGGTCGCCTCGACCTCGAGCCTGATCTCGCACATGTCCACAGAGGCGCGCGTTCCTGGCGTCTCGGCCGCGTCCATCGCGCTGAACGCCTGGGCGCCAGCGTCCATGTCCCCCGCGGTCGCGAAGTACTGGAGCACCACGGCCGTTCCCTGTTCTGCGTCGTACAGCACCTTCAGGCCCGTGGTGGGGACACCGGGCGGCGGCCCGTCGGACTCCTCGATGCGGGCCCGCAGCCCTTCGATTCGCTCGGCGCTCACATCGCTGAATCTGACGACACGTACATACACGGCAGCAACCTCCACGATTAGGTTGACGCGACCGTACAGATCCACGCGCCACCAGGCGCGAGTATCAGCGCGGTCTCGCTCCGGCGGCCGACCGCGCATCAACGGCCCGCGGTATTCGCGGCGGGGTCGGTTCCGCGCACGAGCTCGCCGACCACCGCGAAGTACCGCTCAGGTGCATGGAGGCAGCACTCGCCGGCGGCCCGGCGGATTCGATGGCTCGCGACGCACCCTCGGCGGGCTGAGGAGTGATGGCCCGCGCGATGCCTCTCTCCGACTCGCGGCTGCACACGACCATGGCTCGCGCGCCAACCACGCGGGCTGACGCTCGCTCAGCGCCAGTCGAAGTACTCGCGGTGGATGCGCCTGGCGGGTACGCCCGCCTGACGTAGCTTGGTCTGGAAGCTGCTCAGCATCGCGTTCGGGCCGCACATGAAGACCGAGAGCCCGCTCGGGTCGCCGTCAGCGGTGCTGAGGACGCGCTCGGGCGTGAGGCGTCCGTCGACGCGTGTGTCGATGAGGTGCGCGTGCAGTGATGCGTGGCGGCCGGCGATCAGGCGGATCTCCTCAGCGAACGGCGCTTCGCCCGCCGCGGTGTAGAAGAAGTCCACGTGTCGCGGTAGGTGCTCGTCGAGCGCGCGCAGCCAGCTCAGGAACGGCGCGACGCCGACACCGGCGGCGATCCAGACCTGTCGATCGGTCCCGCGTGAGTGGTTGAAGCGCCCATGAGGGCCGCCGATGACCGCGGGCATGCCGGGCTCGATGAGTTGCGCCAGGCGTGATGTGTAATCGCCGAGCGCCTTGACCGTGACGCGAATGACGTCCTCCTGCGGAGAGCTGGAGATCGTGAACGGGTGCCGGTGCCAGCCGTCCTTGGCTTCAAGGTAGATCATCGCGAACTGGCCGGGTACGAAGTCGACCGGCCGGCCGAGCGGGCGCAACGCGACCTCGACGAGACCCATTTCGATCTCGCGGACCGCGTCGACCTGGTAGTCGTGCAGTGACAGGAAGAAGCGCGCCAGCAACTCGCGGTAGACGTAGAACCCGAGCCCGACGGCGCCGATCGCCACGTAGCTCCAGCGCAGCACCGGCGCGTCCTCGAACGGGGTCCCGTCGAGCACGCCGTGCGCGAAGCCCGCGGCGACGAACAGCCCGGTGGTGCGATGCAGCGCGCGCCAGCGGTCATAGCCGCCGAAGATGCGGCGGACGTCTCGTACGCCGGGCACGTCGCGCGCGGCGACCACGGCGCCTCGTAGCGGTGCCGGCACGACCGATTGCCAGCGCGGCAGGATCGCCCACAGTGCGAGCGCGACCAGCCCGATCGCCGCGACGGCGCCGAGCGGCCCGCCGAGCGCCGTCCCGTCTCGGTTCGACGCGAGCAGGATGTGCGGCGCGAGCAGGAACAGTCCGGTGATCGCGACGCGGCGATGCCAGATCGCCGCGCGGTCGATCCCGTCGAACCAATGCTCCACCCACGGCAACATGCTGATCAGCACGAGGCCGATCGACAGCAGCAGGATCGACTCGGCGCCCAGCAGCTGGCCCACGTAGCTCCCGGTCGATTCTCCGGGCGGGCGCGCGACGGTCCAGAGGACACCCTGACCGACGACGAGCACTCCGATCGTCGTCGGCCCCAACTCCCGACCGACGAATCGCGCGCGTGGTGCATTCATCGCTCCACCCTCCCAGAGCGCTAGGCGTTCCGCGCGGCTCCCGGCGGTGAGGATCGCAGCGCCCGACCGGCGTCGCTGCCTAAGTGTTCTCTCAGCCGCTGCTTACCTCCTTGCCAAGGACGCTGCCGATAGTGGGTGCGTGGCCTCTCAACTCCCAGCCCACCCTTCCCACCGCGTGCCCGCGGCGCGGGCGCGAGACGCGGCGCTACGGCGGCTGCGTACGCTGAACCGCCTGGTTGCCGTCGCGGCGGTCGTCTTGGTCCTCGCGTTCACGGCGCTGGCGGCGAGCGCCACGTCCGCCAAGCACCGTGTCGGAACGGCCAGCATCGCCTCCGCGACCCGAGCGACCGGTGCCTCGAGCGCCGCCCGCCACACCCGCGCGACCCACACCCGTCACCGCCGTCACCGCCGTCACCGCGCCTCGACGTCGCTCGGCCGCGCCACGGGCACGCCCGACCCGGCGCCCTCCGTCACGACCACTCCGGCTCCCGCGCCCCAGGTCATCGCGCCGTCCCCGACGACACAGCCCCCGGTCGCTGTCTCGGGCGGATCATGAGTTTCACCGCCGCCACATGGGAGGCCCTGGGGTCGCGCGTGCAGGTCGTCGTCACCGATCCTGCAGCCCTCGCGACCGCTCGCGCCGAGGTCGAAGCTGAGGTGGCCGCGATCGATCGGACATGCAGCCGCTTTCGCCCCGAGGCCGAGCTGGCGCGGATCCACGCCGCCGACGGTGCTCCGGTGCGAGTCAGCCCGTTGCTGACCGAGGCCGTGGGCGTGGCGCTCGACGCAGCGCGGCGCACGGGCGGTCTAGTCGATCCGACCATCGGGGCCGGGGTGATCGCCGCAGGCTACGATCGCGACTTCCGCGCGCTGCCCGACGATGCACCGGCGTGTCCGCCGGTGCCCGCGCCGGGCTGGCGGCGCGTGCGACTGGATCGCCGTCGCCGGATGCTGCAGTTGGCGCCCGGGATCCGTCTGGACCTCGGCGCGACCGCCAAGGCGCTGGCCGCCGATCGTGCCGCCGCCGCGGCAGCGGCCGCGATCGGTCCCCACGGCGTCCTGGTCAGCTTGGGCGGAGACATCGCGGTGGGCGGGACCCCCCCGGCCGGCGGTTGGCCCGTGGGGATCGCCGACGGCCACCGCGACGACGACGTGACCGCGACCGTTGCGCTGCGCGCCGGGGGTCTGGCGACGTCCAGCACGACGCAGCGACGTTGGCGCCGCGACGGTCGTGAGATGCACCATGTCCTCGATCCCCGCTCGGGCGAGCCGGCGCCTGTCGTGTGGCGCACGGTCAGCGTCGTGGCGGGAAGTTGCGTGCACGCCAACACCGCCAGCACCGCCGCCTTGGTGCTGGGTGCCGGTGCGCCGGCGTGGCTGGCCGGCCTGGGCCTGCCGGCCCGGCTGGTGGGGGCCGACGGGGTTGTGACCGGCACCTGCGGATGGTCGGCCGACACGGTGGCGGCCTGATGGCCTTGTGGTACCTCACGCGCGGGACGGGCGCGGCCGCCCTGGTCCTGTTGACGCTCTCGCTGGTGCTCGGTGTCGTCAACGTGCGCCGCTTCACGTCACCCCGCTTCCCGCGCTTCGTCGTCGACGGCTGGCACCGCACGACCTCGATGCTGGTCTGCGCGCTGCTGGCCGTGCACATCGGCACTACGGTGCTGGACGGCTACGCGCCAATCCGCGTGGCGGACGTGTTCATCCCCTTCGGCGGCACCTATCGCCCGCTCTGGCTGGGCCTCGGAGCGCTGGCCTTCGACCTGCTGCTCGCCCTGATCATCACGAGCCTGCTGCGGCCTCGGCTCGGCGTCCGCGCATGGCGCGCCGTGCACTGGCTCGCGTACGCATGCTGGCCGGTGGCGATGCTGCACGGCCTGGGCACGGGCAGCGACGTGCGCGCCGGCTGGCTGACCTGGCTCAGTGTGGGATGCGCAGCTGCTGTCGGACTCGCGGTCGTAACCCGCCTCGCCGATGGCGGCGCCGCGCCGCCGCTGCGGGTGGGCGCCGTCGCCGGCATGGCCGTCGCCGCTGCGGGCCTCGCGCTGTGGCTGCCTTCAGGCCCGATGGCCGATGGCTGGGCCGCCAAGGCCGGGACGCCCTCGCAGCTCACCCCGGGCGCGCACGTCGTCACCACCCCGACGCCGAGGACCACACGATGAGCGGAAGGCTGCTGACGGGCCTGACGCGCTCCGGCCCGTTGGCACTGGACCGGCACGTGGCGACTCACGGCCCGCTGCCCGACAGCGGCAGCGAACTGATCGCCGAGGTCCTCGCCGCCGGCCTGCGCGGCCGCGGCGGTGCGGGCTTCCCGGCCGGCGTCAAGCTCGCCGCGGTCGCCGAGGGCACGCGCCCCGTCGTGATCGTCAACGGCACCGAGGGAGAGCCGATGAGCGCCAAGGACCGCTCGCTGCTCAAGCGCACCCCCCACCTGGTCCTGGACGGCGCGATCGCCGCGGCGCGCGCGGTCGGGGCCCGCGAGGTGTTCGTCTGCGCCTCGGCGCAGGCGAACACGGTGGTCGCCGCCGCACTGGCGGAGCGCGAGCACGCGGGCCGACGTGCACAGCCTCGCTTCACGCTTCTGCCGCGCGCCGACGGGTACGTCGCCGGCGAAGAAACCGCGGTCCTCGCGCATCTCGAGGGCCGGCCGCCGCGCCCGCGCGTCACGCCGCCACGCCCGGCCCAACAGGGCTACCACGGGCGCCCGACGCTCGTGCAGAACGTCGAGACGCTCGCCCACCTTGCGCTCATCGCGCGTCACGGCGCGGCCTGGTTTCGCGAGCTCGGCACCGAGGATCGTCCCGGAAGCACCCTCCTGACCGTGTCCGGCGCGGTCCGCACTCCGGGCGTCTACGAGGTCCCGTCCGGCATCGCGCTGGACGAGGTCGTGCACCTGGCCGGAGGCGCCATCGAGCCCGCACGCGCGCTGCTGGTCGGCGGCTACTTCGGCGCTTGGGTATCGGGCGAGGGTCGCGGCTTGGCGCTCGACGACGTCGCGCTGCGTCCGCACGGCGCAGCGGTCGGCGCAGGTGTGGTGGTGGTGCTCGGGGAGAGCGCGTGCGCGGTGGCCGAGACCGCCAGGCTCACGGCGTATCTGGCCGCCGAGTCGGCCGGACAGTGCGGTCCCTGCGTCAACGGGCTCGGTGCCCTGGCCGGTGCGGTCGAGCGGCTCGCGACCGGGCGCGCTGCGTCCGACGATGGCGAGCGCCTCGTGCGCTGGATCGAGATGGTCCGGCGCCGCGGCGCGTGCGCGCATCCCGACGGCGCGGCCCGCATGCTGACCAGCGCGAACCGACTGTTCGGCTCCGAGCTTGCCGAGCACGCCCGGCGCGGACCCTGCGCCCGCTGCGCAGTGGCCTCGGCGCTGGTCCTGCCCGCCGTCGGCGCCTCGCTGCAGAGGGCTGCTGCATGAGCCGGCCCTCGGACCTGCGCCATGCCGCGAGCGACGGGGAGGAGCTCGTGCTCGACCCGATCGCCTGCGTCGGGCACGGCCTGTGCGCCGAGCTGCTGCCCGAGCGGATCGTCCTGGACGACTGGGGCTACCCGATGGTCGAGCCGTCCGTGCCGAGCGCCCTGCACGGCCATGCCGTGCGGACGGTCAAGGCCTGTCCGGCACTTGCGCTGAAACTCCGAAGGACGGCATCGCAACGGTGACCGGCCCCGTGCCGTGCCGGTGATCACGCGGCCTACGATGCGGTCGTGCGGATCCTCTTGATCGAAGACGAGGCTGGCATCGCCGAGTTCGTCCAGAAGGCGCTGCGGGCGCACGGCCATCAGGTCGATGCCTGCGCCGACGGCCTGGACGGCGAGCGCCAGGCGCTGACCAGTGATATCGACCTCGTGATCCTCGACCGCCTGCTGCCCGGCCGCGAAGGTGTCGAAGTGCTGCGCGGCATCCACGCGGCCAAGCCCGACCTGCCCGTGATCATGCTCACGGCGCTCGGCGAGATACACGAGAAGGTCGACGCGCTGGACGCCGGCGCCACCGATTACGTCACCAAGCCGTTCTCGGTCGACGAGTTGCTCGCACGCGTTCGCGCGCACCTGCGCCGCCCCGCCCAGCCGGAGTCGACGCGCCTTTCCGGCGCCGGCATCGAGGTCGATCTGCTCTCGCGCGAGGTCACGCGCGACGACCAACTCGTGCACCTGTCGGCCAAGGAGTTCGAGTTGCTGGTCCATTTCATGCGCCACCCCAACCAAGTGCTGTCTCGCGAGCAGCTGCTCAACGGCGTCTGGGGTTACGACTTCGACCCGCAGACCAACGTCGTGGAGGTCTACGTCGGATACCTGCGCAAGAAGCTCGCGCTGCCCGGCAGACGCGCTCCGCTCGACACGATCCGCTCGGCGGGCTATCGGTTCTCCGCGCGCTGATGCGCTTCGCCGGCCTGCGCCTGCGCATCACGCTGCTGGTCGTCGGCGTCGTGGCGTTCTGCCTGTTGGCGAGCTTCGTCGCGGTCTATCGCGGCACCGCCTCGAGGCTCGAGGGCGCCGCCGACCATGGGCTACGCGAAGACATGGCGGAGCTGCGGACGGCGGTCCCCGACGGCCCGCGGGCGGAGGTGCTCCGCCGGGCTCGTGCCTACATCGCTCGCCAGCCGTTCCGTGCCACGACGCACGTGGTGTTCGTGGTGGTGCCCGGCCGCGAGCCGGTGACCAACGAGCCGGAGCTGCTGAACACCGCCGGCGGCGATCCGGACGACACGCCGGCCCAACGAGACGAGGAGGCCACCGACGCGCGCGCAGTGCTGGGGGCGCCGGCGGGCTTCAGCCGCCGACGGCTGCCCGGCGTTGGGCCCGTGCGCGTGCTCGTGGCCGCTCAGTCCGGGCCGACCGCGACGGCGCGCCTCGGCGTTGGCGAGCCGGTCGAGCCGATCAAGCGCGCCACGGAAACGGTGTCGCGGGCGTTCCTGCTGGCCGGCGCACTGGGCATGGCCGCAGCCCTGCTCGGCGCGCTGCTTGTCGCCTCGCGCATCGCCGCGCCCCTGCGGCGCATGGCGCGCATCGCCTCGCGCGTCGACGCCGGTGAGCTCAGCCCACGCATGGAGCTCGGCGGGAGCCACGACGAGGTGCGCGTGCTCGCGCACTCGTTCGACCAGATGCTCGATCGCCTCGAGGATGCATTCGCGCGCCAGAGCGCCTTCGTCGCCGACGCCTCGCACGAGCTCCGCACGCCGCTGACGATCGTGCGCGGCCAGCTCGAGGTCCTTGCCATGAACGAGAACCCGACCGCGCAGGAAGTCCGCCACGTCGAGGCGCTCGTCCTGCCCGAGATCGATCGGATGAGCCGTCTCGTCGACGACCTCGTGCTGCTCGCCCACGCCGCCGATGAGGATCTGCTGCGCCGGGAGCCGATCGACCTCCCCGAGTTCCTGACCGACCTCTGCGACGGGCTGCGCTCGACCGCCGACCGCCGCCTCGAGCTCTCGCCCGTGCCACCCATCGTCATCGAGGCCGATCCCGACCGGCTGGCCCAGGCCCTCCGCAATCTCCTGCGCAACGCGTTCGTTCACACCGACGCCGGCGGCCTGGTCCGCCTCAGCGTCCGGGAGCGCGGCGACTGCGTCCAGCTCATCATCGACGACGATGGGCCAGGCGTGCCGCGTGAGTACCGTGAGCGCATCTTCGACCGCTTCGCTCGCCTCGACGCCGCCCGCGGACGCGACGGCGGCGGCGCGGGCCTCGGCCTCGCGATCGTCAGGGCGATCACGCAGGCCCACGACGGCGATGTCGCCGTCGAGCGCTCACCCGAAGGCGGCGCCAGGTTCCTGCTCGACCTGCCGCGGCTCGCGCCGCCAGATGCCCAATCGGCCGCCGCCCGATCCGCCCAGGCGCCCAGCTGATCAGCGCCCAACGTGGTCGGCCACGGCCGAACCGAAGCGAACTCTTCCCCACTTTGGCGAGCCTGACACGTCCGGCGGGAGCCCCGAAAGGGACGCCTGCGCCGGGCTCTTATGGCTTGTGTTCCACGGGCGTCACATCCGACAGCGCGCTTTGGCGAATCGGTGGTGGGGCCTGCCGGCCCCGCTGCGCAGCCCACCAGCCGCGCGCCCTGTCAATGACCATTGGCCAATCGACGAAGATGATGGCGATCAGCATGGCGACGCCGATCAGCTGCGCGGCGATCGCCGCCGGTGAGAACAGCCCCTTGTCGAACAGACTGCTGAGGCTGTCGTGGGCGGCCGACGCGGCTCCGACGTAGATCGAGTAGCTCACGAGCCGTCCTAGGAGGAACGCGCCCAGCAACGGGGGCAGGCGGATGCGCGCGAGCCCCGCGGCTTCGAACAGCTGGGCCGACGGCAGCGGTGCGGTCGCGAACAGCGCGAAGCTCGCGAGCAGCCCGGCGCGATACTCGCCGAGCGCGTGCCCGAGGACCTGCAGGCTCTCCCGGCGCTTCCGCGGGAGCTTTGTACCGAAGGCGCGGAACGCGAGCGCGAGCAGGAGACGCCCGGCCGTAGCGGCGATGGCCCCTCCGACGATCAGCGCCGGGGCAGGGATCTCCGGATAACGGAACCTGAAGAACACGAGCACCGCCCACGTCGGAGGCCCGAACGCAGGCATCAGGTTGACCCCGAAGACCACTGCCACGGCAAGGAGCAGGTGCGCGAGCACCGACCCAACCTACGCGCCGGGCGGCTTGTGTCTCCGGCAGGAGCGGCGTCAGCGCGAACGTCGGCGGCTCATGGATCGACGCCGCTCGGAGATCACTTGGCCTTGGATTTGGCCTTGGCCTTGGCTTTGGTGTTCGTGCTGTGGTAGACGTAGTTGACGAGCGCGTCGAGCTCCGGTTTGGTCAGCGCGGTCCCGTAGTTCGTCGGCATGACGTTCGCGCTGTATCCGGGAATGATCTCCTTGTTGGGCTCGACGATCGACTCGCGCGCGGCCGAGGCCGGATCGGCAGTCAGTTCCTTGTCGAGGTTGGGACCAACCGTCCCGCTCGTGCCTGCGGCTTTCATCGTGTGGCAGGACCCGCAGCCGATCGCGCCGGAGTCGGGCTTCCCGGAGACGAAGAGCTGTGCGCCGAGCGCGTCGCCGGTGAGGGCGGGAGCCTGCCCGCCCCCGGTGCCCTGCCCAGCGGTCGACGCGGCTGGGACCGTGACCGTCCTGGTGACCGTGGTGGTGTTCCCGTTACTGCTGATGATCAGCGCGACCGTGGACATCACCAATGCGGCGAGGATGCCCAGGCTGCCGAAGAGCACGACTGCCTTCCCGGCGGCGCGCGCGACCTGTTCGTCGAAGATCTGTTGATCGCTCCTGCCGCTCGGCCCGTCCTGCTCGGGCCCGCGGGTCGCATCGTCTTTCACGCTCGCCTCGTTTCTCTTTACGCCTCGGAGATCGCCGAGTCTACGCGCGCGGCGAGGGACGGCCGCGGCGCGTGTCCCGCCCCGAACCCAGCTATACGCACCGTTCGATCGAGGGCCGTGTCGATCGCGATCTCGCTCGTAGGCGGCACGGGAGGCGCAGTGCCAGCCGAGGTCTGACGAATCGGTGCACGTCGTGGTCGTGGTGGCCCGTATCAGCGCTGCGCGGTGTGGAGGGCTGGTGAGTTGCGGCGTGGGTGCTTCGGGATGTAGGCGCCCAGCGCGTCAGCTCAGGACGACCGCGAGAGCGCCAGGGCGGCCGCGGTCGACATCCCCAGCGCGCAGAGCGTGACGACCGCGGCGCCGGCCAC
>JBDTMF010000030.1:0-28755 GCA_039934455.1 Solirubrobacteraceae bacterium
CGTTGACCTTGCAGCCCTGCAGGCAGAAGCCGCGGTAGATGCAGTGCGGGCGGTTGCCGAACACGCCGTTGGGAATCGCCACCGGCCCGACGCGCATCTCGATCCCCATCGCGCGCGCGCCGGCACGAGCGCGGTCGGCGCCGCCGGAGATCGGGTGAGCCGCATGGGGGTAGCGATGCGGATCCCCCCACGGCCAGTCCTGGCCGGCGACCGGCAACTCGGCCTCGACGCGCTCGTAATGCGGCCTGAGGTCCTCGTAGCCGACGGGCCAGTCGGCACCGACGCCGTCACGGGTGCGGGTCTGGAAGTCGGAGGGATGAAAGCGTGGTGCGTAGCCGGCGTAGTGGACCATCGAGCCGCCGACGCCATGCCCGGAGTTGTTCTTGCCCAGCTCGACCGGGTCCTCGCCGCCGATCATCCGCTTCGCCGTCCAGTGGAGCCGGTGGCTGCCCGCCTCGTCAGACACCCAGTCACGGTCTGGATCCCAGAACGGCCCGGACTCCAAGATCACGACCCGCCAGCCGCGCCGCGCCAGACGCTGCGCGAGCGTCGTCCCGCCGGCGCCCGCTCCGACGATCAGCAGGTCGACCTCGTCGTCCTCGCGGTAGGACGCCATCGTCGCGCGGCCGGGCAGGCCGCGCTCGTGGACGTCGAGCAGGAAACGCGAGTCGTTCTCGACCGGCCCGCCCGCCCCCTTGGCCAGCCGCCTCATCGCGGTCTTCACGGCATCCCCCGGCGCTCGACGTCCGCGACGGGGTCGGGCCCGAACGCCTCGCGGCCCTCGTGGGGCTCCGCGCCGGCCGGGCCTTCGGCCAGGCGCATGTAGCCGCGCGGGTAGGCGGGACCGCCGAACCCGATCTCGTTCCAGGCCCACGGGTGCGCGTAGAAGGCCGACAGCACCGGGCGCATCACCACCGTCCACGCGATGCGCACCGGCATGTCGTCCCACACGCCGCCCGACAGCGTGCCCTCGGCGAACGCGCCGACGATCTCGCGCCGGGTCGGCTCCTCAGCACGCGCGAAGGACACCCCGGCGCGCTGCTGGGCCGCTTGGTCGAGGCCACGGGCGACCTGCCGCCAGGTGTCGCAGTCGTCGGGCATCCCCACGTGCTGAAAACCATCCAGCCGCCCATCGGCCAGCTTGGCGTCGACGAAGCTCATGACCGGGATGCGCGGCTCGGCTTCCTGGGCGAGAACCACGTCGCAGAAGGCGCATAGGCACGCGAACTCCTCGGCGTTGAAGAACCGCCGGGCGGGGACGTCGTCGACGCGGGAGCAGACGACCTGACGGGTGACCGGGTCCCAGTGTCCGGCGTCAGCGAGCACGTCGTGGTCGGGGTAGCGGCCGTGCATCTGCGGTGTGATCCCGCGGCGCTGGCGCGGCAGGCCGGCCGGGTCGGGCGGCTGGCGATCTGGTCGTCGTTTGGGCAGATGGCCGACCTCGCGAAAATCGGACACTGCTCAACGCTCCCGGCGCATGACGGCGCCGGCCAGGCCGATCGCGCCGACCATGGTCAGCGACCCGGGGGCCAGCAGCGGCGGTCCCATGACGAGGTTGTACGAGGCCTCGTGCAGCCCGCCCGGCTTACGCGCGATGCCCCGCAGGTGCAGGTACACGCCGAGGCTCCCGTTGGCGATGTACAGCGCGGACATGGCCGGCAGCCATGTCCGGGCAGCGCGCTCAGACGCGACGCCGGCCACCCCCGCCGCAGCCAGCGCCGGGGAGAGCACGACCGGGGTCCACATCCACTTGTTGCCGAACGAGCCGCCGTAGTGGTTGACATAGATCTCGGCACCCAGCGGCAGGGCGGCGGCGGCGGTCGCGCCGGAGAGCAGCCGCTGAGCGCGCCCGCGGCGCAGGTTGCGCACCAGGCGGGAGCGTCGGCGAGAACGACGTGTGTGGGTCAGCGACACGGTAGGTCTCCTCAGGCCGCGAAGGCCTCGGCGTCGCCGGTCTTGAGCTCGATGCCCAGGCCTGGTCGAGCCGCATCCGGGTGCAGCGCGCCGTCCACCGGCGACAGGGCGCCGTCGAAGAGCAACTGCTCGACGCGAGCGTGGTCATGGAAGTACTCCAGGTGGCGCAGCGGCCCGATCGCGCAGCAGGCGTGCGCGTGCAGCTGCGGCGCGCAGTGCGCCGAGAGCTCGACCTGGTAGGCCTGGCAGAGCGCCGCGACAGCCAGGAGGCCGGTGATCCCGCCGCAGCGGGTGGCGTCGGCCTGCTGGACGTCAACCGCCCCGGCGGCGAGCATCCGCCGGAAGTACGCCGGTTCATATCCGTACTCGCCCGCCGCGACGTCCATCCCCGCCGGGCCGCGGTCGCGCAACAGCCGCAGACCGTCGAGGTCCTCCGAGGAGACCGGCTCCTCGAACCAGCTCACCTCGTGCTGGGCGAAGCGCTCGGCGTGCGCGAGTGCCTGCTTGCGCGAGTAGGCGCCGTTGGCATCCACGAACAACGCGGCGTCATCGCCGATCGCCTCGCGGGCAGCCCGGACCCGGGCCACGTCCTCACACGGGTGGCTGCCGATCTTCATCTTCACGCGCGGGATCCCGGCCTGCACCCAGCCGGCCAACTGCTGCTGCAGACGCTGAGTGCTGTAGCCGGTGAACCCCCCGCTGCCATAGATCGGGACCTGTGCGTGCACCGCGCCGAGCAGCGTCGCGAGCGGCAGCCCGAGCAACCTGGCCTTGAGGTCCCACAGCGCAACGTCGATCGCGCTGATCGCCATCGCGGCGACGCCGGGGCGCCCGAGGTTGCGGACCGCCCTGGTCATCGCCCACCACCCGCGCTGGGGCGCCAGCGCGTCGCCGCCGCGGACCGCCGCGACGAGGTGCTCGTCGATCAGCCGGGCGGTGGCGAGGTCGGCGTAGGTGTAGCCGATACCGACCTCGCTGCCCGCCCGGGCGTGGACGACGACGATCGTGGTGGCCTGCCAGGCGAAGGTGCCGTCGGCCTCGGGCGCGTCGGTGGGGACGGTGTAGGCGGCGACCGAGACCTCCTCGACCGGCGTCTCCGGCCGCACGACGTGACTGGTGGTGGTCATCGGCCGGGGCAGGAACTCTTCGAGCTTGCCCCTGGCGGCCTGCTTGACTATCTGCGCGGCGCTGGGATCGCCGTGTAGCAGCGCGGACGTAAGGGCCTTGGCCTGCTCGATCGTGATGTGTGGCGGCACGTCGGGGTCGGTGATCGCCTCCAGCACCACCGGCCGGCCGGCCGCGAACGCCTGCTCCCACGCCGCGCCCAGTTGGTCGGGGTCATCGACTCGGATGCCGGTCAGGCCGATCAGCTCGGCGTAGCGGGCATACGGGAAGTCGGGCAGCTGCTGAGAAGCCTCAAAGCGCGGGTCGCCCTCCATCGCGCGCTGCTCCCACGTGACCTGGTTGAGGTCGTTGTTGTGCAACACCAGCACGACCAGCCTGGGGTCGCTCCAGCGCTGCCAGTACTTCGCGATCGTCGCCAGCTCGGCATTGCCGTTCATCTGCATCGCCCCGTCGCCGACCAGCGCGATCACCGGCCGGTCAGGGTGCGCGAACTTCGCTGCGATCGCGTACGGCACCCCGGGGCCCATCGTGGCCAGCGTCCCCGACAGCGAGGCCATCATCCCTTCGCGCAGGCGCACGTCACGCGCGAACCAGTTCGCCGACGACCCCGAGTACGGAAAGCTCGAACCGACCATCAGCAGCGTGTCGCAGCCCGTCATCATGTCCCAGCTCGGCTTGGTGCCCAGCAGCCCGATCGAGCCCGTCACCCACGGCAGATCATCCGGCAGCACCGCCTTGCCCAGCAGCGCCTTGGCCACCCCGGCGCTCAGCAGCTCAGCGACCGCTGTGACCTCGGGGCCGGCGTGCAGCGCGCCCTGGCCGACGAGCACCGCGACGCGCTCGCCGTGGTTGACGATCTCGGCGGCGCGCTGCAGGTCGGCGTCCTCGGGGACCACGCGCGGGGCCCGGTAGCCATCGCCGATCCCGGAGTGCAGCGTGCCGTGCGCGCGCGGCGGGTTCTCGACGGCGCCGGCCTCCTGCAGGTCGTTGGGCACGATCACGCACGTCGGGGTGCGCTCGGCCGCCGCGATCCGCATCGCCCGATCAACCAGATGCCGGATCGGGGCGGCGTCCATCGCGACGTGCACGTACTCATGGCAGACGTCCTTGAACAACGTCGCAAGGTCGATCTCCTGCTGGTAGCTGCCCCCCAGCCCCGCCCGGGCCTGCTGGCCGACGATCGCCACCACCGGCTGATGATCGAGCTTGGCGTCATACAGGCCGTTGAGCAGATGTACCGCCCCGGGGCCCGGGGTCGCCATGCACACGCCGACCTCGCTCGTGAACTTCGCGTGCCCGCAGGCCATGAACGCCGCCATCTCCTCATGGCGCGCCTGCACGAACTCGAAGCGGTCACCCGCCCGGTTCAGCGCACCCAGCAGTCCGTTGATGCCGTCGCCGGGATAGCCGTAGATCCGCCGCACCCCCCAGCCCGAGAGGCGCTCGAGCACGAAGTCCGCCACCGTCTTGGTCATCACAAGTCCTTTCATCGCGACGTCAAAGCTCGGCCAGGTGGCGTCGAGGACGCGGTAGACCAAGAGCCTGGGGGTGCGATCCGGAAGTCCGGGGGGCAGCTGTCGAGCGCCGCATGGCCCTCGTCTTCCCCGGACGCCGGCCCGGTCAGCAGCGCATGGTCTGCCAGATGACGGTCGCGCCGCGGGCGGGGCATCCGACCTGCAGGCCCCCCCGTCGAGGCTCGGTCGAGTCTCGCCTCGCCGTGAAGCAGGTATGTGGGCATACCGGCGCGGTGGTCTGTGGCGACCGATCGCGGTAGACCATGGAGGAGAGAGAGCTCTGCACATGAACCAGGGACCCCAACGCCGGATCGTCGCGCGCGACCAACTCCACCCGCAGCCGCGGCAGGAACGCTCGGGACGACGAACGTGAGCAACCGAGGCCTGATGCTCGCTCTGGCCATCACCGGCCTGCTCGTCGCGGGCTACCTCACGCTGGTGCAGCTCGGCGCGCTGGCCGGCGCGCGGGATCCCATCTTCGGGGAACGCAGCACCCGCGATGTGCTCGAGCTCACCCATCCCGTGCCCGACGCCCTCGCCGGCGTCCTCGCCTACGCCACCGAGGTCGTGTTGCTACTCGCGCATCGCGGGCGGCTCCTGCTCGGGCTCGTGCTCACGGCCGGGGGACTCGCGAGTGTCGCCCTGATCATCATCCAGCCCGCCGTGGCCGGCGCCTGGTGCGCGCTCTGCCTGGGCTCCGCGGCGCTCTCGCTCGCGCTCCTCTCGCTCGGCCACCGCGAGGCCGCGGCCGCCCTCAAGGCGTTGCGTCAGCCCCGACACGGGTTGCGCACCCTGCTCGTCCAGTTGATGGGGTAGACGCCGCTCGCCCGCAGGCTCGGGCGCGAGAGGCCGGGACATAACCGCCGGCGAGGCCAGTCAGCGTCCCCGGGCAGCGCGTGACGTCCGACCTCTGGGCGCCGACCATAGGTCAGAGATCAGGACACCGGGGTTGGCCCTGTGCGAGGGTCGGCGCCGATGACCTCTCCAAGGGCGGGAGCAATGCCGAGCAGGAGCCAGCCGCGCTCGCGGCGCTGGATATATCCGGCTCGCTCGAGGCGAGCGAGCGCGGCCGACACCGACGGCCGATGCGCACCGACGAGATGGCTGATCAGTTCGTGCGTCAGGCCCACGTCGAGCCGTACCCCGTCGGGGCCGACGCGTCCGTAGCGGTCCGCGAGCTCCCAGAAGAGCAGGCGCAGACGGTCCTCGAGCCTGTGATGCTGCGCGATCGCCAGCATCGACGCCAGCCTCCGCGAACGCATCATCACGCGTTTCGTCAGCTCAGCTGTGACCTCGGGGAACGGCACCATCCGGGCCATCCAGTCAAGGTCAAGGACCGCCAGGCGCAAGGGCGCCAACACGCGCCAGGTCGCCTCAAACGGCAGCGTGGTCTCCTCGCCGTCGTGCTCGGAGGGCTGCAACAGGTCGCCGGCGCTCAGCATCTCGGCGCCGTAGCGCCCCTCCAGCCCCACCCGCCGTACGAGCATGCCTTCCACCACCAACAGCCCCAGGCCATCCCGCCCATGCGCGGCGTCCTCCTTGGCTCGCCAGACCCCCGCGGCACGCCTGAGCACGATCGCCACGCTCATGCGCTCGGCGTGCGCACGACGCGGCTCGCTCAGTCGAGTCGCCAGATCCGGATCGACTCCAAGGACCGCGACGCGCTCGCTGCGGCCACCGCTGAAGCTGCCCGACGTCACCTGCGACAGCTTCTCACGCCCTCACAGGTCGAGGGTTCGAGTCCCTTCAGCCGCTTCTCCGAAAGGCCGTTTGCGGGCCTTTCGTGCGCACCATCACCGCCACAAACGTCGCCACGGTCCCAACCCCCGCGGCTGCGTAGTTTGTACGGGAGGTCGGCGGGTCTATCCGCACACTTGCGCTGGGAGCGCCTCACCGGGCTCAAGTGTGCCTACTGTGGCAGTACACATGAGCCTCACCGCTACCGCCCACTCGGCCGGGGACACCCTTCGCCAGGACGTCCTCGTCGACGGCCGCCATCGCCTGATCACCGACGAGCCTGAGGAGCTTGGGGGGACCGATCGCGGTCCGGCACCACACGAGCTGCTGCCCGCCGCGCTCGCGGCGTGCATCGCCACCACCATCCGCACCTACACCCGCACCAAACACTGGCGCCTCGGTGAGCTCAGCGTTGAAGTCACCTACGACCACACCGCCACGCCCCGGCACTTCGACGTCACCGTCCACCTGCCCGACGACCTCAGCGACGAGCAGGTGCGGCGCATCATGCGCGCCGCCAAGACCTGCCCCGTTCGGCGCTCCATCGAGGCTGGCATCACGTTCGACGAGCACCTTCCGGAAGGCGACCGCATCGCCGCTTGAGCTGTCGTGGAGGAAGGCGGCGGAGATCAGCGAGCCCGGGATCACGACCTCGGCACCGTCGCCGCCTCGCCGCCGCTCCGCCACGGCGCCCGGAAGGTGATCCACGTCGCCGACGGCGGCGTCGGCACGGACGGCGATGAGCTCCACGAGGGGCGCCGGAAGGGGATGCGGGATCGAGGTGCAGCGGCCATGAGAACACCCTGTCGCCGCGGAACAGCTGTGTAGCGGAAAAGGCGTGGCGGTTTCGCGGATAACCCGCAACCGGCGCGCGGCTTGCTCCCGATGGCGGATCGCATCGCAACCACGACGCTGGTGTGATGAGTCATCGCATCGTCATCCTCGGCGGCGGAACCGGCGGAACGCTCGCCGCAAACCGCCTGCGACGTCTTTACGGCGATGCCGCCGAGATCGTGGTCATCGACCGCGATGACCGCCACGTCTACCAGCCGGCCCTCTTGTTCGTGCCTTTCGGCCTCGCGGACCCGGACGAGATCGTCCGCTCGCGGCGTGCCCAGCTGCACGGCGGGATCGAGTTCCGCCAAGGCGTGGTCGAACGCGTGGAGACCACGGACAACATGGTCCACCTCGAAGACGGCGGGACCGTCGCCTATGACGTGCTCGTCGTCGCGTCGGGCGCCGCGCTGCTGCCCGAAGAGACGGAGGGCCTGACCGGGCCCGGCTGGGGCGAGCGGATTTTCACCTTCTACGAGCTCGAGTCGGCGACCGCGTTGCGCGACGCTCTGCGCGGCTTCGACCGTGGCCGGCTGGTGGTCAACCCGGTCGACATGCCGATCAAGTGCCCGGTCGCGCCGCTGGAGTTCTGCTTCCTGGCCGACTGGTACCTGCGCGAGCGCGGCGTGCGCGACGACGTGCAACTGACGCTCGTCACGCCGCTGGACGCCGCGTTCACCAAGCCCATCGCCTCACAGCACCTCGCCGGCCTGCTCGCCGAGAAGGGCATCGCGCTGGAGACCGAGTTCGCCACCGGCGAGGTCGACGGGGCCGGCGGGCGGCTGCTGAGCTGGGACGAGCGCGAGTTGCCCTTCGACCTCCTGGTCACGATCCCGCTGCACGGTGGCCCTGCCTTCGTCGCCCGCTCCCCCGGGCTCGGCGACGAGCTCGGATTCGTGCCTGCCGACCCGCACACATTGCAGTCCAAGGCCGCACCGAACGTCTTCGCGATCGGCGACGTGACGAACCTGCCGACCTCGAAAGCCGGCTCGGTGACGCACTTCGAAGGCGACACCCTCGTCGAGAACATCCATCGCTTCCTCGACGGCGACCCACTCGAGCCGTCATTTGACGGGCACGCGAACTGCTTCATCGAGACCGGCTTCCACAAGGCGCTGCTGATCGACTTCAACTACGACGTCGAACCACTGCCGGGCAGGTACCCCGAGCCGCACCTCGGACCGCTGCCGCTGCTGAAGGAGTCGCGGATGAACCACATGGCCAAGCTGCTGTTCCAGTGGGTCTACTGGCATGTCCTTCTGCCCGGGCGAGACATCCCGGGTATCGGCTCGCAGCTCCAGCTCGCCGGCAAGGACACCGAGTTGCTCAGCACCGACCAAGGAGCCCCACGATGACCACGCTCACCCTCGCCGATACGACAGTCGAGGTCGACGCCGAGGGCTTCCTCCAGACGGCGGAACAGTGGACGGAGGCGATGGGCGCCGAGATCGCGGCCGGCGCCGGCATCGACCCACTCACCGACCGTCACTGGCAGGTCGTGCGCTACATGCGCGAGACCTATCTCGCGACCGGCGCCGCCCCGACGATCCGGACGCTCGGGAAGGCCTCGGGCGTCCCGATCAAGGAGCTCTACCAGCTGTTCCCCAAGGGCCCGGCGAAGCTCGCCGCCAAGATCGCCGGGATCCCCAAGCCCCGCGGCTGCATCTGAAAGGACGTGAGGACATGACCGAGATCCTCGACCAGCCGCTCGCCACCCGGGCCAAGCCGGCCAAGCCGATCGAGAAGGTCGCGATCGTCATCTCCAAGGGCTCGCTCGAAGGGATCTACCCCGGCCTGATCATGGCCAACGGCGCGCGCATGGAGGGCATCGGGGCCGACGTGTTCTTCACGTTCTTCGGCCTCGACGCGATCCGCAAGGACCACCAGGCCAGGATCAAGGTCGCCACCGTCGGCAACCCCGGGATGCACATCCCCACCATGCTCGGCGGACTGCCGGGCATGTCCGGACTCGCGACCAAGATGATGCAGCGCCAGATGGACAAGCTCGACATCCCGCCGATCCCGGAATTCGTCGAGCTCGTATCCGACTCCGGCGCAGGGCTCTACGCCTGCAAGGCCAGCGTCGACATGTTCAAGCTCACCCAAGACGACTTCGTCGAGCACGTCGACGGAGTACTCACCGTCGGCGAGTTCTACGAGCTCGCAGCCGGCGGCGAGATCATCTTCACCTGAGGCGTGCCCGTCGAGGCATCGCCGCAGCGGTTGTCGCCGGAGCTCAGCGCCTCGGCGGCGAGCACGGTCGCGCCGAAGACGAACGCGACGGCGGCGATGACGCCGACCAGGCGCGGCGACGGCCCGCCGTGGATGCCCGTGTTGTGCACAGCGGCGTGTCCCTTGCCGCGGGCGAGCAGCCAGCGATTGACGGGGAGTGCGAAGGCTCCGGCCACCGCGAGCGCGAAAGCGAGGCTGCCCCAGAACAGCAGGTCGCCGAGACCGGCGTCCATGGCCCCGGGGACGCCGAGCACGATCGCGTTGTCGACGACCTCCACGGTCGCGAGGCTCAGCGTGTCCGAGGCCTGAGGGCGCGCCCCGAGGTCGGCAGGTCGTGGTCGGTGTGGAAACCCGCCATCAGGTGGGAATCCCTTCAGCGCCGAGATGGGTGCGCTGCGCCTTGAAGCGGCGCAGGCGCAGCGCGTTGGTCACGACGGAGACGCTCGAGACGGCCATCGCCAGGCTCGCGATCACGGGGTTGAGCAGTCCGATCGCGGCGAGCGGGATGGCGGCGACGTTGTAGCCGAAGGCCCAGCCGAGGTTCTGCTTGATGGTGCGCAGCGTCGCGCGGCTGAGGCGGATCGCGTCCGACGCTGCGCGCAGGTCGCCACTGACGAGCGTGAGGTCGGAGGCTTCGATGGCGACGTCGGTGCCCGTGCCGATGCTCAGCCCCAGGTCGGCCTGGGCGAGCGCGGGCGCGTCGTTGACCCCGTCGCCGACCATCGCGACGACGCGGCCCTCCGCCTGGAGCCGGCGCACGACATCGGCCTTGCCGGAGGGCAGCACTTCGGCGATGACCTCCTCGATGCCGACCTCGGCCGCCACCGCGCGGGCGGTGGCCTCGTTGTCGCCGGTGAGCAGGACCGGGCGCAGCCCGAGGGACTTGAGCGCTGCGACGGCCTCGGCCGAGCTGGGCTTGACGGTGTCGGCGACCACGAACACGGCGGTCGCGCGGCCGTCCCACCCGGCGGCGATCGCGGTCTGCCCGCGCGCCTCCGCCGTCATGCGTGCGGCGTCGAGCTCGGGGCTGAGGTGCATCGCCCACTCGGCCAGCAGCGCGGGACGCCCGACGATCAGCGCGTGCCCGTCGACGACGCCCTCGACGCCGAGGCCTTCGCGGTTCGCAAAGCCCTCCACCGCCGGGAGTGGCCCGTCTGCGGCTGCGGCCGCGGCGATCGCCTGCGCGATCGGATGCTCGGACGCGTTCTCCAGCGCGCCGACGAGCCGGAGCGCCTCGTCGCGCTGCACGCCGTCGGCGATCGTGAGCTCGACGAGGCTCATGTGGCCGGTGGTGACGGTGCCCGTCTTGTCGAGGACGACCGTGTCGACCTTGCGCGTGGACTCGAGCACCTCGGGGCCCTTGATGAGCAGCCCGAGCTGCGCCCCGCGGCCGGTGCCGACCATCAGCGCCGTCGGTGTCGCAAGCCCGAGCGCACAGGGGCAGGCGATGATCAGCACGGCGACCGCGGCGGTGAACGCGAACGCCGCGCTCTCCCCCGTCCCCAGCCAGAAGCCGAGGGTGGCGGCGGCGATCACGATCACGATCGGGACGAAGACGCCCGAGATGCGGTCGGCGAGGCGCTGGACGGGCGCCTTGCCGGTCTGGGCGTCCTCGACCAGCCGGGCGATCTGGGCGAGCGCGGTGTCGGCGCCGACCCTGGTCGCGCGGACGAGGAGACGTCCGCCGGCGTTGACCGTCGCGCCGGCGACCTCGGAGCCGGGTTCCACCTCCACCGGCAGCGACTCGCCGGTGAGCATGCTCATGTCCACCGCCGAGGCGCCCTCCTCGACGACGCCGTCGGTGGCGAGCTTCTCGCCCGGCCGGACCACGAAGCGGTCGCCGACCGCGAGCTGCTCGATCGGGACGCGCCGCTCCGCGCCGTCGGCGTCGAGGATCGCGACGTCCTTGGCGCCGTACTCCATCAGCGCCTTCAGCGCGGCGCCGGCGCGGCGCCTGGCCTTGGCCTCGAAGTAGCGGCCGGCGAGCAGGAACGTGGTCACGATGCCGGCCGTCTCGAGGTAGATCTGGTCCGCGCCCTCGCCCGGCTTCGGGACGAGGTCGAACGCCATGCGCATGTCGTTCATGCCGGCGTCGCCGATGAACAGCGCGTACAGCGACCACAGCCACGCGGCCAGCGTGCCGACGGAGACGAGCGTGTCCATCGTCGCGGTGCCGTGCTTGAGGTTCGCCCACGCCGCCCGGTGAAACGGCCACGCCGCCCACAGGACGACGGGGGTGACGAGGTTGAGCGAGAGCCACTGGAAGTTGTCGAACTGCAGCGCCGGGATCATCGACATCAGCAGCGCCGGAACTGACAGCGCCGCGGAGAGGATGAGGCGGCGGCGCAGCGGCGCGGTCGCGTCCTCCTCGACGGCGGCCCCATGTGGGTCGGACGAGGGGAGCGCCGCGCTGTAGCCGGCTGCCTCGACCACATCGACGAACTGCTCGGGAGCGACCGTGTCCGGGTCGAACTCGACCCGCGCCTTCTCGGTGGCGTAGTTGACCGTCGCGGTCACGCCGTCGAGCTGGTTGAGCTTGCGCTCGATGCGGTTCGCGCACGAGGCGCAGGTCATGCCGGTGATCGGAAGCTCGAGGCGCTCGGTGGACGTCGCACTCATCGGGACACCTCCTGGGTGAAGGCGGCGGTGTGCACGCGACCCTCGCTCTTGAACTGCAGGAACAGGCGGTAACGGCCCGCGGTCGGGAACTCGGCCATGAACCTGAGGCTGTTCTCGTCCGGGTGGACGTGCAGGAACGCGAGGTCGCCACGGCGCAGCGCGACCAGGTGGCCCTGCGCGCCCAGGTACGGCTCGACCGTGACGGGATCGCCGTGGCGGGTGACCGTGAAGCGGAGCTGTGACTCCGCGCGGGCCGTGCTCGCGCCCTCCGTCAGGCTCACGCGCAGGCCGTCCACGTCGACACGCTCGGCGGGAGCCGGGAGGCGCGTCGAATCGACCCGGCCGTCGACGGTGACGTCGCCGGCGAGCGTCTGCGGCTTCCCGCCCGTCGAGAAGTCCGCGAAGACGCGATAGGTCCCGGCGTCCCGGAGCGTCATCGGGACGGACCAGGTGCCGTCGACCGCCTGCGTCGGGTGCAGGTGCTGGAAGCCGGTCAGGTCGCGGCGCACGACGATGAAGTGCATGCGCTTGGTGTGCTCGACCTCGAAGTCGCGCACGGTCCGGCCGCGGCGGTCGACGATCCGGAATGCGAAGTCGACGCGCCTGCCCGCGACCGCGGTGCTCCGCGCCAGCTTCAGCGTGAGGCCGTTGGCGCTGACGGCGAGGCCGCGAACGGCCTGCGGCGCCATCGCGCCGTGCGTGCCCTTCTCGGCCATCGCGCTCATGCCCTGCGCCTCATTCGCGGCGCCGGCCGGCGAGCCGGGATGGACGTCGATGCGGCTGCCGGCGAAGGCGGCCGTGGCGAACGCCAGCGCGACGACGCCGGCGAACGCCAGCAGGCGAAGCGGAGCGCTCATGACGCCACCGCGACGTACCGCAGGTCACGGTCGCGGGCAGGGATGGTGGAAGACGGGGTCATCGTGAGTCCTTGTCGAGTCGCGAGCAGACACCCGGGGGGTATCTCGGACGTGGCAAACAGTATACACCCCGGGGGTATATTCGCCGGGTGGAGGTCAGCACGAGAGCCGCGGTGCTGGTAACCCCCACCGGGGGTATGTTCAGGGCGTCGGCAGGCGCGCTAGCCCGGCACGCCGGGATCAGCCCTGATGGTCTGGATCGACTGCCAGGTGATGCGCAGGATCACCAGTGTGATGACCAGCCCGATGATCGGATCACCGAGGTCGAAGCCGAGCGCCACGACCGCCGCGCTCGCCACGACGGCCAGGGAGACGAAGCCGTCGGTGCGTGCGTGGTAGCCGTCGGCGATGAGGGCCGGGCTCGAGAGGCGGCGGCCGGCGCGCAGCCGCACCTGAGCCGCGATCTCGTTGCCGGCGAAGCCGAGCAGGCCCGCGGCAGCGAGCACCCAGAGATGGTCGAGCGCCTGCGGATGGATGAGCCTGGTGACCGCCTCCACGCCCGCCACGCAGGCGCTGACCAGGATGGCCGCGACGACGAAGTAGCCGGCGCGCTTCTCAGCCACGAAGGAGCGCAGCAGGAAGGCGATGCCGAGCGGGACGGCGGTCAGCGCGTCGCCGAAGTTGTGGATGAGGTCGGCGAGCAGCGCGACGCTGCCGGTCGCAGCGAAGATCGCGCCCTGCGCCACGGCGGTGACCAGCAGCACCGCGAGGCTGATGGCGACCGCGCGCAGGCCTGCGCGCGAGCGCGTGATCGACCGGTCGACCAGCCCGTGAGAGTGGCCGTGGCCCTCGCCGTCGTGGCTGTGGGCGTGGCCCCGAGCCCGCGCGTGCACGCTCACGCCTTGAGCCACAGCCGGTGTGGCTGCGCTCCTCCGCGTCATCCGTGGGCGCAGCCGACGCAGCAGACCTCCCCACGCCAGGCCTCGCGTCCCTCCTTGATTGCGAACGCGGCCAGGCCGAGCGCGATGACCCCATCGAGCCACCACGCACCAATCGCCGCGTTGACGGCAAGGCCGACGAGGACGGCGGCCCCCTGTGCGGCACACAGGAGGTTCTGCGTGCCCTCGCCGGCAGTCGCGCCGGAGCCGAGTTGCTCGCCGAGCCGGCGCTTGGCGATCCCGAGTGCCGGCATCAGCACGACGCTCGAGGCGGTGACCACGATCCCGAGTAGCGATGCGCCGGGGCGGTCACCGGCGGCGAGTGAGCGCACGCCTTCCACGGCGATGTAGGGCGCGAGCAGGAAGAACGAGATCGCGACGGCGCGACGGGCGCGATGCTCGGAGGTCTCGGACAGGGTCCGCGAGCCCGTGAAGCGCCAGATCACGATGACGGCGGCCAGGCCTTCGATGACCGAGCCGAGGCCCCATCCGACGAGCGCGATGCTGCCCGCCACCGCGCCGGCGAAGACGCCGACCGCACCTTCAATGGTCATCCACGCCAGGCTCAGCCAGGAGAGCAGTCGCGCCCGCCGCGCAGCGCGCGACCATCGTTCGTCTCGCTCGAGCGCGCGGGACCCGGCCGTTGCGACCGGAAGCGTGGGCAGCTCGACGGGCGATGAACTCATACCGGAGCCTCGCAGCGGCTGGGCAACACTGCGGTCACTCTAACGCTCATGCGAACGCTCGAGGCCGGCGCAGCGCCGCCCGCCGCCACCCGCTGATCGTCGAGGAGATGGCGGATTCGACGTTGGCTCGCACCTCGCCCGATCCGGCGACCTTCACGCCCGCGCCGGCCTCCGCCGACTGGGGGGACTTCGCGACGATGACCTCCTCGGGCTCCGGCGACGTCACCGCTCCCGTGACACCCGTCGGCCCGCTCAACGTGCCGATCGGCTCCACGCCCGCGGGCACCACGGCCTCTGGCTGTGCCGCGTCGGACTTCGCCGGCTTCCCGGCCGGCGACATCGTGCTCGTGCCGCGCGGTACCTTCACATTCGGCGAGAAGGTCGCGAAGGTTGCACGCTCACAGCGGCGCGCCGCCAAGCTCGGCCGCGGCGTGTCCCGCGACGAGACCGCACGCCGCTAGCCGACGACGCGGGTGTGCTCGACTCAGACGTGGCCCCTCCCCCATCCGTCCACGCGGGGTGGTGTCGGGCGCCGGCGCGGCCGACACAACAGGCATGAACGCTGCATGGCTGCCCTTCCTCTCCACCTTCGTCCCGGCGGCGCCTTCGAGCGCGGCTGCCCTGCCCGCAGGTCAGAAGGCCGTGAAGCGAAGCAGGCTGGCCGCGCCGGCGATCAGGCAGTAGACGGCGAATGGCGTGAGCGTTCGCGTCTCGAAGTAGCGGACGAGGAAGCGCACGGTGAAGTAGGCGGTGACGCCGCACACCAGGGACCCGACGATGACCTGGCCGTGGATGTGGTCGCCGGCGGGCCCGAAGAGGCTCGGCAGCTTGAGGACGCCCGCGGCGAGGATCACCGGCGTCGCAAGCAGGAACGCGAAGCGCGCAGCGTCCTCGTGATCGAGGCCGCGCCAGAGGCCGCCGACCATGGTGATCCCGGCCCGGCTGATGCCCGGGAAGAGCGCCAGGATCTGAAGCAGGCCGATCGAGAGGCTGTCGCGGTAGGAGATGCGCGAGATGCGCACGTCCGAGGCGGCCGCCGCCGCAACGTCATCGGCCGACCGACCCGAGGTCGCCCCGGCGTACTGCGGCTCGGCCCGCTCGCCCGCGCCCGAGAGGCCCGCGGCGGCGGCCCGCCGGCGCGCGCGCTCCCCGGCCAGCAGCACCAGGCCGTTGACCAGGAGGAAGGCAGCGGCCGCGGTCGGCTTGGCGAAGATGGTGCGGAAGGTGTGCTCGAGGGCGAGCCCGGTCAGCCCGACCGGGATGGTCGCGAGGACGATCAGCCAGGCCAGGCGCTCGTCGGAGTCGCGGGTGTCGAACCGGCGCTCGCGCACGCTGCGCTGTGCGCTGCGCAGGAAGCCGCGCACGATCCGGACCCAGTCGAGGCGGAAGAACCACAGCAGGGCGAGCGCGGTCGCGCAATGGAGCGCCACGATGAAGGCGAGATAGAAGGACGACTCGCTGGTCGCCTGCGAGGACTGCGTTACGAGCGTCTGCCAGCTGCCGCCGAACCAGGCGGGCACGAGCACCGAGTGCCCGAGGCTCGACACCGGGAACAGCTCGGTGACACCCTGGACGAGCGCGATCACGATGGCCTGCAGATAGGACACCCCGCCACCGTGATGGCGGACGGTGAAGCGAACGTGAACGCCCGCTCGGGGGCGGCGGCGCTACTGTCCACGCCGCCGCGCACCGGCAGCGCGAGCGCTGACATTGGGCGGCGCGATTCCGGGAACGTGAGGGACATTCCACGAGCTGACCAAGCGGGAGGCGGCCTTCATGAGCACCATCCATTCGGACCCCAGCATCGCGGATTCGCCGCTGTCCAACGGGGATCTCGCGCCGACGGAGGCGGACCGTCGGACCTGGGGCACCTACGACTTCGCGGCGCTCTGGATCGGGCTGTCGGTCGTCACCACGACCTACACGCTCGCCTCCGGCCTGATCGCGGCGGGCATGTCGTGGTGGCAGGGCCTGATGACCGTCTCGCTCGGCAACCTGATCGTGCTGATCCCGATGCTGCTCAACGGCCATCCCGGCACGAAGTACGGCATCCCCTTCCCCGTCCTGGTGCGCTCGAGCTTCGGCATCCGCGGGGCGAACTTCGCGGCGATGGCGCGGGCGCTCGTCGCGTGCGGCTGGTTCGGGATCCAGACCTGGATCGGCGCCCTCGCGATCGACGCGCTGATGGCCACGCTGTGGAGCGGCTGGGCCGACGTGGGCATTCACAGGGCGATCGCATTCGGGGCGTTCTGGCTGATCGAGGTGGCGATCATCCTGCGCGGGATCGAGGGCATCCGCTGGCTCGAGCGCACCGCCGCGCCGCTGCTGATCGGCGGCAGCGTCGCGCTGCTGATCTGGGGCTTCGACGCCGGCGGCGGAATCGGCAACGTGTTCTCGGCCTCGTCCAAGCTCGTGACCGACCACCAGAGCTTCTGGTCGCTGTTCGCCCCCGGTCTCGCCGCGAACATCGGCTACTGGATCACGCTCTCGCTCAACATCCCCGACTTCACGCGCTACGCCCGCAACCAGCGTTCGCAGGTCCTCGGACAGTCGCTCGCGATGCCGCTGACGATGACGGCCTTCTCGTTCGTCGGCATCGCGGTGACCGCCGCGACGATCGTCGTCTACGGCAAGGCGATCTGGGATCCGGTCGCGCTCGTCGCGCGGCTGCTCGACGGCCTGCCGGCGCTGCTCGTGGTGGCGATGATCATCATCGTGATCGCGCAGCTCTCGACGAACATGGCGGCCAACGTCGTCGCGCCGTCCAACGACTTCTCCAACCTCTCGCCGCGCCAGATCTCCTTCCGGGCCGGCGGCGTGATCACGGCGGTGATCGGGATCGTGTCGTTCCCGTGGAAGCTCTACGACGACGTCGGCGCGTACATCTTCACCTGGCTCGTCGGCTACGGCAGCCTGCTCGCGGCGTTCGCGGGCGTGATGATCGTCGACTACTGGATCCTGCGCAAGACGGTGCTCGACGTCGCCGAGCTGTACCGGGAACGCGGGCGCTACTGGTACTCGGGCGGGTACAACCTGCGCGCGCTGCTCGCGGTCGCGATCGGCGTGGTCCCCGTGATCCCGGGCTTCCTGCACGCCGCCACGACGAAGGGCGGCGTCGTGGCCGATCCGAGCTTCGTCGACCAGCTCTACCGCTACGGGGTGTTCGTCGCGTTCGGGCTGTCCGCGGTCTCGTACTTCTTCATGGCCCAGGCCGCGACGCGCGAGGCCACAGCACCGGTCATGGCGGAGTGACCGCGGGCGACAGGCTGTCCGCCGCGATCTCCTCGGCGGCCCGTCGGCGGCCCGGGTGCCCGCTCAGGAACGTGTCCACGAGCTCCAGCGCCTGACCGAGCCCGTCCCTGCGCCCGCGCTCGTAGTGCGCGTCCTCGCGCTGGTGCTGGGTGCAGCCTCCGGTGTACCCGAGCGCGGCGTTGAAGTGGTGCGCGAGTTCGGTGCGGATGCCGCTGGTCTCGAGGCTCATGCCGAGTGAAACGCCACGTCCGGGGCGAGGTTGGTCGGACGCGACCAACCTCCGTGGCCCGGGCGCGTCTCTGTTTAGGTGTGCAAACAACGCGATAGCTCAACCGGGCGGAGGCCGATACAGAACCGATGCAGGACACGGTGCTCTCTCCACGCTTGCTGCGACTCCCGTCGCGGCTGCTGCGCGCCGCTCCCGATGAGCGGCTGGTGGCTGCCCTGCGGCGCGGCGACGAAACCGCGTTCGAGGCGATCTACGACCGCCACCACCGGGCGCTGCTGGGCTTCTGCCGCCACATGCTGGGCTCGCACCAGGAGGCCGAGGACGCCCTCCAGCGCGTGTTCACCTCCGCGCACGGGCATCTGCGCGCGGAGACGGGCCACGTCAATCTCAAGCCCTGGCTGTACACGATCGCCCGCAACCGCTGCCTCTCGATGCTTCGGGCACGGCGCGAGACGCTCGCGCTGGACGACGTGTACGAGCCGAGCGGCGCCGGCCTCGCGCTGGCGGAGGAGGTCGAGCTCGGCGAGGACCTCAAGGACATGCTCGGCGACATGGGCCGCCTGCCCGACGACCAGCGCGCGGCGCTGGTGCTCGCCGAGCTCGGCGACCTCTCCCAGCAGGAGATCGCAGCCACCCTCGACGTCCGGCCCGACAAGGTGAAGGCGCTGATCTTCCAGGCCCGCGAGGCGCTGAGCGGGTGGCGGCAGGCGCGTGCTGTGAGCTGCCGCGAGATCCGCGAGCAGCTCTCAACTCTCAAGGGGAGCGCGCTGCGGCGCGCCCCGATCCGCCGCCACCTCGCGCTGTGCCCGTCGTGCACGGCCTTCGAGGCCGAGGTGAAGCGCCAGCGCGCCGCGCTCTCCCTCCTGCTCCCGGTGGTCCCGAGCGTGGCGCTCAAGCACAGCGTGCTCACCGCCGCGCTCTCCGCCGGCGGCCAGGGCGCCGCGACGGCGGGCGGGGCAGTCACCGCCGGGGCGGCCGCGTCCGGGCTCGGCGTCAAGACGCTGGTGCTCGCCGCCCTTGCCGTCAGCGCCGGGGGTGGCGGTGTGGTCGCCGTGCGCGAGCTCGAGCGGCCCCGTCCGGTCGCGCGCCCGGCGGTGGCGAAGCCGGCACCCGCGCCTCTGGCCGCTGCCGTCTCGGCGCCGGTGGCCGGCCCGCGCCGCATCGGGGCACCGGCGGCGACGCCCCGGCCCACCGCGGCGATCGACTCACCGGGCCGGAAGACGGCGCGCGGCCGACGACATTCCAAGGCGAAGGAGCCTCACGGCCGCGGCCGGCCGCAGTCAGCGGGCCGCTCCGCGCCGGCCCGGCAGCGGGCGGCGGCACGCGGCGCCCCCGGCCGGCAGCGAGCGGCTGCGAAAGCGCCCCCTGTCGCCAAGCTCCGACCGGCACCCGCCGCCAGGCCTCCGGCGAACCAGCACAAGGCGACGCCGCGGGCGCCCGCGCACGGCAAGAGGCGCTGACCGGCCAACCTTCCTCGCGGCACCGCGTCTGAGGGGCATGAAGACAGTCACCACCCTGTCGCTGATCGGCGCACTCGCCCTCAGCACCACCGCGTTCGCGGACGACTCGACTCCGAGTCCCGACCCGACCACGCCGTCGGCGTCCAAGCAGTGCCGCAGCGAGCGGTCGGCGATGGGCCTCAAGCGCTTCCGCATGACCTACGGCACGAACAAGACCAGGCGCAACGCGTTCGGCAAGTGCGTCTCCAAGCGCACGCACGCGACCACCAAGGCCGCCACGGAGGCCAAGCAGAACGCCGCCAAGGACTGCAAGGCCGAGAAGGCCGCCGATCCGGCCGCCTTCACCGCGAAGTACGGCACCGGCAAGCACGGCGCCAACGCGTTCGGCAAGTGCGTCTCGCAGCTGGCGAAGTCCAGGACCACCGGGGCCGTGGACGACGAGGTCAAGGCCGACGTCAAGGCCGCGAAGGCGTGCAAGACCGAGCGCAAGACCGACCCGGCGGCATTTTCCGCCAAGTACGGCACGAGCAGGAACAAGCGCAACGCGTTCGGGAAGTGCGTCTCCAGGCACTCCACGGCGCAGCAGACCTCGTAGCGCGTCGGGGGAGAGCGGGGCGGCGGCGTCCTGGGCCGCCGCCCGCTCCCGGCCTCCTCGAGCCGAGGTTCACGCGAAGGTCAGGCGCCGCACGAGCTCGAGCGATCGCGTAGACGGCGACGGTCACGCCGAGCCCGAGGACGAGCCAGTTCACGGACGCCCCTGCGGTCACGCCGCGCTGAGCGGCGACGCCGCCTCGTCGAACAGCGCGCACTCGTCGATGCTCCGGCAATCGCAGCCCGTCGCGGTCTCGAGCCACGTCCGCACGCGCTGCGCGCGCTCGATGAACGCGTCGATCTCGGGCAGCTTGCGGGTGGCGAGCTCGCGCAGCTGCCCTGACATGGGCTCGTTGCCGTGTTCGACGAGCAGGCGGATCTCATCCAGGCTCATGCCCGCCCGCTGCGCGACGTCGATGACCGCAAGGCGTCGCAACACGGTCTGGTCGTAGCGGCGCTGCCCACTCACGCGGTCGGGCTCGGGCAGCAGACCGATCTCCTCGTAGTAGCGGATCAGCGACGTCTTCACGCCAGCGTGCTGGGCGGCCTCGCCGATGCGCATGCATTGCGAGCGTACTTGACTTCAAGCCGACTTGAAGATGCACAGTGGTCGGGTGCACCCCATCAGCTGCTCCCTCACCGGCGCCGAGTACCGAGAGCGCCTCGCCGACCTCGGCGAGCTGGCGCGCGACGCCCTGCGCGAGCGCCGGCCGATCGACGGCGGCGCTCGTTTGACCTTCGACGACTCCGCCGAGGTCCGCGAGCGCCTGGAGGCGCTCGTCGCCGCCGAGGCAGAATGCTGCCCGTTTCTCGCCATGCGCCTGCACGCGGCCGACGGGCGGCTCGTGCTCGACGTCACCGGCCCCGACGCGGCCGCGCCGATCCTCGCGGAGCTCTTGGCCCCTAGCCGGGCGCCTGGATGACCATCAGCGCGTTCCGGTCGGGATCGCGCACGTAGAACATCGCCGGCTCCGGGCCCTCGACCTCGACGGCGCCCATCCGGATCCTGGCCGGCGCGCCGCGGCGCGCGACCTCGGCGTCGACATCGACGCCGCGCGCCTGCAGCGCTGCGTGGGTCGCGTCGACGTCGTCGGTCCACGCGATGATGCCGGTCTGGACCCCGGTCCCGTCCGCGTCGCCCGGGACCAGGGCGATGCCCGTGCTCGCTCCCGGCGGGTAGACCTCCACCCACCGGTGGCCGTCGCCGAACGGGCCGTCCACGCGCTTCTCGAACCCGAGCGCCTCGTAGAACTCGATCGACCGGTCCTGGTCGGCCGACGGGACCATCACGAGCTGGATCTGGGTGATCATCGGAGCCTCCTCTGATGCGGGGTCACCGGTTGTGACCCGCCGCGGCGCGCGAAGTCATCGGTGCAGTACCTTCGCCGCCGTGGACGAGCCGGCGATTATCCCGTCCGGCGGGGGCGAGGTCATCGGCGATTCCGCCGAGCGGCGCGTCGAGATCCTCTGCGACCGGGACGCGCTGCACGCGACGTGGTCGCGCTTCGGCGCGGGCCGCGAGGGCGCCGACCCGCACATCCACCGCCGCCACACCGACATCTTCTATGTCCTCGAAGGGGAGCTGACCGTCCGGCTGGGCCTCGAGGACGAGCCGGCCGTCGTGCCGAAGGGCGCGCTCGCGCGCGTGCCGCCGCTGGTCGTCCACGGCTTCCGCAACGAGAGCGACGCGGAGCTGCGCTACCTCAACTTCCACGCGCCGGGGGCCGGGTTCGCCGACTACATGCGGGCCCTGGGCGACGGCCGCACGCTGACCTACGACCAGGAGCCGCCGCCCGCCGAGGGCGTCCGCCCGGCGAGCGAGGCGGTGATCGGCGAGCCCGGGCTCGGCGTGCACCTCGACATCGACGCGATCCGCGTCGAGGAGGTGCGCAGCGAGCCCGGGGGCGCGCCCGCGCCGCCCTCCGATCGCCCAGAGTCCCTCTACGTCCTCGAGGGCGAGCTGGTGCTGATGGCCGGCGAGCGCGAGCTGCCGGCGCCGTCCGGCTCATGGGTCGACCTCCCCCCGGGCGTCTCCCCCGCCGCCTCGCCGCGGACGGCCGTGCGCTACCTGCGCGTCACTCCGTCGCGAGGATGACGTCCGAGGCCTTGACGATCGCCGTGACCGTCTTTCCCTCCTCGAGCCCGAGCGCGCGCGCCGCCTCAACGGTGATCGAGGCGCTGACCGTTCACGGGTCATAGGCGCAACAGCCGGGTAGCGGCCGCCTTCCAGGTCGCGATCACCGGCGCTCCGGGCGTGAGCTCGAGCTCGTGGACCGAGGCGTCGCTGAGCTCCGCGGTCAGCGCCTGGGGGGCGGCGAGCCCGACCCGGACGCGGTTGCCGACGGTGGTGACGGACACGACGCGCACGGCGAGGTGGTTCTGGGCGGAGCCGCTGCGCTCCGTGCCCGCCGGAGCGAGCGCGATCTCCCACGGGTAGACGCTGACCGCCACCGGGCCCTCGCCCGGCTCGGTGCTGAGCACGGTGCCGCCGCCGTCCAGCGCGACGGAGGTGAGCCCGCCGTCAATCGCATGCCCGGTGCCGGTGAGCACCACCGCGCCGGTGAAGTCGGCGACGAAGGCGGAGACGGGTGAGGCGGCGAGCTCGCCGGCGGTGCCCTCCTGGATGACGCGGCCGCCGTCGATGACGCCGACACGGTGGCCGAGCAGCGCGGCTTCGGTGAAGTCGTGGGTCACGAGCAACGCCGGGACGCCGGTCTCGGCCAGGACCGCCGCGAGCTCCCGCCCGCCCGCGGCGCGCGAGCGGGTGTCGAGGGCCGACAGGGGCTCGTCGAGCAGCAGCGCGGCGGGCTTGCGCGCGAGCGCACGCGCGACCGCGACGCGCTGGCGCTCGCCACCCGACAGCGTCAACGGGCGCTCGTCGGCGAGGTGCGCGACCCCGAAGCGGTCGAGCAGCTCGAACGCCCGCCGTCGCCGCTCCCCCCGGTCCACACCGCGCAGCGGATAGGCGACGTTCTGCCACACGCGCAGGTGGGCGAACAGCGCGTACTCCTGGAAGACGTAGCCGCAGCGCCGGTGCTCGGGCGCGATGTCGATGCCGCGCCCGGTGTCGAGCCACTCCTCCTCCCCGCACGCCACCCGCCCGCGCTCGGGCCGCACGAGCCCGGCGACGACGCGCAGCACCGTGGTCTTCCCGGCCCCCGATGGGCCGGCCAGTGCGAGGCAGGTGCCAGGCTGCACCTCGAGCGCGACGTCGAGCGAGAACGCCCCGAGCCGCGTGGCGGCCTCAACGCGCAGCACCGCCGAGCCACGCCGAGCCGCCCAGCAGCTTGACCGACAGCAGGAGCGCGGCCGAGACCGCGACGAGCACGGCCGAGAGCGCCAGCGCGCCGGTGAAGTCGGTCGAGAAGCGCTCGTAGATCGCGAGCGGCGCGGTCTGCGTGATGCCGCGGAAGGAGCCCGCGAACATCAGCGTCGCGCCGAACTCCCCCAGCGCCCTGCCCCAGGCGAGCGCGAGTCCGGCGATCAGGCTCGGGCCGGCCGCAGGGATCGCCACGCGCAGGAACGTCCGCGCCTCACCGGCGCCGAGCGTCCGCGAGGCGTCGAGCCAGGTGCGGTCGAGCGCCTCGAGGCCGGCCTGCGCCTGGCGCAGGTAGAACGGCGCGGCGACGAAGGTCAGCGCCACGATCACGCCGCCCGTGGTCAGCACGAGCTGGAAGCCCGCGTCCTGCACCAGGCCGCCGAGCAGGCCCTGCGGCCCGAGCGCGGCGAGCAGCCCGATGCCCGCGACGGCGGGCGGCAGCACGAGCGGCAGCTCGACGAGCGTGACGAGCGCGGCATGGCCGCGGAAGCGGCGCGTGGCCAGCAGGTAGGCGGCGGGCGTGCCGACCACGACGATGATCGCCACCGCGACGGCGCTGCAGAGCAGGCTCAGGCGTAGCGCGTCAAGCGCGCCCTCCTCGCCCAGGCTGTTCACGAGGTCGAGCGGGCCCGTGTCGACGAAGATCGCCACCACCGGCAACGTCAGGAACAGCAGCGCGAGCGTGAGCGCGGCGACCAGCAGTGCGGCGAACCAGCCCGGGCGGCGCCCGGTCACTGCGTGGGCGGCGGCAGGAAGCCCGCGGCGTTCAGCGCATCCGCTCCGGCCCCGCGCAGCAGCCCGGCGATGAAGGCCCTGGCCTGCTTCGGATGCTTGGCGCCCTTGATCACCGCGACGCCGTAGGCGACCGTCGGCTGCAGCGCGTCGGGCAGCTCGATGGCCTTCAGCTTGTCGTCGGTCGCGCGCACGTCGGAGGCGTAGAGGAAGCCGGCGTCGACCGCCCCCTGGGTCAGCTTGCCGGTGATGCCGGCGACGTCGGGTTCCTCGGAGCGCACGTTGCCGAGGATCGCCGTCCGCTGGGCCGCGGGGAGCTTGTCGAGGATCGTGCGGGTGTAGGCGCCGATCGGCACGTCCTTCGAGCCGATGGCGAGCTTCACCCCGCCGGTCTGAAGATCCTTGAGCGAGCCGACCTTCGTCGCGTCGGCCGGAACCGCCAGCACCAGCCGGTTGCCCGCGAAGACGGTCGGCTTCTCGACCTTCCCCTTGGCGTAGAGGGTGTCGGGGAGCTTGGTGTTGGCGGCGGCGAAGAGGTCGGGCTTGACGCCCTTCTCGATCTGGGCGGCCAGCTCGTCCGAGCCGGCGAAGGAGAAGCGCGCGGAGGCGCCGGAGAACTGCCTGCCGTACTGCGTGAACGCGGTCTTGAGCGACGCCGCCGCGGAGACGGTCAGCGGCGGGGTGGCCGAGCCGCCCGACGCGTCGTCGCCGCCGCATGCCGCCATCGCGAGGACGAGCGTCCCCAGCAGCACCCCGACCAGCCTCATCCCTGATCCCTTTCGATCATCACCGACGTCGCCTTCACGGCCGCGGTCGCCCGCGCCCCTTCCACGAGCCCCAGCTCCTCGACCGCGTCGCGCGTGATCGCCGCCGTGATCCGGTGCGGGCCGGCCTCGATCTCCACCAGCGCCATCACGCCGTCGACCTCGACCGACACCACGACACCCGGGAAGCGGTTGCGGGCCGAAAGCCCGTCACCCGCCGCGTGGCGCTCCGGCCGGCTGGTCAGCCGCTCGATCTCGCTGCGGGGCACCCGTCGCCGGTTGCGGTCGTCGCGGACCGTCTCCAGCTTTCCGGCGGCGTCCCAGCGCCGCAACGTGTCGGCGCTCACGCCGATCGCGCGGGCGGCCTCGCCCAGGCTCAGCTCCTCCATCTGCCTAAGCATTGCACAGGCAGATCACGACTCCTACGCCGCGAGGTCGCCGAGCAGCACGGTTTGCGGCTCCTCGGACAGGTTGAGCGCGACGAGCACGTCCTCGCGCAGATGGGCGAACGTCGCGTCACCCACCGCGACGGTGCGGTATCCCGCGCAGGTCACCCACCCCGTCGCCGTCGGCGTCGGCGTCGGCGAACGACCGCGGATACACCTGGTAGATGACGCCCCGCTCCCACCAGCTCATGGGCGGCGATCGTAGGCGCTGAGGGCTTGTCCAGGGCCCTCTGTTGCAGGTAGCGTTGCCCCATCGTCGCCAGCGAAGGAGGGTCCCATGGCTCTGAACGCATATCTCAGGGTGGTTGGCCAGAAGTCGGGCGAGATCAAGGGCTCGGTCACCCAGAAGGGCCGCGAGGGCAGGATCGGGGTGATCGCCCTGTGGCATGACATCGTCACGCCCCGCGATCCGGCTTCTGGCCTGCCGACGGGCAAGCGCCAACACACGCCACTGATCATCACCAAGGAGCTCGACGCGGCGTCAGCGCCCCTGCACGCGGTGCAGGCGAGCAACGAGAACCTCAAGGAGTGGGAGCTGCTGTTCTACCGGCCCAGCCCCACCGGTGTGGAGCAGCAGCACTTCACGATCAGGCTCACCAACGCGTCGGTTGCCGCGATCGACATGCGGATGCCGAACAACAAGCACGCCGACCTGATGAAGCTCGAGACCTACGAAGAGGTCGCGTTCACCTACGAGAAGATCGAGTGGATCTGGGTCGACGGCAACCTCAGCGCGGTCGACGACTGGGGGGCCCCGGTCGTCTGAGCGGTTGGGCCGGGGCCGCGGCTAACGCGCGGGCCGCGCCCGCTGCAGCCGCTCGTCGGCGGCGGCGGCGCTCTGCTCGAGCCGGCGCATGCGCTCCGGGCTGATCGTCTTCGACGCGTAGGCCCGGGCGCGATAGAGCGCGAGGCGTTCGCGGTGGTACTTCGCCTCGGCGGTGAGCTGCTCGAGGTTGAGTGCCGGCTCTACCGTGGGTGGGGCTGCTGCGGGAGGTTCTTCGACTCTGCCTTGGCCGCGGCACGCTCGCGCGCCTGGGCCTCGCTGTTCTTCGCCGCGCGGGCCTTGCGGCCGCGGGCGTAGGCGGCGTCGTTGTTCGCGGCGATGCGCTGCTTCTCGGCCTTCCACGCGGCTTCGCCGCGGGGTGGGCCCTGGGCCTCTTCGCTCATGAATCGTCTCCTGACTGCGTCGGGGCGCTGTGACTACGCGCACCCTCCAGCCTACTCCTCGGAACGTTCGGGTAGGGCCAATCGCTTCGCCCCACCCCCTCCCCAGGAGCACACATGACGATCTCAGACAACGCCCGCAAGATCCCCGGCGTCGCCGCCGCCGAGGGTGCCATCACCGGCGCGCTCGCGACGGAGGACGACCTCCCGATCGCCGGCTACGACAAGCAGAGCGCCGACGACATCGCGGGTCGCCTGAAGGGCTTCACGCAGCGTCAGCTGCGCACGATCGACGCATACGAGCGCAAGCGCGAGAACCGCGCGACGATCACGGACCGCATCGCGAAGCTCACCGGCGAGGAGCCGTGGTCGGGCTATGACGAGCTGAGCGTCGAGGCCGTCGGCCGCGAGCTCGACGAGCGCGACACCGAGACGGCTGAGCGCGTCCGGCGCTACGAGCGCGGCCACAAGGACCGCGCCGGCGTCGTCGACGCCGCCGATCAGCGCATCGCACGACGCTAGTCTCATAGAGCCCAGCCGATCGGGGCGGAGCTCCGGTCGGCGCTGGGCGCCCATCTTGACGAGCCAACGATGACCCGGAAGGGACGCGGCAGCGCTGCGGCGACTGCCGTGGGAGCGCTGGCGGTCGCCGGCATCCTCGCGATCGCGCTGGCCGGCAAGCGCGACCAGTTCGCCGAGGCGCTGCAGGCCGCGCCCATGTGGGTGCTGGCCCTCGCGGCCGCGCTGCAGGTGGTCGCCCTCGTGACGCGCTGCGAGGCGTGGCGGACCTGCGTCGAGGCGGCGGGCGCGACGATCTCGCGCCGCCGGCTCTTCCGCGCCGGCGGGCTCGGGAACCTCGGCAGCCTCGTCAACACCCAGCTCGGCGCGGCGGCGCGGATCGCGGTGCTGCGACGCTCGGCGCCCGCCGAGACGCCGCGCATCCCGGCGCTGATCGCCGCCGAGATCCCGATCATCACGATCGAGGGGATGCTGGCCGCGCTCAGCTCCTACACGCTCGTCGGCCCGCTCGGCCTGCCGTGGTGGACGCCGTTGATCGCGTTCGCGGTGATGCTCGGCGTCGTGATCGCGCTGAGCCGGCTCGCGGGGCGCGGCCACGGGTTCTGCCGGGGGCTGGCGGTGCTGCGCAGCCTCGATGGGCGCAAGCGCGTGATCGCGCTCGTACTGATCGCGGTGTTCGCGCAGATCGCGCGCAACTGGCTCGTGCTGCGCGCGCTCGGCGTCGACGCCTCCCTCTTCGACGCCACCGCGGTGCTGATCGCGATGGTCGTGCTCGCCCAGCTGCCGCTCGGGCCGAGCGTCGGCGCGGCGGCGGTGGTCGTCATCCTGGGCGCCAACGGCGTGGCCATCACAGCGGCCGCCGGCGTGCTTCTCACGGTGACCGGAACGGTCGGCGCGCTGTGCTTCGCGGCGTGGGCCGGGCTTGACCTGATCAGCCGCTTCCGCGGCGGCGGCCGGGCGCCTGCAAGACCCGTCCCCGCGCCGGTGGCCGTGCACAGCTAGACTTGTGGTTCAGGTTGAGCAAAGGGCTCGGCTACACGCAGTGCCAGCGTCCGCAGTTGTTGCCTTTCAGCACCCTCCGCGTTTCGCAGCACGCAGCTCCCAGGAGGGAAGCATCATGGCAACAGGAACCGTGAAGTGGTTCAGCGACGAGAAGGGCTACGGGTTCATCACCCCGGACGACGAGGGCAAGGACCTCTTCGTGCACCACTCGGCGATCCAGGGCAGCGGCTTCAAGTCGCTCGCTGAGAACGCCAAGGTGAGCTACGACGAGGAGAACGGCCCCAAGGGCCCGAACGCCGCGAACGTCCAGCCGCTCTAAGCACCGAACCACAGACGTTGGCACGGCCCGCCCTTCGGCGGGCCGTTGTCGTTAGCGAGCGCGCAGCCGCGGCACCCAGCGCGGGACGGCTGCGCGGAGGCCTCGTAGTCCGCGCCGAAGCGCCGCCGTAGCCCCGGCTCCTCGACGAGCGGGAAGTAGACGGCATTGACGCGAACACGATCGCGAACCACGCGAGCACGGCGGTCGAGCCGAACGCCAGCGCCTCCCCGAGCAGCACGCACAGGACGCCGCTGATCATCGGGTTGCGCACACGGCGGTAGGGCCCCCGCACGACGAGCCGCGCGGTCGGGTCCCCGGGGCGCGAGCGTGCCGTCCCGACCGTCGCCAACAGCGCGACGGTCTGCACGATGAGCGCGAGGCCGACCGCGGCCACGAGCCCGCCGGGCACGATCAGCGGCCACGACGCGAGCGCGTCGACGAGCAGGGCCGGGACATGGCCGCGGTCCAGTGGGCCGCGGCGCAGTTGTGGTCGACCGGCAAG
>JBDTMF010000031.1:0-28124 GCA_039934455.1 Solirubrobacteraceae bacterium
AGCAGTACCGCGGGCGCTACCAACTGCGCCTCAAGGAGGCACGCGGGCTGCTCGGCCGTTAGCGGGACGGCTCGGCCGAGTGCGTCTCCATCAAGATGACGGGCTCCCCGGCGCCCACGACGGCGTTGACCGGGGGGGCGGCGACGCGCGTCACGATCAGACCACTCGTCTCGGTAGCGACCGACTCGAGCGCGTCCGAGAGCAGGCCACCGATGTCCGCTGCGAGGACATCGAGCGTGCTCAGCATCGCGTCGGGATCGTCCGGCTTGCTCAGCGCCATGATCTCGAGCATCAAACGCCGGGCTGCGCGGACCGAGCCGTGGTCACGAAGCTTTAGCAGGTCCTCCCACGGGAGTCGCGTGGGGTCCGGCGAGACAATCGCGCGCGTCATGCGAGCATTCGCGCCCTCGGGAAGGACCAGTGGCGCGAAGACCGGGGTCGGTGCCAGCGTCGCGCCCAGGCTACGGGCCGCGTTGAGGTCTCGGTTGAGAGCGGAGTCCAGCCACCCCGACGACGACGTCCGTCCCCTTTCCGCCGGACCCGCGGGAACGAACGTCCGCGTGGCATCGTCGGGCGGCGGAACCACGACGCCCGCCCAGTCGACGTCCATCACCCGAAGCGACTCCAGGAGGGTGTCGAACGACACGACCGGGCCAGCCGGCCGGTGTTCGCCGGGCAAGCGCTCCCACGCCCTCAACGGACCCGAGCCCGGGGTCAGTGGACGCAGCCAGCGTTCCGAAATGCTTTCGCGTTCCAGCTGTAAGACGAGCGAACCGCCCTCGAGCAGCAGTCGTTCAAAGAGAAGGGCAGCCTGTTTCGCGCGGGTGGATGTGCCGCAGTCGCCCGGGAACTCTGCTCCTACTGCGGTCCACAGTCCGAAGAAGATGGCTGCCATCCCGCGGAGACTAATCTGTTTCCTACGAGCTGTCGTAGAGCATTGGCGCTCACGGGCTTCACGCAGCCAGGAGACTGACCAGCCCGCGCCCCGCGGTTCCTCCTACACTTCGTCGGGCGGCGAGCGTTCCGTTTGCCGCGTCCCACACTCGTCGTGGCCCACGTTCGCCGAGATATTCCGCACCGCCCTGCGCCGGCTCCGCGACGTAGAGCCCTCGGCCGGCGACGCGCAGCCCTCATCCTCGCTGTCGCCGCGGTTACTGCCACGGCGGTAGCCCTCGCAGCGCTGGCGTCGAACCCAAGATCGGACCGGCGGCAGGTTGCGGCGGCGGCGCCCGGCTCGCTCTCCTTCCGGCTGCGCGGCACGTCGCTTCTGACCGTGGATCTCGAGAACTTCGTCGAGGACGGACGCGTCGATCGTCCTCGCCTCGCGGGCGTGCTCCACCGCCGCCTGCGGCCGGTTCGAACGATCAGGCGAGCCCGAGCCCGAGCGCGAGTGACTTACCGGCTGGCGCGCGAAAGCGCGGTGCGTGACGCGCTCGCGCTCGGGCCGCGTGGGGGTACGGTGGCGGTCACGGGGCGCGCCCTCAGCGCGAAGGTCAAGGCCCCGGTCATCCGACAGCGACTGCGCAACAACTGTGAGTCCGCCGCGCTGCAGATCCTGCTCGCGACAACCGGCGTACGCGTCGACCAACTGCGAATCCAGCGAGAGTTTCCTCACGACGGCCCGCTCGACCCGGACGGCTCGGGCTCCGCCATGACATGGGGGGACCCGGACGTCGGATACGTCGGGCGCTCCGACGGCGGCGGTGTGGCCGGGGGCTTCGGTGTCTACCCCGGGCCGGTGGCGGCGGTCGCACGACGACACGGCAGAGCGCTCGACGATCTGACCGGCAGGCCGGCGTCCCGCCTCTACCGCCGGCTGCGTCAGGGGCACGCGGTGATGGCGTGGGTCGGACTCGCGGACGGTCCCTACGGGACATGGCGCTCGCCGCGCGGGCGCAGGATCCGCGTGAACTTCAATGAACACACCGTGGTGCTGAGCGGCATGCGCGCCGACGGGCTCATCCGCGTGGTCAACCCGCTCGAGGGGACTCGCGAGCTGTGGTCGCGAGAGCGCTTCGAGATGATGTGGGCACGGCTGGGCGACCGGGCGCTGGGAACGTGAGAATTGGAGGTGTGGGTCCTCCGGGCGGTCATCGTCCTGGCCGGGCTCGGGTTCGTAGCGCTCCTGGGCTTCGGACTTGCGGCCCAGGCGCCCGACGGCACGATCGACGACGCACTGGCCAAGCGAACGGCGACCGACGCTCCCGGGTCCGACCTCGCGGTGCTGCAGTCCGGCACGCAGCCGCACCAGGACGCCCACAAGTTCAACACCAGCGGCCTGCCGCGGAGTTCCCCGAGACGGGCGCCCGTCCGCGGTTGCCAGCTGGAGCCCGCGGCGCAGTCGGTCCCGTCACCGCCGAGCAGTTGCGCGCCGGGATCAGGGCCGCCCAGTCGGGGCGCCCCACCAAGACGATCCTCGGTGGGGAACGTCGAGGCGTACGCTGATCGCCGTGCTCGACCTCCCGAACCTCGCACTGGCGTTTACGGCAGGGTTTGTCTCCTTCGTCTCGCCCTGCTGCCTTCCGCTGGTTCCCGGCTACCTGGCCACGGTCACCGGCGCGGCCCCCTCCGTCGAGGACAGGTGGTCCCTCGATCCAGTGGTTGTCCGGCGAAGCGTGCTCTTCGTCTCGAGCTTCTCGCTGATCTTCGTGCTGCTCGGTCTCGGCGCTACCGCGATCGGGTCGGCGCTGTTTGAGAGTCGAGACACACTCAACAAGGTGTCCGGGGCGGCCATCATCGCCATGGGCGTTGTCTTCATCGGCTCGCTCTTCATCGCCCGGCTGAACCGCGAATGGCGCCCACAAGGTCTGATCGAGCGAGCCGGCCGGGGCGGCCCGATTGTGGCCGGGGCGGCTTTCGCGCTCGCCTGGACGCCGTGCGTCGGGCCGACGCTCGGAGCGATCCTCGGACTGGCGTCGACGACGCAGGGGACGGCGAAGGGCGCGCTACTCCTGACCGTCTACTCGGCCGGGCTTGCGGTGCCGTTTCTCTTCTCGGCGGTCGCGTTCACCGCCGCCAGTCGCGCCCTCGGGTTCTTCAAGCGTCACTATGCGGCGGTTCAGGCCGCAGCCGGTCTGATCCTGATCGGTATGGGGGCGCTCGTGCTGACCGGCGAGCTGTTCCGGCTGAACGTCGAGGCGCAGCAACTCCTCGACCGCTACGGACTGAACATCCTCACCGGCATCTGATCGCGGTCAGATTCACCCGCCCGCCGCCACGCGGGTCTCCCAGGTACGACCACCGTCGGGCGAGTACAGGACCGGCCCGTCCTGTACGGCCAGGTACAACGCGTCCTCGTGTGCTGCCAGGGCGCCCGGCCGACCCTGCACCTCGCCGACCTGCCTCCACTCACGTCCGGACGACAGCTGCTCGACCACGCCGTCGCCGCGCACGAGCGTGAGGCCACCGGACTCCAGGTAGGCGAGTAGCCCCGTCCGACGGGAGTCAAGGCGCGACCACCGTGTGCCGGCGGTGACCGAGTCGTAGATGCCCGAGTCCGTCGCCACGACATAGTGGCGAGCGTTGCCGGGGTCGACAACGAGGTCGATGACCGTGCCCCGAGGCTTGCTGAGTTTCGTCGCCTTGCCGCCCGCGGTCATACGGAGAAGGCGGTTACCGATCGAGTCGTAGCCCACCACGACTGGCCCTGCGGTCCGCAGGACGTGGAAGTCAGCCTCGCCCTCGAGTGTCACGGGGCTCCACGACTTCCCGCTATCGACCGATTCGATCAGGCCGAGCATCAGCGGTTGGTTGCGTTGCGCATCGGGGTGGCCGGATCCGAGGAACCGGCCCGGTCCGGTGACGGTGAACCCCATCGTGTCCTGAAACGCTTTGCCCACGCGGCTCGCTTTGTTCTCGCCCTCGGCCGCGCGGAAGAGCCCGGTGTGGGTGGCGATGAAAAGGGCGCCATCGGCGGGGTCAATGCCGAGACCGTGGGCATGGACAATGCCGGGGTCCGTCTCCGTGAGGCTGGGAGGTGAGGTCTTCTTGTCGCCGCCGCACGCGGCCATGGCGAATACGACGATCAAGCTGGTTGCCGCAACGCGTCGCTTTCCCATCCGACTCAGCGTAGTAGCTGCCAATGTGAGGAGCCATGCTTCCCACCCTCGTTCCCGCAGCGTCACCGCGGCAGCCGTTCGCCCTGAGCACTGCTGTCACAGTGGGCGCACTCGGAACTGCTCGGGTGTTCTGCCATGGGTGACGTGGGCGCATGGTTGCTTCCGGCATGCGGCCTCGCGGTCGTGGGCATCTGCGTGTTCTTCGTCGCCTTTCGCCCGCCACTGCTGCCCGAGACCGTCGGTACATTGCGGCGCCACGAGGGCCGCTCGAGCCGGTTCTGGCCGGCCTGGGCCGCTGGCTGCAGAAGGTGCTCTGGGTCACGGGCGGTTGCATGCTCGCGACGGGAGTCCTCACGATCTACGCTGCGCTATCCGGCGTCCGCAACGGCTCAACCACGGCATGGGTGGTTGGTGCGGCCGCCGGCGTGGTATCCGTCGGTCTCATGGCGGTGGTCAACCTCATGCTTCGCTCGGATTTCCGGTTGCCCTTGCTCGGTCTCGCTTCGCTGTGGACGGCCGCAGCGCTGCTTGCGGCATTCCACGTCTGACCGCCTCAGAGTGGCGTGCGATCACGCCGGCCGAGGCGAACCCGCGACGCGGCGGCAACGACAAGGTCCTGCACCCGCCACTTGACCCGACGGACCTGGAACATGAACGGACACCCAGACCCCTGGGTGTAGAGGTACTGCGGCTCCTCAAAGAGGCCGACGGCCTCGAACATCTCGTATTGGAAGGTGCGACAGTTCTCGGCGGGCTGCCTCAACCACCACCACTGCCAACGAAACCCTCCGACGTAGCTCTGTGCTATAGCGCGGATCTCCGCGCGGACCTCATCGTCGCTCTTCGCTACGACCAGCGTGGGGTGAAACCGATGGTCTGGTTCGTCGCCGTGGTAGGCGTCGCGCGTCATGGTGCCGCCCGTCGGCCCGCCGGTGCCGTTGAGGCAGCCGCGGCTTCCGAGCAGCGCGCCGCGCCAGCCCATCGGGCATGGCATCGGCCACCAGCCGTAGCTTTCCTCGTTGTCCAGCTCGATCCACCAGTGCCCCCACGTGTTCGGGAGTCGCGCATCGATCCGCTTGACGACAGCGAACTCCAGTACGCGGGGAACGCGCGGCGTCTCGGCGGGGTCTTCGTTAGGTGCTGACACGGGTGGGGCGTCGCTCGACACGGCGCTTCGCGCCGCGCTGGCAGGCCGCGGTCCGCTCGGGCGAGTGGACGCGGGTGCGTGCTCGATCATCCGGTCTACCGCCGCTTCTTGTCCTGCTTCTTCTGGTTCTTGTTGTTCTTCTTGTCGGTCTTGTCTCGGGCCTTGGCCTGTTTGTCGTTTTCCTTCTCGATGGCCTTGGCCTTCTTGTGGGCCTCGTGCGCCCGCCGCTTTTCCTCTCGGCGCTCGCCACGCGAGAGCTTCGGCGTCGCATCGGCGCGCGCGCTGCCGACTCGGGAAGTCATAGCGACCATGGCGGAACGGTCCTGTCGTGACCTCGGGTCGCAGCCGGACCTGTCCCGCCTGAGATGGTCATCGCGTGGCCGAGACACAGATCGAGGGGTAGCCGCGCGCGACGTGTCTCGCGACCAAGATCGTGAAACCTGCCTCCTCGACTTCCTGCTTGGGGTCGAGGGGCCGCAGGCTGCCGGCCGGGCCGACTGACGAGCCCGCGGCCGCTGCGATGGGGGCGTAGAGCATGCGCCCGACTCGGGTGCGCGGCCAGCTCGGGGTGACGACGACCAGGCGGCCGGCGGTGCGCAGGACGCGGCGGCACTCACTGATGATCTGCCGACGGGAGGCCGTATCGACGACATGCAGCAAGTATGCGGAAGTCACAGCGGAAAATGTGCCATCGGCGAAGCGAAGCCGGCGCGCGTCGGCGATCTCGAGAGTCCACGCCTCAGGAACACCCCGCACCCGCTCGAGCATCCTCGTCGAGGCATCGACCGCGATCACACTTCGCGGTTGATCGTCGCGGCGCGCGATCTCGCGAAGCAGGCCGCCGGTCCCTGTGCCGACGTCGAGCAGGACGTCGTCAGGATGCGGCTGGAGGAGATCGATCGCAGTGGCAAGGGCTCGCCGTTCAAGCGGCAGCTGCCAGTCGTATACACGGGCTACATTGCTCCAGTTCACCGGGCGTCTGCTCTTCTCTCCGAGATTGCGGCCTGGCGACCGTGGGGGCCGCATGTACAGAACCTTCTGGGCACCTACAGAGCGTAGTATCGTCGCCCGGCGATGACCCGCGACTTGCGGCCTTTCTTAGCCCACCGTGGCCTACCGGATACCGAGGAGCGCAGGATGACGGACGTTTCGCTTTGAAGACCGACCGCGACGAGATCTTCCTCGAACTCACGAAGTCGGTCTGTCCCGTCTGCAAGGCAGTAATCGATGCAGAGGTGAACATCCGGGACAACCGGGTGATCATGCGCAAGCGCTGTCGCGAGCACGGCGAGTTCGAGGCGCTGGTCTACTCGGATGCGGAGCTCTACATGAGCCAGCTTCGCTACAACAAGCCGGGGACGTTGCCGCTGGAGTTCCAGACGGAGGTCAAGGACGGGTGTCCGCTCGACTGTGGGCTGTGCCCCGAGCACAAGCAGCACTCGTGCTTTGCGCTCATCGAGGTCAACACGAACTGCAACCTCGACTGCCCGATCTGCTTCGCCGACTCAGGCCATCAGCCCGACGGCTACTCACTGACCCGGGAACAGGTTGCCTTGATGATCGACACGTTCATCGCCGCTGAGGGCAACCCGGAGGTGCTCCAGTTCTCGGGCGGCGAACCGACCATCCACCCGCAGATCATCGAGTTCGTCGAGATGGCGCAGGAGCGTTCGATCGGCACCGTGATGATCAACACCAACGGCATCCGGATTGCCAGGGACAAGCGGTTCGTCGCCGAGTTGGAGCGACTCAAGCCGCACGTCTACCTTCAGTTCGACGGTTTCGAGGAGGCGACGCACCGCGCCATTCGCGGCAAGGATCTGCGCGACATCAAGCAGCGGGCGCTCGACAATTGTGCCGAAGCGGGGGTAAAGGTCACGCTGGTGGCGGCCATCGAGCAGGGGGTCAACGAGCATGAGGTCGGGGCCATCGTCCGCCACGGGATCGCCCACCCCGCGGTGACCTCGATCGTGCTTCAGCCCGTCACCCACGCCGGGCGCCACCGCGAGTTCGATCCGCTGAACCGGCTCACCAATCCCGACGTGATGAACATGATCGTCGATCAGGTGCCGGAGTGGTTTCGGATGTCGGACTTCGTTCCGGTGCCTTGCTGCTTCCCGACCTGTCGTTCGATGTGTTACATGCTCATCGACGGTGACGGCGCCATCCCGTTCGCGCGCCTCCTCGACATCGAGGACCACCTCGACTATGTCGCCAACCGGGTCAACCCCGACCCGGACCTGCGCAAGGCCATCGAGCGGATGTTCTCCTCCTCGGCGATGCCTGGGGCCGAGCAGGCGCTGTTGATGTGCGAGTCCTGCGGTATCGACCTCCCCGAGGCGCTGAAGAACCTGCGAGAGAACTTCTTCATGATCGCCGTGCAGGATTTTCAGGACCCCTACACCCTGAATGTGCGCCAGTTGATGAAGTGCTGTATCCAGCAGATCACCCCGGACGGCCGTCTCATCCCGTTCTGTGCCTACAACTCCGTCGGCTACCGCGAGCAGGTTCGTGAGCAGATGTCGGGGACGCATGTCGCCCCGGTCGTCCCCAACGCGAAGCAGCTTCAGCCGCTGCTGCAGCCGACCCGCTACGGCTCGAAGACGGTCGTCGCCGGCAACGGTAACGGCGTGCCGACCGAGCAGACGAACATCGGCAAGCGGCTCCAGCGGTGACGCTCGCGCCCGCGGAAATCAAGTCGTGCTGCGCGACTGCGTACTCCAGCCCCGCGGCCCGTTGGCTTCTCGGTGACTCGTTTCACCCCGGCGGAGCGGCGCTGACATCGCGGCTCGCGCGGGCGCTTCAGGTGGGCCCGGGGAGGCTTGTCGCCGATGTGGCGAGCGGCCCCGGGACGAGTGCGCTCCGGCTCGCGCGCGAGACCGGCTGCGACGTCGTCGGCATCGACCTGGCCGCTGCGAGCGTGGCGGCGGCCACGCGCGCCGCGGCCCAAACCGAGGTGCGGCAGCACGTCCGCTTCATCCAGGGCGATGCCGAAGCGCTCCCGTTGGAGGACGAGGCGGTCGACGGCGTGCTGTGTGAATGCGCCCTCTGCACCTTCCCTGACAAGGCGATGGCTGCGCAGGAGTTCGCCCGCGTGCTGCGGCCGGGAGCTCGGGTGGCGATCTCGGACATCACCGCTCATCGTGACGACCTCGAGCCTTCGCTCCTGAGCGCGCAGGCCTGGGTCGCGTGCATCGCGGACGCCCGGTCGCTGGACGAGATCGCCTCGTTGCTTGAGGACGGCGGGCTCGTCGTCGAGACGACCGAACGCCACGACGACGCGCTCGGGGCGATGCTCGACCGTGTCGACGCCCGCCTCAAGGTCGCCCGTCTGCTCGGTGCCGGCCTCGCCGGCGATGGAGTGCGGGCGGGCCGCGAGCTCGTCGCCGCCGCACGCGAGGCTCTGGCCCAGGGTCATCTCGGCTATGCGGTCGTGGTGGCGCGACGTGCCGGTCGCGTCGCCACGTAGCCGGATGCCTACAGACCCGCGGAGGCGACGGCGAGCCGGCGCGCTTGCCGCAGCGGGCGCAGCCGCTGCAGCTGGCGCCTGCGTTCTCGTTGCGCGCGGCGCACTCACACTGGACCTCGGCGTGGGCCGCCGGCTGCGATCCCTTGGACCGCTCGAGCAGTCGATCGCCGCGCCGCCGGACATCGTGTTCGACGTGATCGCCGGCCCATACCTGGGCCGCACACCGCGAGCCATGCGGGACAAGCTCCACGTCCTCGAACGGGGGGAGGACATGGTGCTGGCCGCGCATTTCAACCGGGCCGGACACTTGACCGTGACGACGGTCGAAACGGTGCGATTCGAGCGCCCGCACCGGGTGACCTTCCGCGTCGTTCGCGGCCCCGTACCGCACGTCGTCGAGACCTACGAGCTCGAACCGGCCATCGAAGGAACGCGATTCACCTACTCAGGCGAGCTCGGGACCGACCTCTGGGCCCTGGGCCGATGGTGGGCGAACCAGGTAGCAGGCCCCTGGGAAGCGGTCGTAGCCCAATCGGTCGAGCAGATCCGCGCCGAAGCAGAGCGACGCGCCGCCGCGCGGGGTTCCTGAACTCGACGCGCGCGAGACTCTCTCGGCGTGGCCGATCTCCTACGACACGTCGGAGATTATCCGTATCGTCTACGGTCGGACGCGCGGGCAATGCGGATGGAAGCCCGGCGCGATGGACGCAGACTCCAGCGTCAAGAACGCACTCCTTCTTTCCCACATGGCCGAAACCCCCACCCCCGCAGACGATCCCGTCGCCCGCGACGAGACGCCCCGCCCTCAGGAGCGCACACCGTGGCGCGTCGAGGGCGCGCGCGAGACGCCCGACAAGGGTCCCCCTGCCTCCCGGATGCCGGGGGGTCGGCACCTGTTGTGGATCGTGGTGGCGATGCTCGCCCTCAACTGGGTGATCGCCAGCCGCGCCTCGGTTGATCACCAGCGCATCACGGTCCCCTACAGCTACTTCCGCCAGCAGGCGCTCGTGAACAACATCGCGGAGGTCAGTTCGAAGGACGAGACGATCGAGGGCAAGTTCCGGCGCAATGTGCGCTACCCGGCCGGGAAGAAGGGACGGCTGACGCATCTCTTCAAGACCGAGCGCCCCGCGTTCGCTGACGACGCGATCTTCGGCCTGCTGCTGCGCAACAAAGTCACGGTCAACGCGACATCGCCGGACAGCCGCTCGCTGCTGTCGACGGTGCTGTTCGGCTTCGGCCCGACGTTGCTGCTTGTCGGCCTGTTCGTGCTGCTCATGCGTCGCTCGCAGGGTGGCGGCGGCGGGATGCTCGGCAACCTCGGCAAGTCCAAGGCCAAGCGATACGACGCCTCCGCGCAGCGCACGACGTTCGCGGATGTCGCCGGCATCGATGAGGTGACCGAGGAACTGGCCGAGGTCGTGGGCTTTCTGAAGGACCCCGATCGCTACCGACGGCTGGGCGGGATGATCCCGCGCGGCGTGCTGCTCTCGGGCGCTCCGGGCACCGGCAAGACGCTGCTCGCGCGCGCCCTGGCCGGCGAGGCGGAGGTGCCGTTCTTCTCGCTGTCGGCGTCCGAGTTCGTGGAGATGATCGTCGGCGTCGGCGCCAGCCGCGTGCGCGATCTTTTCGAGCAGGCCAAGAAGGACGCGCCGTCGATCATCTTCATCGACGAGCTCGACGCCATCGGTCGTGCCCGTGGGGCCGGGAGCATGAGCGGCGGCAACGACGAGCGTGAGCAGACGCTCAATCAGATCCTCACCGAGATGGACGGGTTCACCGGGTCGGAGGGCGTGATCGTCCTGGCGGCGACCAACCGTCCGGAGATCCTCGATCCGGCGCTGCTGCGCGCCGGGCGCTTTGACCGCCGCGTCACGGTCAATCCGCCCGACCAGAAGGGGCGGCACAAGATCCTCGAGGTCCATACGCGGTCTGTTCCTCTCGGCGACGACGTCGATCTCGCCGCGATCGCGTCGAGCACGCCGGGAATGGTCGGGGCGGAGTTGCGCAACCTCGCCAACGAGGCGGCGCTCGGCGCGGCCCGCCGCGGCGCGGCGAGCGTCGAGCACCATGATTTCGCCGACGCGCTGGAGAAGATCGTGCTCGGGACCGAACGGCGGATCCTGCTGTCGCCCGAGGACCGGCGGCTGACCGCCTACCACGAGTCCGGCCATGCCCTGCTGGGTATGCTCGAGCCCGGCGCCGACCCGGTTCGCAAGGTCTCGATCATCCCGCGCGGCCGCGCGCTGGGCGTCACGTTCCAGAGCCCCGACGAGGACCGCTACGGCTATCGCGCCTCCTACCTGCGTGGGCGCATCGCCGGCGCGCTGGGTGGCCGCGCAGCTGAGGCCTTGGTGTTCGGCGACGTGACCACCGGAGCCGAATCCGATCTCGAGCAGGCGACGGGGCTCGCGCGCCAGATGGTGGGCCGCTGGGGCATGTCCGACAAGCTGGGCCTGGTCTCCGTGCTGCCCGGGCCCGGCCAGGAGGGGCTGTTCTTCCCCGGCACCTCGGGGGCCAGTTCCGAGCGCACGCGCGAGCTCGTCGACGAAGAGGTCCGGCGCATCACCGAGGAGTGTTACGAGCACGCGGTGCAGATCCTGCGCGAACACCGCGACCAGCTCGACAGCCTCGCCGAAGCCCTGCTCGCGCATGAGACGCTCGACGAGCCTGACGCCTACCGCGCCGCCGGGCTGCCTGCCCGGCCCGCGGGCGCCGAGGACGAGCGGCAGCCGGTGGCGTCCCGCGATTCCACAGCGTGATGAGCCGCGAGTCGCTGCCCGCGTCGGCGCGACGAACGACAGTCGCGGACGCTCCGGTCCTGCGCGTCGATGGCGTCGCGAAGGCGTTTCATCGCGGGCCGCCATGGCACCGGCGCGCCGTTGAGGTCTTGCGTGGCGCGAGTCTGCACGTCGACGGCGGCGAGCTCGTTGGACTGGTGGGCGAGAACGGGTCGGGCAAGAGCACGCTGATGCAGATCATCGTGGGCATGCTGGGCCGTGACGGCGGGACGGTCCAGCGGCCTGAGCGGCTGGGCTACTGCCCGCAGCTCCCGCTGTTGTGGGACAAGCTCACGGTCGCCGAGCACTTCGAGCTTTTCACCCAGGCCTACGGACTCGATGACGCTGCGTCCGCCGCGTCGCGTCAGTCGCTGCTGGCCGAGCTGCAGTTCGCCAAGTACCTGAACTACCGTGTCGAGGAGCTCTCGGGCGGAACGCGCCAGAAGCTCAACCTCGCGCTCGCGCTCCTGCACTCGCCGCAGCTGCTGCTGCTCGACGAGCCCTACGCGGGCTTTGACTGGGAGACCTATGTGCGCTTCTGGGAGATGGCCGAGCGCCGCAGGTCCGAGGGCATGGGCATCCTCATCGTCAGCCACCTGCTCGCGGAGCGCGACCGGCTCACGCGCGTCTATGAGCTGCGCAACGGCCGCTGCGAGGTCGCATGACGCGGACGGCCGCGTTTGCCCGCGAGCAGCTGCGAGCGCCGTTCACGCTCGTGCTGCTGATTGCCGTCCCGGCGGTCTTCGTGGCTGCGAGCGCGGGCGTGCTGTCTGACTTCGCGCGGGCGCTGGGCGGCGATCTCGCCGGCGACGCGGCGGCCGCGCTGGGTGCCGGCTGGGCGGCGGCGTTCCTTGCCGGGACGCTCGGGTACTTCCAGGCGGCCTCCTCGCGCGGCGCTGACCGGCGCCTCGTGCTCGCAGGCGCGGGGCCCGCCCGGGTGGCGGCGTCACGCATCGCCGCCTCGCTCGTCCTCGCAGTCGTCGCGGCGAGCGCTGGCTTCATCGCGTTGGCGCTGCGCGCCGACTTGGCGCACCCGTGGCACGCCGCCACCGCGGTCCTTGGCTTCGCGCTCATCTACCTGGCCGTCGGCGTGCTCATCGGCTCGCTCGTCACGGCGCCGCTCGAGGGCTCGCTCGCGGTCGCGTTCGTGTTCCTGCTCGACGTGTTCTCCGGCCCGGGGATGGCCGAGCACGCCGCCCCCTACAGCGTCTCGCGCAAGGCCGCGGACATCCTCATCGCGGCCGGCCTGGGCCAGGGCTCACCAGCGTCGGACTGGGTCAAGCTCGGCGCCGTCGTCCTGGTCGCGCTGAGCGCCGCCTTCGCGGTCTTCGTCCTGAGCGCGCGGAGCCGCACGTGAGCCGCGTCGCCGTCGCCACTCGGCTGGGCTTTCGCGAGCAGGCGCGCCGCCCCCTGCTGCTCGTGCTGCTCGTCGGCTTGCCCTTCTTCTTCATCACCCGCGCCATCGCGCTGACCGAGCAGCTCCCGCGCACGGTCGGGCTGCCCGGTGGGGGCGAGATCCTCACGAACATGCGCGACATCCACGGGGCGGACATGGCTGCCATCACGGTTGGGTTCCTCGCCGGTCTCGTGGGCGTGTTCGTGATGCAGTCCGCACGCCAGGCCGACCGCCGGCTCGTGGTGGCCGGCTTCCGCCCCCGCGAGGCGCTCGCACCGCGGCTGCTCGTGCTCGCCGCCGCCACCGTGCTCGTGGTCGTCGTCTCGGTCGCCGTGACGGCGCTCAGCTTCACACCGAGGCTGTGGGCCCCGTTCATCGCGGGCATCCTGCTCGTCGGGCTCATCTACGGAATGCTCGGCGCGCTGGCCGGCGCGGTCGTCGGCCAGCTGGGCGCCACCTATCTGATGCTGTTCGGCGCGATGCTTGACTTGGGCGTCGTGCAGAACCCCATGTTCGGCTCCGGCGCGCCAGCCGGGTGGGGCGCTGCGCTGCCCGGTTATGGGCCCGGCCGCGTCATCATCGACGCCGGGTTCTCCGACGAGTTCCACGCCTGGGGCGCCCTTGCGCTCGGCCTGGTCTGGACGTTGGTGCTCGCGCTCGCGGTGCTCTTCGTGCTTGGCCGCCTGGTCGGCATGAAGGACCACGGAAAACGCGACGCGGACCCAGCTCCTCCCGTAGCAGCCAGACGACGACGATGACCGCTCCAGAACGTGATCATGCCGATTGTCGTGACTCGCCACCATCCGGAGGTCACTTGTCGTGCATGCACCAGGATCGGCGCACGGGATCTCCTGCGTCATATCTTACCACCGAGCGCCTCGCGGCAGGGTTCGCGGGGATTCGGTGGAGCACTGCGTCATACGGGGTCTCGCTCAGGATGGAACGACGAGCACGGGAAGCTCGGCGTTGTGGACGAGCCCGGACGACACCGAGCCGAGGAACGTCGATGCGAGAGCGCCGCGCCCGCGTGAGCCCACCGCCACGACACCAGCGTCGGTGGACTGCGCGGTCTCGATCAGCGCCCGCCAGACACCGGTGGCCGACTCGACGCTCTTGGCGCGGGCCCCGAGGCCCCGCTGTCGCGCGAGATCGGCACCCTTCTCCGCTTCCTGCTGTGCCGAGTTCGCCAGCAGTTCGTCCAAGTCGGCGGTCAGTTCTCGGATCTCGGTGACGGGCGCGGCCATCAGGGCATGGCCGCTCCGCCAGTGGGTCAGCGGCGACTCCCAGACGTGCACGACGACCGTCGGCCGGCCGCCGAAGAGCGCTGCAGCGGTCGCGATGACGGCCCGTGCCGGCTCAGAGCCGTCGTAGGCCAGCAGGAGGGGGCCGCGTGGTTCGGGGGATCGCTCTGGCACCACGAGGGTCGGGAGCGTGGCGTGATGCAACAAGGCTGACGAGATGGAGCCCAGCCAGGCACGCGACAGTCCGCCGCGTCCCCGCGAGCCGCAAACGAGCGCTGCACATTCCTGTCGCGTCGCCTCCTCTCGGATCACCGGCCAGGCGCTCCCCGATGTGGCGGCCGTCTGCGCCTCGGCCGCAAGGCCTCCCTCGGTGGCCAGTTCGGCCCCTTCCCGAGCCACGGCCATCGCGTCGTCTTGCATCATGCGGCGTAGATCCGCCACGCCGCGGTCGGTCGCGCTAGCGGCCGTCGCGTGTGTCGCCAACAGGTGCTCGAGCCGCGTAGGTGCCTCGTAGACCGTGAGCACGACGGCGTCAGCGCCGGGCAGGAGCTCGGCCGCGGCCCGCACTGCCGCTTGCGCCGAGGTGGAGCCGTCATAGGCGAGCAGGACCTTCACAAGCGGCATTTCCTCCGTGAGGCTTCCCGGAACCGCGACGTTACCGATGTCTCGCCGGAGCCCCCGGTTGCTGCGCCTCGCGGGCGCAGAGCACCTCGATCGTCAGCTGCGCGAGAGCGAGCCGGCGCAGGTAGGTCATCAGTTGGAGCAGGTCCCGAGGCCATCAGGCGGTAGGGAGGTACCGGTGAGGCACCCGCCGCAGCCGTTCGTGCTTGTCGACGGTGCCGGTCGTGAGGTCGATGATCGGCTGCCGAGGCGTGATCGGGCCGGGCTGCAGGAGACCGTCAGCGGCGTCCCGTCCTGCGGCAGAGAGAGGCTCCACTCAGCTCCCGGCGTGCGGCAGCAGGGGCGTTCCAACGGAGCAGCACTCCTGGAGTGCGACCTCGGTCGTGAGGCCGTGGCTGAACCGAATCAGATGCGAGCGCTCGCAGTCGTGCCACGGCGTGCTCTCGCCGTGCAGGAACTGGCCCGCGAAGCCCCGATGCACCGCGTTGCGCAGCCATGCGCTGCCGGTTCGCGAGAACCAGCCATCGGGCAGCGAACAGAAGGTGTAGAGGACGTGTCCGTCGGCGTTGAGAACCCGCAGGTACTCGCTCACCGCCCGTATCGGCTCGGGCACCGTCTCGATGACCCAGGCCGAAACCACCACGTCGAACGTGCCGGCCGCGAAGGGCAAGTTCAGCACACTTCCCTGGAGCTGCTCCCCCGGTACATCGCTCGCCCGGGCGAGCATCGCAGCGGAGAGGTCGACCATGGTCAGCTCGATCTCGGGCTGGAGCTCGCGCATCCTGCGCGCCAGTACGCCGGTGCCGCAACCAGCATCGAGGACTTTCGCGCCTGGGCGCAGCACGGCGCGCAGGTCGGCGAGCATCGCCTCTTCCGCGCCCGCCCCGGCCAAGCGTAGCCACAGCGCTCGGAAGTGGTCATAGCGGTCGGCGGCACGGGCATAGACGGTCGCGACGTCTTCGTCGGGGCTCCCACGGAACAACTCGACGTCGGCGAGGAACGCTGCGACGCGGTGCTGCTCCTGGCGAGACATCGCCCTAGAAGGAACGCCCGCCCGCATCAACGAGCGGGCCTGCGCGCAGCCATCCGCGGCGGCACCGGGCTGGATCGCTGGTGGTGTCGCACGGCCACGGCGGGAAAGCTTCGGAGGCTCACCGCACGACTCCTGGCCGGGACGCGGTCTGTCTGAACAGGGAGTCCTCCTCGGTGTGGCCGGCGCTGCGCGGCAGCACGATGCGGGGCAGGCAGCTTCGCGCACGAGACGCCCGGCGACGCCCCCGACGATGACGGCGTGCATCGGGGCCGTAGCCGCGGGAGCCGACGAGCAGGAGGTCGAGTTGCTCGGACGCCTCGGCGAGGATGTGCGACGGGTCGCCGACGGCGAAGACCGCCTCGGTCCCGGGCTCGGTCTCGATCCTCGCGACGGCTGCCTCGAGTTCCTTCGGCGGCGCGGGCGTGGAGTGTGTTGCTGTATGAGCCGAGCTCGCCCGCGGCCGTGCTGCCCGGCGGGATCTCGTAAGCCAGCGGTTTGAAGGCGCGGATGACCCGCAGTCGCGCCCCGGTCGCCGCCGCGAGGCGGCGGGCGGTCTCGAGCGCGCGCCGGGCGGATGTGGAGTCGTCATAGCCGCAGCCGATGACCACGGGCTCGTGGTTCGAGCGCTGCGCGTAGTCCTTCGGCGCTAGCGCCACCGGGGAGGGCGACCCGTGCAGGAGCCGCTCGGCGGTGCTGCCGGGCAGCACGCGTCCGGCGCGGCCGGTGTGCGTGGAGCCGACGACGATGAGGTCAGCATCCTCACCCTCGGCGAGCTCGTGCAGCCCGAGGGCGGGGGAGGGGCTGGCGATGGCCCTGATCTCGATCGTCTCGTCACCATGAGCGCTGCGCAGGCGCTCGAGCAGCTCGTCGCTGTCCCGGCGCAGGTACTCCTCGAACCCACGGTTCTCGGCGCGGCTCGGGTGGCGGTCGTAAGGGAAGACGTTGACGAGCATGAGCTTCGAGCCGGTGATAGCGGCCAGGCTGCTCGCCAGGGCGATGGCGTCGCTCGAGCCTTGGGACTCGTCGACGCCCACGATGATCTCGCTCATGACCGTTCCTTCTCGCGTTGGCTGAGCTGACCCGGGTTCGGCGCGACCGAGCGGCGATCCGGGCGAGGTCGTCGGGCGCGGACATCCGAGCGCGGGCGGTAGGTGGACGCGACAACGTGGCGGCCGGTCACTACCAGGCCTTGCGCCACTTACGCATCTGGGCGATTTCCCTGCTCTGCGCGTCGATGGTGTCCTGGGCGATCGCGCGCAGCGCCGGCTGGCTGCCCTTGGCGAGCTCCTTGCGGGCCATCGCGATGGCGCCCTGGTGGTGGGGGAGCATCATGTCGATGAAGGCGCGGTCGAACGGCTTGGCGCGCCGAAGCGCCGGCAGGTCCATGTTCATGCCCATCTGCGACTGGCTCATGCCCAGATGGTCCCCGTGAGCCATGCCCATGCCACGCATGTCGTCGCCGATGCGCTTCATCACCGATATCTGGCCCTTCTGGGCGCTGATGATGCCGTCGGCCAGCGTGCGGACCTCCGCGTGCCCGGCGCGCGTCTGCGCGACCTGGGCCATCTCGATGGCGCCTTGATGGTGGGTTGTCATGTCGGTGATGAACGCGGCGTCGGTGGCGTTGCCGGATGCGCTGGTCTTGCCGTTGTCGTCGCTGCCACAGCCGGCAACAAGTGTCGCAAGCGCGAGCAGCGCCAGTGCAGCGAGCGACGTCAGCGAGGTCCTGTTGGTCTTCATGGTGTTGTCGATCCTTTTCAGAGAGGAGTTCGTTGTGTGCGCGTTGGCACCGGGGTCGTGCGTTGCGAGCGGAAGCGGCGCAGCCGGAGCGCGTTGGTGACGACCGAGACGCTGGAGAACGCCATTGCCGCGCCGGCGATGACCGGGTTCAGGAGCCCCATGGCGGCGAGTGGGAGCGCGGCGAGGTTGTAGCCGAACGCCCAGCCGAGGTTCTGCTTGATGGTGCGCAGCGTCGCGCGGCTCAGGCGGACGGCATCCGCGGCGGCGCGCAGGTCCCCCGAGACGAGTGTGAGGTCGCTCGCCTCGATGGCGACGTCGGTGCCGGTGCCGATGGCCAGGCCGAGATCCGCCTGAGCGAGCGCGGGCGCGTCGTTGACGCCGTCGCCGACCATGGCGACCACGCGACCCTCGCCCTGCAGGTGCTTGACGACATTGACCTTGTCGGCGGGCAGCACTTCCGCGATCACCTCGTCGATGCCGATCTCCGCGGCGACCGCGCGGGCTGTGGTCTCGTTGTCGCCGGTCAGCAGCACGGGCCGCAGGCCCAGCGCCTTGAGCTGCGCGACGGCCTCAGCCGAGCTCGGTTTGAGCGTGTCGGCGACGACGAAGACCGCGCGCGCCGCGCCGTCCCAGCCGGCGGCGATGGCGGTCTGCCCCTTGGCCTCCGCCGCGCGTCGTGCGGCCTCGAGCTCGGGTGTGAGCTGCATGGCCGAGTCGGCGAGAAGGGCGGGCCGGCCGACCACGAGGGCGTGGCCGTCGACCAGGCCCTGGACGCCCAGACCCTCGCGGTTGGCGAAGCCTTCCACGGCCGGCAGGTCGCCGTGCTCAGCCTCGGCGGCCTTGGCGATGGCCTGCGCGATGGGATGCTCGGACGCGTGTTCGACCGCGCCGACAAGACGTAGCGCCTCAGCGCGGTCGTCGCCATCGGCCACGGTGAGGTCGGCGAGGCTCATCTTGCCGGTGGTCACGGTCCCGGTCTTGTCGAGCACGATCGTGTCGACCCGCCGGGTTGACTCGAGGACCTCGGGGCCCTTGATGAGCAGCCCCAGCTGAGCGCCGCGGCCGGTGCCGACCATCAGCGCGGTCGGGGTCGCGAGGCCGAGCGCGCACGGGCAGGCGATGATGAGCACGGCGACCGCGGCGGTGAACGCGAAGCTGGCGCTCTCGCCGGTGGCCAGCCAGAAGCCGAGGGTGGCGAGCGCCAGCGCGATGACGATCGGCACCAGGACGCCGGAGACGCGGTCGGCGAGGCGCTGGACCGGGGCCTTGCCGGTCTGGGCGTCGGTCACGAGCTTGGCGATCTGCGCGAGCGCGGTGTCGGCCCCGACCTTGGCGGCGCGCACGACGAGGCGGCCGCCGGCGTTGACGGTCGCGCCCGCAACGTCTGAGCCGGGACTGACCTCGACGGGAACGGACTCGCCGGTGAGCATGCTCATGTCGACCGCCGAGGCGCCCTCTTCGATCACGCCGTCGGTGGCGATCTTCTCGCCGGGACGGACCACGAAGCGCTGACCGACGCGCAGCTGCTCGATCGGGACGCGCTGCTCATGGCCGTCGTCGTCGAGCACGCTCACGTCCTTCTCGCCGAGTTCCAGCAGTGCTTTGAGGGCCGCGCCGGCGTGGCGCTTGGCGCGGGCCTCGAAGAAGCGCCCGAGCAGGATGAGCGTGGTCACGACGGCCGCGACCTCGAGGTAGATGTCGTCCGCGCCGGTCCCGCGCTGGGGGATCAGCTCGAACGGCATCCGCATCCCCGGAATGCCCGCGTCGCCGAGGAACAGCGCGTATAGCGCCCACAGCCACGCGGCGAGCACGCCCACGCTGATCAGCGTGTCCATGGTCGCCGCGCCATGCTTGAGGTTGGCCCACGCCGCATGATGAAACGGCCATGCGCCCCAGATGACGACCGGGGTCGCGAACTGCAGGCTCAGCCACTGCCAGTTGTCGAACTGCAGCGCCGGCACCATCGCCAGCAGCAGCACCGGCAGCGACAGCACCGCGGAGACAATGAGCCGGTGGCGCAGCGTCGCGGTCTCATCTTCGGAGGGTTCGGGGTGCTCGTGAGCTTCGCCGCCGCGCATCGGCCCCACGGCGGGCAGGACGGCTCCGTAGCCGACATCCTCCACGGCGCCGAGCAGGTCCTCCGGTCGCGCGAGGTCGGGGTCAAAGTCGACGGCGGCCTTCTCGGTCGCGTAGTTGACCACGGCGGACACCCCGTCGAGCTTGTTGAGCTTGCGCTCGATCCGATTCGCGCACGAAGCACACGTCATCCCAATGATGGGAACCTCGACGTGCTCGGTGCGTTGGGTCGTGCTCATGGCATGTCCTTGCTTGGCGGAACGAGTGAGGGGTCTGGCGGCGCGGCGGCGACGCGCGAGCTGCTGGTCGGCGACGCTGACCGAGGGTTGCCCTCGGGTTGAGGTCGACGGCGGTGCGTCGGCAACGTCCTCGACCTACCCGGTCGTCAGCGCGCGGGCCAGGCACGAGCGCGGGGTGGGAGCTCAGCGGTCACGCGTGCCCGGCCGCATCATCATCCACATCATCCCGCCGATCATCAGCATGCATGCCACGAACGGCACGAATGCGACAGCGCCCACCCCGCCCGCGAGCAGGGCAAACCCTACGACGAGTAGGAATCCGCAGAACACCATGTGGCTCGACTTCATGACGGCCTCTCATCGATGGCAACTATCGCTCCGTTGACTGTAGGAGTTGAGAGAACATCTCGCGTCAGCAACCACACGCAGCAATGCTGCGGCTTCCTACGGACCAGGACGGGTGCTCCCCGTAATGACGCTTGCGTCCAGGTGCACCTACAGTCAGTAGGTGCACGGAACCCAGCGAAGGGATCACGTTGAGCAGAATCATCATCGGCGTCGATCGGTCGGAGCGCTCACAGGACGCGGTCGCCTTCGGCCGCATGCTGGCGCAGGCGAGCGGCGCGCCGGTGACGGTTGTCAGCGCCTATCACTACGAGCGCGCTATCGCCCCGGCCACCAGCAGTGAGCACGGCGAGTTCCTGCGTGAGGGTGCCGAGGCAACGCTGGAGCGATGAGCGATCCGCTGCGGGACCGCCCTGGGCTCGAGACGCGCTCCGTCGCGGACCGGTCGCCGGCTCGGGCGCTACAGGGCGTCGCAAGGGAGCAGGACGCCGGGGTCATCGTCGTTGGATCGAGCCACATGCGGCGCGCGAGTTGATCGGCATCTCGGGCCTTGTCGATCTGCTGGTGATCGGGTCACGCGCCTACGGACCGCTCCGCGCGGTGTTGCTTGGCGGCGTCTCGGGCAAAGTCATCCGCTCGGCGAGTTGCCCCGTGATCGTCATCCCCAACGGCGCGCAGTCGGGGATCGGTTCGGTGTTCACCAAAGCGACCCACCGCGCATGACGACCCGCTTCGGTGTGCGCAGGCGTCCGTGGATACCCTCGAGCCATGCAGGGACACCCGGCGAGGCGACCTGGTGCTCCGTGCCCGTAGGCGTCTGCGCGAGATGGCATCGTCCGATCGGCAGCAGCGGGTCGGACACGGCCTCGGCGAAACGCGAGCGATGAGCCACCATCGCGATCGCTACGGCCAGATCGCCGAGACGCTCGCGCGTCACGGGCTCGGTTATCTCGTGGGCGTGCTCGGTCTCGAGCGCCGCGTGCCGTTTCACCGCGGGCTGCTCGGCCACGAGCCTCGCGAGCAGCCCTACACCCAGCCGGAGCACGTACGGCTGGCGCTCGAGCAACTCGGCACGACGTTCGTCAAGCTCGGCCAGATCCTCTCGACGCGGCCCGACCTGCTCGGGCCCGAGTACCAGGTCGAGCTCGCCAAGCTGCAGGACGCCGCTCCGCCCGTGCCCGCCGACGCGATCCGCGAGCTCGTCACCCGGGAGCTCGGTCAGGACCCCGAGAGCGCGTTCGCGAGCTTCGAGATCGTGCCGCTGGCCGCGGCGTCGATCGGTCAGGCGCACGCCGCGACGCTGCGCGACGGTACCGAGGTGGTGGTCAAGGTGCGCCGGCCGGGCGTCGTGGAGCAGGTCGGGGAAGACCTCGAGATCCTCCAGAACCTCGCCGTCCATGCCAGCCGCCACTGGCAGGCGGCCGGCGACTACGACCTCGTCGGGCTGGTCGACGGGTTCGCGCAGACGCTGCGGGCCGAGCTGGACTACCTGCGCGAGGGACGCAGCGCGGAGCGCTTCGCGGCGAACTTCGCGCAGGACGACGAGGTGCACATCCCGCGGGTCTTCTGGGAGACGACCACGTCGCGTGTGCTGACGCTCGAGCGCATCCGCGGCATCAAGGTCGACGACACCGACGCACTCGACGAGGCCGGCATCGACCGCCGCGCCCTCGCCGAGCTGGCGACCAGCGTGACCGCCCAGATGGTCTTCGAGGACGGCTTCTTCCACGCCGATCCTCACCCGGGCAACTTCTTCGTCGGACCGGCCGGGCAGCTGGGGATCATCGACTTCGGCATGGTCGGCGAGATCGACGAGCGCCTGCGCGACCAGCTCGGCGCCCTGCTGCTCGCGCTCGCGCGATCCGATCCCGACCGGATCACCGACGCGGTGCTCACCGTCTCGACCGCTCAGGGCCCGGTGGACCGCGCGACGCTGCGGGCCGACCTCGCAGCCCTCGTCGTCCGCCACGAGGGGCGCGCCGTCAGCGACTTCCACCTCGGCTCGGTGATCGAGGACGCCTTGGCGATCGTGCGCCGCCATCACCTGCAACTGCCGCGGGAGCTGGCGCTGCTGCTGAAGATGGTGGTCATGAACGAAGGGATGGCTGCGAGACTCGACCCCGACTTCCGCCTCGGGGAGGTACTCGGTCCCTACGCGCAGCGGCTCGTCGCGCGCCAGCTCTCGCCCGCGGCATTCGCCCGGCGCATGGGCCAGGCCGGGATCGATGTCGCACAGCTCGGCGCCGAGCTGCCCGACCATCTGCGCCGGCTCCTGGCCGTCCTGGAGGGCTCCGGCCTCGACGTCCACCTGCGCGCCGACGAGATCGAGCCGCTGGTCGCGCGCGCCGAACGTCTCGGCAACCGGCTGGTGGCCGGCATGATCGCGGCCGCCTTCATCGAAGGCCTGGCCGAGCTGATGGCCGTCGATCCCGAGCGCTCGCGTCCCTGGGAGCGCCCGATGTTCAGCGTCGGGCTCGGAGCCGTCGGAACGCTCGGCGGCTACCTGGCCTGGACCGCCCGCCGAGGCGGGCGCCGCATAGGGGGCGGATGAGACCTTCGGCCCGCGGTCGTCGCGGCGGTCTGGCTCTTGTGCAGCGTGCCACGGCCGATGTCGAGCGCGGTGGGGACGTCGAGCGGGTCGGAGCGCAGCAGGACGATGTCGGCGGTGTCGATCGCCACGTCGGTTCCCGCGCCGATCGCGATGCCCAGGTCGGCCTGCGCGAGCGCGGCGGCGTCGTTGACGCCGTCGCCGACCGTCGCGACCTTGCGGCCGGACGATTGCAGCTCGATGACCTTGGCCGCCTTGTCACCGGGCAGCACCTCCGCCAGCCCGGTGTCGATCCCAAGCGTTGGTGCTTCCAGTCATCCAAGCATCGCCCCGAACCTTGCCACCCACAAGTCGTAGGACTACGGGCCCAAGCGGGTGCGAACTACCGCTCCCGGATCGCCGGGGGCCGGTGGCAGACAGGACGCGAGCGATGGCTCGCGTCCCCGTAGCGGGATTCGCGCCCACGTCGTCGACTCGCGGGCAGCTCCACCCCTACGAGAACGTCATATCGGATCAGCAGCCACACCCCCTACAGCTCGCCAGAGTCCCGACCGCGCGCAGTCCAATCGCGAAGATCCCCTGCGACTCCGTAGTTCTCCGGGCGTCACACGCGGGCTTTCCCCGACGCTTTGTAGGAGGCGCCCGGCCTAGTGTGTGGGAGCGTGGATATCAACTTGAGGAAGAAGATGCGCAAGTTCACCGAACCGCACATGCTGTTCCACGTCCTTCTCGTCGTCGTGGGTGTTGTCCTGCTGCTGATCGGCTATGCCGCTGGCCTGTACCTGATCGCGTGCGCCGTGATGATGTGGGTAATGATGGGCGCGATGGGCGGGCACGGCAGCGACCGCAGCGGCGGGCGCCCGAGTGGCCGCGAGCACCATTGACCCCGGACCGAACCGGGAGTCCGCCTGTGTCACGACCCCGATAACCTCGCTCCGGTCGAGCGCGTGGCGCGGATCGTGGTCGGCCGGCAGGCACCCTCGCTGGTGCTGTCTGGCTGACCGCCGGCGGGTCCGCAGCCGCTCGCGCGGCGCGTCCGAGCTACCGCCCGAGCGGGCTCGACGGCGCCTCGTATCGCGTGATCCAGGGCGCCACAACGCAGCTTCGCCCTGCCGGCCGGCCAGCGTTCCCAAGCGTTCGCTCGCGTAGGTCCTCTCCGACATCGCGTAGGATACCTTCACCATGTTCACCGAGACCAAACGCCCGCGACGCCGGTGTCGCTCGAGCTGCTCTCGTCGACGGCCAGCGCCCCATTGAGAGTGCCTGCATCGACGAGTCGATCGTCCGCTACGCGGCCCGAGCGCGGAGATCAAGCGCATGCAGCGCTGGCTGAAGCGCTGGTACGGCGTGACGGTGCGCCCGCGCATGACCGAGCACGACATGCATGCCACGGACGAGCTCGAGGGTGCCAGCGGCGCCGCCTTCGAGCTGCGGTTCATGTCGCACATGACGGTCCACCACACCCTCGCGGTCGAGCGCGCGGGAATCGCCGCTCGGCGTGCGAGCCATGCCCAGGTCCGTCGTCTGGCGCGCGGCATCGTGCGCGCGCAGGAGCGCGAGATCGACCAGTTCCGGGAGTGGACGGTCGCCTGGTACGCCCGGCTGACCGGCCGGCGCTGCGAGGTGTCGAGGTGCCGACCCGGCGACACGCCGGGCCGGCCCGAGGCCATCTCCGACGAGAAGTAGGAGCACGACGATACGATGCCTGGGTGGCCATTGATCACGCGGCACGCCGGATGCTCGAGGGGCTTCACGCCGGCGTGGCGTCGGTGCGGTCGTGGCCGGCGCGGCGCTGGGTTATCGCCGTACTGGTCGGCACAGCGGCCGCTCTGGCCATGGGCGTTCCGACGGGAATCGTCCGCAGCAGTCATTCCACCCGGATGACACCCGTGACCTGGTGGGACTATCCCGTGTGGGCCGTCTCCGCCGTGCTGCTCGGCCTGACGGCCGCCACCTACGTCCGCGTCGCGGGTGCGCACACCTCCGCACCGGATCGCTCGGGACGGACCGCCGGTGCGACGCTGTTGTCGACGTTCGCGGTGGGATGCCCGATCTGCAACAAGCTGGTCGTCGCCGTGATCGGCGTCAGCGGCGCGCTCAGCTACTGGGCGCCGCTGCAGCCGGTCCTCGGCGTGCTGAGCATCCTTCTGTTGAGCACCGGCCTGGCGGTGCGGCTGCGAGGGAGCGTGGCGTGCCCGATGCCTGCCGGCGGTGCGGCGTCATAGCGGGGATCCGCCAGTCGCTTCAGGCGCGGCTACCAGCCCAGCTGACGCTCGGGACTTGTGGGAAGTCCGCTCGCAAGATGCGCACCGTCGCTCGGTCGCGGACGGCGCCCGGCGCGTCCCCTACGTTCTGTAGGAATAATTGCAGCCCGCGGCGCCCGAGCGCCTAGGTTCTCTGCCGTATGGCTCGGCTTGGCCTCCTGTTCGCGGTGGCACCGCTCCCGCTCGCCCTGTGGGCGTTCCTGCCCGTGCTCTCGGACGGTTCTCCGCGCTCGCGTGCGGCGTCGCTGGGCTCGAAGATCGATCAGAAGCGCCGCGCGATCGAGCAGAAGCAGGGCCGCGAGCAGCTGCTCTCGACCACAGTCACGCGCTACAGCAACAAGATCGGGGCGCTGCAGTCCGACATCACGGTGTTGCAGCGCAGGGAGGTGCGCATCCAGGGCGACCTCGACGCCAAGCGCGCGGAGCTGGCCCGAATCCAGGAGGAGCTGCGCCAGGAGCGCATCCGGCTCGCCCGGCTGCGCGCGCGGCTGGCCGAGGCGCGTATCGGGCTCGCCGGCCGGCTCGTCGAGCTCTACAAGGCCGACAAGCCCGACGTGGTGACCGTGGTGCTGAACTCCGACGGCTTCGCCGACCTGCTCGACCGCACCGAGTTCATGCAGCGCGTCTCCGACCAGGACGCGCGCATCATCGACCGCGTCCGCACCGCGCGGGCCGAGGCGAAGAGGACGGCCGAGCACCTCGGCGTGCTCGAGGTGCGCCAGACCGAGGTCGCCGCGGCGATCGAGGCGCGCCGCGACGAGGTCTCGCGCGTCCGCGGGCAGCTCGTGGACCGCCGCGACCAGTTCGCCGCCGTGCGCTCCGACAAGGCAACCGCGCTTGCAACCACGCGCGACGACCGCCGCGAGTTACAGGGCCAGCTTGCGGCACTCGAGCGTGAAAATGCCCGGGTGACCGCCGCGCTCCGTTCGTCTGCCGGGTCAGGCGCCCCGGCTCCGAAGGCCGGACCCATGCGGCCGGGGTCCGGGGGTCTCATCTGGCCGGTCAACGGCCCGATCACCTCGCCGTTCGGTCCTCGCTGGGGCCGTCTCCACGCGGGGTTGGACATCGGCGCACCCGAGGGCACGCCGATCCGTGCTGCCGCTTCCGGGCGCGTCGCGCTCGCCGGCCCGCAGGGCGCCTATGGCAACTACACCTGCGTGCAGCATGGAGGCTCCCTGTCGACGTGCTACGCCCACCAGTCGCGGATCGGGGTGGACGTCGGGCAGGCGGTCAGCAGGGGACAGGTCATCGGCGCGGTGGGGAACACCGGCCGCTCGTTCGGCGCACACCTCCACTTCGAAACCCGCGTCAACGGCACACCGGTCAACCCGAGCGGCTACCTCTAGCCGGACTTGTCGCCGCCGCCGCTGTCGCGTCTGGCTAACATTCTGTCGGAGCAAGGTCGGGGACCTTGCTGCGTTGGAGCAGGAACGAACCTCCGCCTGCTTCTTGGGCACTCTCACCACCGCCGCGCTCCTCGTTTCTGATTAGCGCTTGGTGGAGTCGCTGTTTGATCTGGGCCTGCCGGTCGAGGTCTGAACCCAGCCCGGCTCACCTCGTTTGCCGTCCTCTGGGGGGCCCGGTCTGGTTGTGCCGTCTGGCAAATCCGAGTGCGAGCGCATTTGCGGTCCCGAGGCCGAAAGCATCGCCCTGCTCGACCGCGTAGCGATAGCGGCGAGGAGACCGGCGCGACGATCACCGTGTTCATGAGCGTGTCGGTCTTCGACCGCGGTCAGGTGGCGCCGTTGCCCTCGGGCGAGCCGGGCCGCTGGAGCCCCGTCGGAGCCGCTGAGCGGCGATTCGCACAATCGCTTGCTCGCGCCGCGGCGGGCGTTCGCGTCGACGCCGACGCGCCGGCCAACGCCCAGGTGCGCACGCTGATCCATGAGGTGATCCATGCCTTGGGCGTCGGCGATCAAGGGGCGGCGGTCCTCCGATTACAACTCTTCTGTTGTAGAGTGGTGGATATGGATATTCCCCGCCCTCTTCCCGAACCGCTGGTGGAGTTGGTGGCGCAGCGGCTTCGCGTCATCGGCGAGCCGATGCGCATCAGGCTTCTGGACCGGCTGCGTGACGGATCGGCGACGGTCGGGGAGCTCGTCGAGGCGCTGGACGCCTCGCAGCAGAACGTCTCCAAGCACCTCGGCGTCCTGCACCAGGCTGGGATCGTCAGCCGTGCGAAGGAGGGCACGAGCGTGCGTTACGCGATTGCTGACGACACGGTGTTCGCGCTGTGCGAGCAGGTGTGTGGCGGCCTGCGTGAGCAGCTCGCCGAGCTTGACTCCATCCTGAGCGGAGGTGTGGCATGACGCGCACCTGCCCAAGGGCCGGCTGGCCGCTGGAGCGCGCGTTGTTCGCGATGGCCGGCACCGTCACGCTGCTGTCTGCCGCGCTCGCGGCTGCGGTGTCGCCGTGGTTCTTGCTGTTGACGGCCTTTGTGGGCGTCAACCAGTGGCTGTACGTGGTCGCCGGCGCCTGTCCTGTCTCGCTACTCCTCACGCGCGTCTTCGGGCTGCGCTCCGCTCTCCGGGAGGTGGTTCGATGAGCACGGTCGGACCCATCGGCCGCCTCGGCCGCTACACCGCCACCCACTTCCGCGTCGTCGCCGTCGCGTGGGCGGTCGTCGCTGTCGCCCTCGGCGCCTTCGCCCCGAAAGTCGAGCACGCCCTTTCCGGCGCCGGCTGGGAGGCCACGGGTTCGGAGTCGGTCAAGGCCCGCGAGCTCGTGGACCGCAACTTCCAGGGGCTGTCCTCCAGCGCTCTGCAGGTGGTCGTGCACTCACCGACCAAGACGGTCTCTGACCCCGCGTTCCAGCAGACGATCACTTCGGTGCAGCGCACGCTCAAGGCTGACCCGCGTGTCACCGGTGTGATGCCTCCGCGCCCCGGTCAGTCCATCTCCCGCGACGGCCACACCGCCGTCATCCAGGCCGGCGCAGCCGACAACCCGAACGAGATGGTCCGCGCGGCCGACGACCTCAAGACCGAATTGAAGGGCGCCGGCGGCGTGCGGGTCTCGCTGACGGGTGCTTCGGGGATGTGGTCGGACTTCAACGAGGCCAACCGCTCCGCGATGCTCAAGAGCGAGGTCATCTCCTGGCCGGTGACGATGATCATCCTGGTGCTGGCGTTCGGGTCGCTGGTCGCCGCCGGGCTGCCGCTGATGCT